>NZ_JBKQQD010000426.1:0-10860 GCF_052144515.1 Mycobacterium sp. | reverse complement strand
TGTTCACGATGTTGTTGAAGGCCTGGTTCATCTGGCCCATCGTGTCGTAAGAGGTCGCCTGAGCGGTACCGCTCCAGCCAGCCCCGGCGATGTTCTGCGAGGACGCCCACATCTTGCGAGCCTCGTCGGACACCGTCTGAGCGTGCATCTCAAAGCGGCCAGCCATCGCCCGCATAGCGTGCGGGTCGGTCATAAAGCGTGCCATGGTTTGTCTCCTTCTCTCGGAACCATCAGTGTGTACAAATGCGTGCAATTATTACGGCTTGACGATTGATCAGTGGCCTCAAACGCCCGTCATGCGTCCCCTTTTTTGCGTGCATCACGCGACCACCCGCTTAGGCATCGCATGCCAACCTGCTTGTGCATCACACGACGACTTGCTTGGGCATGACGATGGGCTTGAACCCGTACCGCGGCCCGGACATCGCACCCGCGCCCTTGCCGGCCGCTGCCATCCCGGGCATCATCCCGCTGACCGGCCCGCCGGCGGCCTCGTCGGTGGCGGCGGTCCAGCCGCTGCCCTCGAGCGGAGCGGTGGACGAAGCCAGCGTCGCCGGGGCGGCCGAAGACCAGCTGGCCGGCACCGACAGACCGCCAACCGAGGACGCCTCGCCCAGACCCGCCGTCATTGCCCCGCCAACGCCTGACTGGGCTGACACCAGCGTTCCACCGCCCAAACCGGCGCCGAGGGGGGTGACATCGGACGACAAAATGTCGGTGGTGACGCCTGCCGGAGAGCTGGCAAGGAAGTGTCCAAGGACTGGATAGACCCCTTCCACATTAGCGGTATTCCAAGCCACAGTGACACCTACGTTGTAAATGACATTTTCGACGAACGGTTGGCTGAAAAAGGTGTTGAGCGTGTCAATGATCCCCCCGAGCGGCCCCGCTTGTGCCGAAGAAGCGAGCCCTGACGCCGTGCTCTGCAGGCCAGAGACAATAGAACTCAACCCCTGCACGGGGGTGGACGACGCGGCCTGGCTGACCGCGGCGGCCTGGACGGCCGGGGCAGCCGGGTTGGTGGTCGGCGTCGCCGGCTTCAGCGGCTGAAGAACCCCGGCGGCCGCCGAGGAGGCCGCGTAGGTGTACATCGTGGTGGCGTCTTGGACCCACATTTCGGCGTAGTGCGCCTCGGTGGCCGCGATCGCCGCCGTGTTGATGCCCAGGAAGTTGGTCGCGACGAGCGCCGCCAGCGTAGCTCTATTGGCAGCGATCACCGCGGGGTGCACCGTCGCCGCATACGCCGCCTCATAAGCGGCCGCCGACGCCGTGGCCTGGGAGGCCGCGTGCTCGACCGCCTCCGCCGTGGTGCTCAGCCAGGACACGTAAGGCTGGGCCGCGGCTGCCGCTGCTGTCGACCCCGCACCGGTCCATTTCTCGGTGGTCAGCGTCGTGAGTATTGACTCGTACGAGGACGCCGTGGTGCTCAACTCCGCGGCCAGGTTGTTCCAGGCCCCCGCGGCGGCCATCAGCGGTCCTGCGCCCGCACCGGAGTACATGAGCGCGGAGTTGACCTCAGGGGGCAGAGCTGCGAAATCCAACACCATTTCTGTGTCCCGTTCCTTTCAACCGAATTTCGTTTCTTGTTGACTACGTGCGCCCGCGTTGGCACCCGCTCCTTAGACGGTCGCCAGTTTGGGCATGACGATGGGCTTGACGCCGTAGCGCGGCGCACCGAAGCCGGCGCTGTTGCGGGCGGCCGAGGCCATTCCGGGCATGCCGGCAATCGTCGCCGGCGCGGCTTGCGGCGCAGCGGCGGTCCAGCCCGCAGTCTGTAGCCCCATCGGGGTAGTACTCGACACCGTAGTGACCGTTCCGGCCCAACTCGGCGGCACCGACAACTTGCCGACCATGGTCGCCTGCCCCATGCCCATGCCCATGCCCATGCCCGCGCCGAGCGGCATCCCGCCCATGCCGGAGCCGACGGCCGGCCCCGTCGCGCTTACGGCATCCGCGGCGCCGGCAGCGGCGCCGGTCGCATCGCCAGCAGCGGCGCCGGTAGCAGTAGGTAGAGCAGTCAAAAGACCGCCGCCTGACATCCCGAATAAGTCCGATTCGGCGGAGGCAAAGTTCCCCCCCTCATCGATACCTATGCTGAACGGGCCACCATTTAGGAAATTCCAGATTGGCCCTTGCCCTATTCCTGACCCTAGTTGCGCGGGCAAAGCGGCCGAGTTCGCGTTGGCGGCCTCGGTGAATGCATAGGTGCCGGAACTCAGCCCGAGGGTGTTCACAAACTGCTCGTGCATAGCCTGAGCCTCGGCGGCGATCTGCTGGTACAGAGTGCCGTACGCCGTGAAGATTCCAGACTGCAAGGCCGATACCTGGTCGGCGGCTGCCGGAGCGATTGCGGTGGTCGGTGCCGCAGCGCCCGCGTTCTGCGCCGTCAGTGCCCTACCGATGGCTCCCAGCTGCGACGCCGCGGCGAGCAACTCTTCAGGCACTGTCGTCAGAAATGACATCTATTGCTCCTATGTGTGTGAAACATGCCGACCCAATGCGTTGGACCGACCCTGTGCGTTGACGTACGGGGCCCTGTGTATTGGCGTAAGGCTAGTGAGCCCGACGTCCACAGTCGCGATGGAAAGGGCTGGCGTGGCGGGCGTTTACGGCTTTTTAACGCCGACGCGGACAGTTTTAACAAGCTCCTGTCGAGCGACATAGCGGTGTCACCTGGTTCCCGACGACAGCGCAGGTTTAAGGCGCGCGGCGCACGCATCATACGCGAAGCTCTGCGCCGGCGCACGTTCAGAAGCGAGCCAAAATCGGGATGGGATCGGGGTGTCCCGGATCCGGCTTCCGCGCGCTAGATTCGCCGCCGGGCCCCCATAGCCCAATTGGCAGAGGCAGCGGACTTAAAATCCGTCCAGTGTCGGTTCGAGTCCGACTGGGGGCACCTCGCTGTGAGGGGAATATGCGCTGGTCAGGGTGTTTTCAGGATCGAACAGGTGGGCTCATTGGCCTGCCGTGGCCACATTTTGGACACAGTCACGGCTACCTCATCGAGATCGGACTCGAACAGATCGGCGTACACGTCCAGTGTCATCGCCGCACTGGCGTGCCCCAGCATCCGCTGCACCACCTTGGGGTTGGCTCCCGCACTGATGGCCAGCGACGCAGCGGTGTGCCGTAGTCCGTGGGCGGTGACACGGGGGAACGCCGGGTCGGCCTTCCGGCAGCGGGCCACCGCACCCGAGAGCCAGGAATCGTGTGAGGACGGCGGGGCCAGGTACCCACCGGACGCAGAGGGCCACAGCAGTTCGTCGCGGCCCTTGCTCTGACATGTCTGCGCCAGTGCATCGAGAACGAATGCGGGCAGCACCACGGTCCGGTTCTTGTTGCTCTTGAGCGATCCGACCGCGAAGTCACCGCCGACCTTGACGGCGTTGGTGTGCAAGGTGATACGACGGCGCAGGAAGTCGACATCACTCACCCGCAGCGCGGCGGCTTCACCCCAGCGCACACCCCCGACACCGAGCAGCAGCACCAGTGAGTGATAGCGGCCTGACTCCTGCGCCAGTGCCTCTAACTGCGCTGCCGTCAAGTACACGTTCTTACGCGGAGACCTGGGTGGGAGTTTGACTCCCCGAGCGGGATTGGACGCCAGCTGCCGGTCTCTCACGGCATCGTCAAGGATGCGCGCCAAGACGCTGTGGACGGTCTTGACGATGGTGGAGCGGCGGGTGGCCGCAAGATCGGACACCCACGCCTGCACATCGGAGAACCGGACATCGCTGATCCGCACACCACCCCAGCGCGGCGCCACATGCACATGCCAGGCCGAGTCCAGCGACCGGAAGGCTGACGGCTTCATATGCCCGTGCTGACGTGCCAGCCAGGAGGGGCCCAGCTCACCAATGGTGATCCGACCCGCCGATTGACCGATGTACTCACCCCGCGCTTTGGCGACCTCGACAGTGGCGGCGAACATCTGTGCCTCGCGCTTGGTGGTGAACCCACGCTTGCGGGTCTGCCGGTGCTCGGGAGTGCGGTAGCGAACGGCGTAGAGCGTCGTGCCGCTGGCCGTCTGGTAGCGCTCAATCGTTGCCACTTGCCGTCTCTCCGCCTGTGTTAATCTTTCCGTGAGCCTATCCAGGGTATGCGGGCTCACTGTCATAACTGGAATGAAGGAGACACAAGTACGGCGCGGACTTATCGCGCCGGAAGGATGCTGTCTCCGATGTCTCCCCCTGCCGTCAATCCGAACAACCTGCTGCGTGGTCTGCCCGAGATCATCACTCCCGCTGCGCTCGCGCTGCTGTTCGACAAGTCCACCGACCAGCTGGCCAACGAGCGCCACGCCGGGCGTGGTCCCGCCTACGTCAAATACGGGTCGCGGGTCTTCTATCTGCGCTCCGACGTGATCGCGTTCCTGTCCGCCAAACGCCGCGACCCCGCGTAGGGGCACAGTCGGTGACCACTGACACCCCCGGCGTGCCTTCCTCGCGTCATGCTCAGGCAAAAACCAGCACTCCTGCATGGATCACCTGTGTCCGGTGCGACACAAGATGGACGGGGCTCAACACCTGTCACTGTGGAAAGTGCCATAGGACCTTCACCGGGATCAGCGCGTTCGATGAACACCGCAGAAACTCGGTCTGCCTTGACCCCGCCACCCTCCCCAGGCTGGCTCTGGTCACCAAACCGCATTGGTCGGGCTGGGGCTATCCGTCAGAGGACGCCCGATGGGCGGACGGCGATGAGCCCTGATGAAATCGGTTCCCCGGGCACCACCCCGGGGGAACCGACGCCAAGACCAGCAGCAGTCAAAAACGCTTGTGGGCCTCACCTTACCGAGGACTGGCGAGCGGGTGTAGCGCTCCTCGACGCCGCGCAGGCAGCGATTCCCACCGTGATCGCAGGAATCTGCGACCCGTTTGCGGATTGGCCCCGCACGGATTTTCGCTAATTCCGCCCTGCCGCCATGTGTTTCGCCCCGCCCCGCACATAAGGGGTGAAGGGCGCGACGGATCGCCCCGAGAGAGGTAGGGACATGACGGCGACGGTGAAACTCAGTCCATCTGAGCGGCTGAGCACCAGATTGGTCACCCCACAGGCGGTGGCCGTCCAGTACGGCATCCCGTGCCGGACCCAGAGCGACCTGCGGGATCGGGGGGAGTTTGTATCGGTAACCAGGGTTGGTGGCCGCTTGTATTACTTCCGCGATGAATTGGAAGCGTGGCTGCGCTCACAGCGGGTGGTGACCATACACCTGGGTGTGGAGGCCGTGGAGATGGAGGCCGCTGATGGGCCCTGACGAAGTGGGGGCGGCGGTCCCCGAAGAAACCGCCACCAACACCATCACCAACACCGACCAAGACGCTGGTAGAAGCCAATCTACCAACGGCGATGGTGCTGGCGATAGTCGGGAAGGCATCACCTGGGACGGCCGACAGAGCGAACAGGACGCCAGGGCT
The DNA here is from genome assembly GCF_052144515.1 of Mycobacterium sp. GTDB lineage: Bacteria > Actinomycetota > Actinomycetes > Mycobacteriales > Mycobacteriaceae > Mycobacterium. The sequence goes on along the minus strand of NZ_JBKQQD010000426.1, from coordinate 5,443 downwards.
GAGTTCGTGGTTCACCTGCTGGGACTGAACGTCCCCCTGTGGGTGGCCGAGCGGAACCCCAGGGGGCCCGATGGCGCCGAGTTCACCCGGCCCAGGGGCTGGCCGACCCTGACCGCCGCCAAGAACATCGAGCGGCTCAGCACCTTTAGCCCCGGCAAGGCCATCTGTGCCAACACCGGCGGCAAGGTCGCAGTGGTCGACGTCGACCCGCGCAACGGTGGGGACATCGAGAAGGTGCGTGCCCTCCGGGACGAGCTTGGGGTGCGCATCTACGGCGAGCTGCACACCCACGGGGACGGGCGGCATTTCTACGTTCAGGGGCATCCTGAGCTGCCCAGCGTGCATTCGACGGCCGAAAACAACCGGCTGCCGGGGTATCCCGGCGTGGACATCCAATCTTTTGCCTGCAACGTCTTCTTGCCCTGCACCGAACGGCCAAAGTATCAGGGCAAGGGCTATACGGTCGTGTTCGACGACCTGCAGGTGCTGGCCACCGAGGGTGACCCCGAGGGGGGCGAGGCGCTGGCGCAGTGGGTGGCCGAGCAGACGTACAAGGCCGCCCGCAGGACGGTCGGGCAGCGCAAAGACTCGGCCGACTTCGAGTTCGAGCTGGCCAATCCCTGGACCGGCGGCAAGCCCGACGCGCGCCAGCAGGGCTACCTCGACAAGGTGCTGGAGGAGAACGCCAAGAAGGTGGCCACCAGCAAGCCCGGTGAACGCAACGACACCCTCTACCGCGCCGCGCTGAAGTGCGGGTCCTACATCGCCGGGGCGGGGATGGACATGGACACGGTGACGGACGCCCTCCAGCTGGCCGCCATCGACTGCGGCCTGACCGACGAGGACGGAGAATGGTCGGTGCTGGCCACCATCCGCTCGGCGTTCCGCACCGGATTCACCAACGCCAGGGCCGTCCCGGACCACGTCCCGGCGTCCGACAAGAGCAACGCCATGCAACTGGTCGCCGAGTACGGCCACACCATCCATTTCGTGCCCGAGATCAGCAAGTGGGTGCACTGGAACGGAGTGCTCTGGCACTTCGACCCGGACACCGGGCCGATCGACACCGCAGCCGGGCAGATCGCCATCGGCCTGCCCCAAAGCACCAACGAAGAGCAGAAACACCGCAAGCAGTCGCTGTCGGCGCGGGGGATCACCGCGATGGTGCGGCTGGCTCGTTCGGACCCGATGATGCGGGTCAGCCGAGATCGCCTCGACGCCAGCGGCTGGCAGCTCAACACCCCCAACGGGATCGTGGACCTTCGCACCGGTGAGATCGGCGATCACCGCCCAGAAGCGTGGCACACACGCATCACGCGGGTGGGTTATGACCCGCGCGGCGATTGCCCACTCTGGAAGACGTTCCTGGACACCACCTTCGAAGGCGACAAAGAGCTGATCTCCTACGTGCAAGGACTTTTCGGATACGCCGCGATCGGAGAGGTGTTATCGCACATCCTGTCCTTTTTTTGGGGAGCCGGGAACAACGGGAAGTCTGTCCTGCTGGAGGTGGTTTGCGGAATACTGGGCGATTACGCCATCACTGCACCGGCGAACTTCCTGCTCGCGGGACGCGACCGTCACGAGACCGAGATCGCGCGGCTATCCGGGGCACGGTTGGTGGTGTGCTCCGAGATCAACCAGGGCACCCAATTCGATGAGGCGAAGGTCAAGCTGCTCACTGGCGGTGACACGCTCACCGGGCGGTTCATGTATGGCAACTTCTTCGACTTCCGGCCCTCCCACACGCTGTTTCTGGTCGGCAACCATCAGCCCACCGTCGGCGCTGGTGGTCATGCTTTTTGGCGGCGGGTGCGGCTGGTGCCGTTCACCCATCAGGTGCCCGAGGGCGACAGGGTCGAGGGCCTTGCTGACCGGCTCATCGAAGCCGAGGGTCCGGCAATCCTGGGCTGGATCGTGGACGGGGCCAGGATGGCGGCCGCCGGACAGCTGATCACACCGAGGAGAGTGCTGGCCGCCACCGAGGAGTACCAGGAGTCCGAGGACCGCATCAAGCAATTCCTCGACGACTGCACCGCGCGCGGGACCCGCGAGGACCGCGAATTGGTCGGTGCCGTCTACCAGCGTTATGTCGAATGGTGTAACGCGCGCCGGATTAGGGACGTCCTGGAAGACAGCGTCTTCGGTCGGGAGATCTCGTCGAGGGGCTTCGAGAAGAGCAGGTCAGATAAAAAGCGGTACGTCCACGGCCTCAAACTCAACCCCACTCGCCTGTGGACCCAGAAATGATGCCTGCAGCAAAGGGACAGACATGGAGTTCGCCCCTGTACCTGCCGGGTACAGATGTGGCTTCCAGGGATAGGTCGAGGGACACACCGGGGGACAGCAAGAAAATCTTCTTTTACCAGGACAGGTGCCTTTTAGGGACAGATAGGTACGGGTGTTCCCCACATAGATGAGTTATAGACAAGAGCCCTTATGACGTGGGAAAACACAATATAGAAGGAACAAGATGAGAAATGTCTGTCATCTGTACCTGAACCCGTTCTAGCAAACACTCCCACCAACCTGTGTTACGGAGATGCACCAACCGCGCAGGAGGAGGACAACCGATGGCCACTGCGGCACCAGGACGTCCGGTGTCGGGGTCCACATCAGGCCGAACGACTCTTCTCGGGAGATCAAACTGGCCTCCTCGGTCCAGAGCATTATCGTGAGGACTGTGAATCGTGATCACGCCGAGGGACTGCAGTATCACGCGCTGCCCACTGACGATCCTCTGCGTGCGCTGCACATTCTGCGTGAAGCTGCTGGGCTTCAACCACTTTCTGATGAGCACGATGACCAGGGCTGAGCGGGCAGACTTCGAGGCTACAGAGCCAAGGTGTCGGATCTGTCAAGATCGTCATCTGCGTCATCTAGTCGATGGTCTCCTCGCTTGGCGCGGTACCCCGATCATTCTGGGGCGTAGGAGGACTCACGTGGTTACCTATGCGGACATTCTGCGTCACCTGGAGCCCCTGAACGAAGGTCGCGACAAGAGGGATCGGATCACTTACGACAGCGTGTGGAACCACGCCAAGAGGCACTACGACGTCGTGGGGACACCGGCGCATTTCAGGGTCCAGGTGGAGAAGCTGTTGAGGAATGCCTTCGGCAGTTCTAGGGCTGCCACAAGATAGCTACAAAAAAGCTGCACCAAGTACGAAGATTCCTGGGGAATAAGCCTTTCGCCGTCACGGCCGATCGCTGCCACTGCCTAGTAAGGCGCTTGCGCTTGTTTTTCAACAAGTAGCTTCGGTCAACCACGTCGATCTTGAGCTTAAGGTCAGATCGGACAACCCGATTACCCGCGATAGCGGTTAGCGCGGTGACTGCTCGACACGACCGCATGGAGTGGCGGCGATCCGGGCTAGACCCCCATCCAAGTTACTGAAAGCAGTGGTCACGTGTGTTTCTTGGTGACCTTGGCCTCTTGCACCAGGACGTTCAACGAATCGACGATGACGACGCGAGAGCAGACGACCCCATCTCAGTTGAGGAGGAGATCGTGATCGAGCTGCTGAAGGGCATTCCCGATAACGTCACCGCATTTGCGCTCCACGGGCATGTGACGAAGGCCGATTACGACACGGTGCTGATACCAGACTTTGACGGCAGACTGCGTCGGCACAAGAAGCTGCGGATCTACTTCGAGATCGCCCCTGATTTGGCCAGGTTCGATCCCGGTGCGGTTTGGGAGGATACGAAGTTCGGCTTCGGTCACTTCTTCGACTGGGAACGCTGCGCGGTGGTTACCGACGTGGAATGGGCGAAACACGTGGCGAAATTCAGTGTGTTCTTTGGCTTTCTGTGGCCTGGGGAGTACCGGGCGTTTCCGGAAGCTGAAGCTGGTAAAGCGCGCGAGTGGATTGTTGAAGCCCAACAGTAGCTGCCGGGTCACCGAGCGGCCACGCGCATCCCCGTGGACCCGGAGCAGGAGTTCGGGAGCGACCGGATCGGGCACGCCGCCGCCGAGGAGGAGGACCAATGAGGTTGCGGCTTGGTGTTGGCGGTAGAGCGTTAGGCGTCCGTGGTGGGATCTCCACCCGTGGGTTCGGCGTAGGCGTCGGCCCCGTATCGGCGGGCTCGTCGTGGCGGGGACGCCGCCGCAGACGCAGTGGTGGTGGCTGGGCCGGGCTGATCCTCATCCTGGCTGCCGTGGGATGGCTGATCAGCCTGTGTGACCCGCAGCCATCGCAACCGCCGCAGCCACCGCCGCCGATTACGGCCACGCCGACCACAACGCCGTTCTACGTCCCGCCGCCGTCGACCACGCCGTACACCCCGCCGCCGTCAATTACGCACACCGGCCCACCATCGCCGCAGCCGACATCGGCTAACGGCCCGTGGTACTGCGGCGGCGCGGTCGCGTGCGGCGGGTGCGTGGAGGGCGGCACACCCGCTTGGGACGGCTACGAGGTGGTCTGCGTCCCCGAGGTGCCGTCCGAGTGCCCGGACTGGTACGCGAAGCACCCGAACTGGGACAACGAGCACGGAGACATGCCGTGTGGCGTCCCGCACTACCAGCCGCCGACCTACCCGACCCCGACCCCGACCAGGTGGGGACTCCCGCCCGCCGAGTGGCATTGCTTACCGACGGACCCTAACCCCGAGCAGGCGTTGCCTGATCCACGATTTGAGAACTGGAGGGGGGCCAATGAACGGCGGCAACTAGTACGGCGCTACCAACCGCCACCCCACTCGCCGGGGCGGTGGCATGTGGCCTGCGGTGATGCATCGGTTGACGGAGCGCGCGACGCGGAGCTGGGGGCCATTTTGGGATCAATACAGCAACCCTCAGCGATTGCGACCGCCCCGCTGGACGAGCCAGAGGGTTAACGCGACCGAGGCGACCACGGCGATGATGAGCAGGATGTCGGTTTTCATTGCAGAAATTTATCGAGCAAGGAGCAAGCTTGTCATGGGCCGAGTGCTCCGTCAGACCATCGATAGCGGTGCGGGCCGCGTCATCGGACGTGTGGCCGTAGACATCGCAGTGGCGATATGGCGCATGCTGGCTGGCCAGCGGTGCCACGATATTGATGTGAACGACCGTGGGCTGGCCGCGTGAGATGACAACGGCGGGACTGTTGTGCGGATCGTGCGGCACGGAACTGCCGCCGAACTCCAAGTTCTGTAACGAATGCGGTGCACCGGTCACAAAGACCACTGGGTCGGCTGAGTACAAGCAAGTCACCGTTCTGTTCGCCGACGTGGTCCACTCGATGGACATCGGCGGCAGCCGTCGGGGCGGAGCGGCTGCGCGAGATCATGGCGCAGCTGGTGGATCGGGCCGCTGCTGTGGTGAAACGCTACGGCGGGACGGTGGATAAGTTCACCGGCGACGGGATCGTGGCGGTGTTCGGCGTGTCCAGCGGTGCCGCGCGTTTATGGGCGGCAGCGTTCATGGGTTGAGACTGGGCGCAGCTACGGCTTCAGC
>NZ_JBKQQD010000425.1:0-3613 GCF_052144515.1 Mycobacterium sp. | reverse complement strand
CGGCGACGGCCTCGGCAAGCGCGGTGCCGCACGGATATCCGGTGTCGCCGTTGTCGATGGTCCTGCGCAGAGCCTCGGCCACCGATGGCGCCAGCTTGACGTCCATCTCGGCGACCCACAGCGGCAGCACATCGTTCGGATGCCCGCGCCACTTCATGCTGGTGCGCAGGCGCAACTGCTGCAGCGTGAGTTCCTCGAGCGGATTAAACGTCACTCGGGCAGATTAAGCCGTCGCGGCAGCTTCCGGCACTCACGACCACCTCCTACATCGGGACCGCCCACCCGCGCACGGCGCGCATTGCCCGGTCGCCAAGCTGCTGAGCGTGGCCTCCACGAGGCTATGACGAGCCCTAGGCTTGGTTCGTGGCCTCGCTTTCCGACTCGTTATGGCACCGGAACCGAGTCCTGGCTCAGGCGGCGCTGGAGCACACGTTCGTCCAGGGCATCGCGTCGGGAGAGTTGGCCCGAGCTACGTTCGCCTACTACGTGGGACAGGACGCCGCCTTCCTCGACGCGTTCTGCCGCGCCTACGCCTTGGCTCTGGCGAAGAGCCCGGACCAAGACGGGCTGATGGCGTTCAGGGAGCTACTCGACGCCGCCACCGACGAGCTCCGCCTTCACCAGGGCTACGCGGCCCGCTGGGATGTCGACCTGCACCAAACGGCAGACCCCGCCACCTCGGCGTATACCAACTTCTTGTTGGCGGTCGCTGCGCTGGAGCCGGTTGGCCACATCGCGGCGGCGATGACGCCGTGCCTGCGGCTCTACGCCTACCTCGGCCAGCAGCTGGCCGCCCAGACAAAGCCCGACAGTCCATATCGCGAGTGGGTGATGACGTACTCGAGCCCGCAGTTCGAGGCCCTGGCGCGACGTCTCGAGAGTCTACTCGACCGCTACGGAGGTGATCACGATCGGCTGGCCATCCTGTATCACCAGGCGATGGAACTCGAACTGCGGTTCTTCGACGCTGCCGGCCGTTCCACTCACCTCTGAATCGCCAAGAGCCGCAACATCATTGTCGCGCCATCGCGACCGTGAGCCGGTCCTCGGGTTTGATGAGATGATCTTGGCTGTCGTCGCCGATGTCGATCTGCACCCAGTCGATCTGACCGGAAAACTTGTTGCCGGTGGGGCCGTAGTCTGGGGATGCGGGTGAGCCGGTGTCGGCGCCTACGTCGCAGGCCTCGTCGGCGGAGTAGATCATGGGCTGCGTCCGTTCGACGCGGCCCTGGCCGACGGGTTTGCCGTCGTAGTACAGCGTGACGTCGCCGCCTTTGCCCAGGCCGGCGCCGTCGTAGGTGAATTCCATTCGCACCTGGTGCTTTCCGGCTGGGATGGGCTCCTCGGCAGTGATCATGTAGTGCTCGATGCCCAGGAAGTTGTAGCAATATTTGAGCCTGCCCTCATGCGCATACAGCGACCAGCCGCCCACCAGGCCACCCTGGGTGATGATGACGCCGGTGGCGCCCGATTCCGGCACAGTGATGTTGGCGGTCACCGAATACGACTTGTTTTTCAGGGTGAGCACGCAGTTCTCGCTGACCCGCATCCCGGGGAACAGCAGCTGGCTGTTCCCACGGATCAGCTGGGGGCGCCCGGCGAGATCGGGGTTGAAGCGCTCGAAAGTACGGTCATCAAGAGGCACGACGTTGTATTTGACCGCCTCGATGAGCCATAGGCGCTGCATGTCGGCCAGCTTCTTGGGGTTCTCCTTGGCCAGGTCATGAGCCTGTGTCCAGTCGTCGGGTCCGTACAGCTCCCAGACATCGTCGTCAAACGCCGGTGGCGCCTCGGTGGTCCACGGCGTGCGGTGTTTGGTCACCGCGGTCCAGCCTTTGTGGTAGACGCCGCGGTTGCCGAGTATTTCGAAGTACTGGATGTCGTGGTGCTCCGGCGCATCTCCGTCGCGCAGGGTGGGCAACATGCTGACGCCTTCCAGCGGCGCCTGCGTGATGCTGTTCACCACGGTGGGTTCCGGCAGGCCGGCCGCGTCCAAGATGGTCTTGGCGACGTCGATCACGTGGTGAAACTGGCTGCGGGTCTTGCCTTTGTCGGCGAAGCCGTTGGGCCAGTGCACGATGGTGCCGTTGCGGGTGCCGCCCCAGTGTGAGGCCACTTGCTTGGTCCACTGATAAGGCGTGCACAGGGCGTGTGCCCAACCGACTGCGTAATGGTTGTAGGCCTTCGGTGTGCCGAAATCATCGATCTTGGACAGCAGGAACTCGGTTGTCTCGATTTGCGGCATGCCGTTCAGCATGGCCATCTCGTTGAAGGAGCCGTTCAGTGTGCCTTCGGCCGAGGCGCCGTTGTCGCCGATGATGTAATAGATCAACGTGTCCTCGAGCACTCCCAAGTCGTCGAGGGTGTAGACGAGGCGCCCAATCTCGTGGTCGGCCTGCTCGAGGAAGCCGGCGTAGAGCTCCATCTCGCGGGCCAGCACTGGCCGCAGCTCAGCGGGCATGTCATCCCAGGCCGGGATCTCGTCGTGGCGTCTGGTCAGTTCCGCGTCTGCGGGCACGACGCCCAATTCCTTCTGCCGGGCAATGATCTGCTCGCGCAACGCGTCCCACCCGCCGTCGAATTTGCCTTTGTACTTGTCCGACCACTCCTTGGGCACGTGGTGCGGCGCGTGGGCGGCGCCGGGGGCCCAATACATGAAGAACGGCTTGTCGGGTACCAGCGCCTTCTGCTGGCGCACCCAGGTGATGGCGCGGTCGGCGAGATCCTCGGTCAGCGTGTAACCCTCTTCGGGTGACTTCGGTGGTTTCACCGGCGAGGTGCCCTCATACAGCCCGGGGTAGTACTGGTTAGCCTCAGCACCGACGAAGCCGTAAAAGTACTCGAAGCCCGAGCCGGTGGGCCACTGGCTGAACGGCCCCACGGGAGAGACTTCCCAGACCGGCACCTAGTGGCACTTGCCGAACTGCGCCGTCGAATAGCCGTTGAGCATAAGGGTTTCGGCGATGGGCGCCTTGTCCTTGGGCCGCACGCTGCTGTTGCCTGGTGCCGACGTGGCGATCTCCGTGATGCCACCCATACCTACTGAGTGGTGATTGCGCCCAGTCAGCAACGCCTGCCGGGTGGGCGAGCACAGCGCCGTGGTGTGAAAGCGGTTCAGCTTCAGCCCGCCCGCGGCTAGCCGCTCGGCCGTCGGCGTGTTGCAGGGGCCGCCGAAGGCCGACGAACCACCGAACCCCACATCATCGAGCATCACGATCAGTACATTGGGTGCGCCCTTCGGCGGGCGCAGCGCGGTGATCGGCGGATAGGTGGTGTCCGGGTCCTTGGCGTCATACGTCGTCAGGCCAACATGCTTGGCGTCCGGGATGGGCAATATATCCCGCTGCACCTGGTCCTGCTCAGGCGCCGCGATGCGTTGGCCAGCCTCGCCGTCAGATGCGGCAGCGGGCTTGTGGCCGTTGGGTTGTGTCGAGGGCTCAGCCATGATGGACCTCTCTTAAAGCGTTTGGTTGCTCTGGGCCAGCCGGTCGAGGCTGAGCCAGTGAACAGATGAGTTGCAGTGTTCGAACGGTGGGTGGCCGAGGAAGTTCAGCACTACGAAAAGCTAGCTGGCGCAAGGGCTTTTGAGCGTCCTGTGCCGCCAATACGAATG
>NZ_JBKQQD010000424.1:0-10664 GCF_052144515.1 Mycobacterium sp. | reverse complement strand
GTGCGAGCGTGCGCAGTTGCACGCCTGTCACGGCGTGTCATCGTACAAACACGCACGCTCGCGGCTATTTCAGCATGTCCTTCCAACCGTTTTCGCCGGTATTCCTTGAATTCTCAACGGAATACACCACGCCGTCGGGGCCTACGACCAGGCCGCTCCGGACATCGTACAGTGATGTGGCCGCCGCGCTCGGGATGTAGGTGCAGGGGTTGGGTTGCTGCCCATTGCACTGCACGGTGCCCGAACCCGGTCGCTGCAACGGATCGCTGACCGGCGGCGGCGTCCCGGGCACTCGATCGGCGGGCAACGGGTTGTTTCCACTGTTGACCGACGGCGCCGGGATCACCTGTCCCGGCTTCACCGGCTGGTCACAGCGCGCGGCCAGCGCGGGACAGGTGAGGATCTGACTCGGGTCCCCGTACCAGGGGTTGGTGCCCAACGGGACATAGGGCTCGCTGCTGCGGCACTCCCGCGGGCTCGCCGCCCGCTTGCCGGGCACGTCCACGCACGGGTAATTACGTGCTCCGCGAACCACATTCGGCGCTTCCATCGGGATCTTACAGTAGGTGCCGGCCGGTAGCGGCGCGGTACTAGTGTCGGCCGGGGCCCGCCACTGCGATGCGGGCAGGAAACCGGTCAGACACGGTGGTGGTGTGTTGAAGGACAGGGCGCCGACGCCAAGAGCAGCTTGACCGGGCTTTAGCGCGGTAACCGACTGGGCGATCGCGCCTGACTGCGGCAAGAACACCAACGCCTGCTCGACGCCATTGTGGTAGCGCTTGAGCATGTCGAGCACGACCTCGAGATTGGCCAGCGTCTGCGGCAACGACTCCCGCACGTCATTGAACGTGGCGTTGACCTGATCGGCGGTCGGCGCCGCGTTGGCCAAAATGCTCCGCAGGGCCGGATCCTGCTGCGCGGTCTGCGCGGCCAGGGTGTTGAGATTGGCTGCCCAGCGCGCGATGTCGTCGCCGGAATTGACCTGGCTGTCGATGATGGGCCCCGAATGCGCGATGATGTCGTCGATGTCGTCGATGCTGCCCCTGAAATCGTGGGCGATCGCCGAAGTGGCATCGACCAGACGGCGAAGGGACGGTCCCAACCCGCCCACGGCCAGCGATGTCTCGTGCAGCAGTGAGGCCACCTTGTCTTTGGGCAGCGTTGCCAATGCGCGGTCGGCGGCGTCCAGCGCCGGGCCGATCTGGGCAGGGACCGTGGTCTTGGTGATCGTCTGCTGATTCGCCAGGTATGGGCCGCCGGCGCGAGCCGACACCAGGTCGAGGTACTGCTCCCCCACCGCCGACACCGAATGCACGTTGGCCGCCGCATCGGTGGGGATCTGGTAGCCATTGTCGATGCTCATCGTCGCCCGCGCGCCGCGCTCAGTGGGCTCGACGGCGGTGACGGTCCCAATCGTGATGCCCCGAAACGTGACGTTGGCGGTTCGATAAAGTCCGCCGGATTGCGACAATTCGGCATACAGCGTGTAGCGGCCGATGCCGACCAGGCTGGGTATCCGCAAGAAGTACCAAACCAGGACCACCACCGCGGCAACCGCCAACACCACCAACAAAGCCAGCTGGGTTTTGATGTGGCGTGTCAGCATCTTTCACTCGCCCCTCTCCACCAGCGGGCCGCCTGGGGCGTCATTCGGGTTCGGCGTGTAGCGGACGTCCGGGATCATGGTGGCGGGGTCGCGTCCCCACGCCTGTTCGAGCGCTCGCAGCGCCCCGGAGAAACCGGTTCCGCTCAGTAGCGTGTTATCGATGGTGGACAGCGTCAGGTCGAACTCGCCCGACACGTTGAGGTAGTCGCCGCGGATCACCTTCGCTACGTCGTCGATGTTGAACGGCGCTGTGAGTCCTAACCTCAACGCACCGACCACATACGGCGCGGCCCGGACGAGTTGGATCAACGGTCGCTGCAGCGACTGCAGGCTCTGGTGCAGGTTTGGCTGGGTGTCTGCCAGCGCCCGGTTGGCGACGTCGCTGAACCGCCCCAGGGATTCGGTGGCGTCGGCGAACAGGTTGCGCGTGTCGGCGAAATGCTCGATCAGCGGCGGGATTTCGGTGAGCACCCGATCCAGCGTGTCCCTGCGGTTCGCGATGATGGCCAGCAGTTGGTTGGTCGAGTCGATCGCGCGAGCGAGGTCGCCACGTTGGCGGTTCAGTTCGGCGGTGAATGTGTCCAGCCGCCCGAGGAGTTCGCGGAACTGATCGACGTGGCCGCCGAGGATGTTGAGGATCTCGGTCTGGATCACGTCGAGGTTGGCGATCCCGCCGCCATTGAGGATCACCGCGACGCTGGCCAACGTCCGTTCGACGGTCGGGTAGGCCGAGGAGTTCATCAGTCCGATGGTGTCGCCGTTGCGCAACGGCTGCGGTGACGGGTTCCGCGGCGCGGCCAGCTCGACGTGCTGCGTGCCCAGCAGGCTGGTCTGGCCGATCTTCGCGGTCGCGTTCGCCGGAAGCCGCACGGCCGCATCAACATCCAGCGTCAGCGTCGCGATCCAGTTCTTCAACCTGATGTCACGCACCGTGCCGACCCATACGTCGGCGACCCGCACCCGGCTGTTGGTGTTCAGCGCCAGCGTGTCGGGCACCTGTACGTAGATCGTCATGTGACCCGAACCCGTGCCACGGCCGATCGGTAGGGGCACGTTGGCTATGCCACGCCAGGTACACGACGTCAACACCACCGCGACCACCAAGAACACCAGGCCGCGGCCGCCGGCGCCGGCGATCAGTCGCATCACCTCGCGCTTCACTGGCCCGGCCCTGGTTGTGCCGGCTGCGGATACCACGGCGGCGGCAACGGATTGGTCTCGTCATAGGCGTTCGGCGGTCCGGGCAGGTTGGTTCCCGGCGGCGGGGGCGCGGCGTCCGGGCCACCCATGAGCTCGCCCAACGATTCCGGGGTCAGCATGCTCGCCGTCGACGGCTGAACCTGCGTGCCCTGCATCCCCGGTGCGACGACCCAGCCCGGTTCATGGTTGCCGTAGGAGAACGGGGTATCCCGCGAGAATATCCCTGGGACGGTGGTGTCCTTGAACCCGGGCGGCGGGTGCAGCCGGTCCTCGGAGTAGGCCACCTCCTTGGGCAAGGTGGCCGCCGAGCCGAAGAAGTTCGCGCCGAACGGAAAGTAATTGAACTTGATGACGTCGAGAACCGGCGCTAGATACTGCGCGCACAGCTCGGCGGAGTCCTGATAACCCAGTCGGCTGCCGGCCTGGATGGCACTGCAAATGAACTGAATTGGGTTTGCGAAGCTGGGGAACACGATCAGGCCCCCGAGCGAGCTGTGCACCGGGTAGTAGAGGTTGTTGAAGTTGCCTACGAAGGTGGGCAGCACGTGTAGCGCGGTTTCCAGGCCGTCTCGCGGCTCGGGTTGCAGGATGGTGGTGGTCACCTCGGCGAGGTTGTTGACATCGTGAGCCAGCACAGATCCGTTGTCGCTCAAAACCTTTCGGGCAGTGGCCAGCACGTCGTCGACCCGAGTGATGGTGTCGGCCACGTCATGATCGGATTTGGTGAACCAGTCGGTGAACTGGGCCAGGTTGTCGTTGAGTGCAACGAACTGTTGGTCGTTGCGGTACAGCGCGCTGATGAATTGTGCCAGGCTGTGCGTGATTACGACAAAATCCCCGCGGCCCTCGTTCAGCGCGCTCAACGCGTCCGACAAGCTGTTCAGACTTTCGTTGATCTGTTTGCCCTTGCCGGCCAGATTGTCCGCGGCGGATTCAATGACTTCGCCGAAAGGTCCCTTCGGGTGTTCGGCTGTCGGTCCGAGCTGGCGGAGGATTCCGTTGATGGAGTCGCGCAGGTGATCCCACTCGACGGGCACCTGGGTGCGCTCGATCGGGATCACCGCGCCGTCCTTCAGCACCGGCCCGCCGGTGTAGGCCGGTGACAGCTGGATGGTGCGCGAGGCCACCAGGCTGGGGTTGAGGATCGACGCGGTGGCGTTGGCGGGCACCTGGTACTTGTTGCTGTAGTGCAAGGTGACTCGCATCTTGTCGCCGGTCGGCTCGATCTTGTCGATCGAACCGACCCGCACACCCATGATCTCAACTTTGTCGCCCGGGTATAGCGCTATCGCCTCAGAGAAATACGCGACCACCGAAGTGGTGGTCAGTTTCCGGAAGAGAGCTCTTCCGGCGAATACCCCGACGATGCCCAGAACCACCACCAACGCCCCGATGAATATCGCCCTGCGCGGCACTTTCGACACAAGGTTGCGGATGTCGAAGATGGTGCTCATTGGCGGGGCGCCAATGGTTCCGTGCGTGCGCCCGGAGGCGCGTTCGCCGGTAGCGGCACCGGGGTGCCGGGCGCGCCGGGCGGCGTCTCACCCGGCCGGCCCGCGCTCGGCACGCCGGGTGCCGGCGGTGACCCATCAGGGTTCGGCGGCGACGCGTCAACGTCGAGCGGCGCAGGGAAGGCGGGACCACCGAACGGGCCGACGGCGGCGTCCGCACACGGCAGCGGGTTGTCGGGCCGCGGCGTCGCGCCCGCCGCCGGCGTGTACGAACACGGCGATCCTGGTGGCACGGCGGGACCCGGGTGATCCGGCGTGCCCTCCAGCACCGGTGGCGCCGGAGGCGGTGCGCCGTTGGGGAACCGGGCGCCGTTGGGGTCGGGGAACCGGAATGCCGGCAGCCCGGCATTGCGCCAAAATTCCTCGGGGTCGATGCCCCGCTTCTTGAACGCGGCGTCGACCCACGGCTGAAGGATCTGGGAGGGAAGCAGATTCACCACCATCGTCTTGAAGAACGGCCCGGAACCGACGGCCTCCGTCAGGGAGGCGGTATACCTGCTGAGCAGTATCAGCACATCGGACAGATCCTTCTTGCGCTTGCTCAGCTCGTCGCTGACCGTGCTCAACTGCTGCAGCACATGGTTGAGGTTGGGGTTTTCCTTGATCAGGCCGGACACCTGGGTCGACACCTGCGACACGTTGCTCAGCAGGATGCTCAGCGCCTGGCTGCGTTGCTTGAACGCGGCCAGCAGGGTGTTGGCGTTGACCAGCAGCCCGTTGACCTGCCCGCTGCGGTCGCCGAGCACGCGAGCGATCTTGTTGGCGTTCGCCAGCAGTTGCTTGAGCTGTTCGCCCCGCTGACCGATGGTGTCGGAGAACGCCTTGACACCGGCCAGCGCGGCACTCAGGTGCGGAGCCGTCTGATCGAAGGTCTCCGACAACACCTTCAGCGAACGTTTGGTGGCGTCGACATCCCAGCCCGCCGCCGCCTTCGTGGCGTCGACGAACGCATCGTAGACTTGGTAGGGCGTGGTGGTCTGCGCCGAGGGAAGAAAACCGTTGGGCTGCAACGGCTGTGAACCCCTCGGTTCGATCTCCATGTTTTTGCGGCCGAGTATGGTATCGGTGCGAATCGCGACCCGGCTTTGCATCCCGATTGTCCGGCCGGGTAGCGAGAATCCGACGAGGACCCGGTCGCCGCGGATGGCCAGCGAGCGCACCAGGCCGACTTCCACGCCGGCGATCTGCACCTTGTCGCCCGCGCTGATGCCGCCCGTGTCGACGAACTGGGCGTAGTAGGTGGGTGTGGCGAACAGCATCGGCACGGTGGTAAAGCTCTGCCCCACACCAACTGCGAGCAGGGTGACCACCACTCCCATCAATCCGGCCCGGCCCCGGTTAAATTCCGTCAGGGTTCTCATTGCGGGGTGCACCTCCCGGTGGGCTGCCCGAAGAGCTTGATAACGCGTACCGGACCGCCTGGCTGTAATCCGTTGACCTTCAGCGAGATATCGCACAGATAGAAGTTGTAGAAGTCGCCGTATATGCCGCCCACGCGGCCGATGACCCGATATGCGTCCGGCAGCTTGCGCAACACCTCGTCGAGACTCGGCAGCTGGTCAATGATCGGCTGCTGGACGCCTTCGAGCTGTCCAACGGTGCTGTGCAGCAACGGCCGGTCCTCACCCAGCAGGTCGGCTAGGGTTCCCGCGGCGTTGCTGATGTGTGCCGCCGCGGCGGCCAAGGGGTCGGCCCTGTTCTTCAGTCCGGTGATCAGCAGCTCTAATTTGTCGACCGTGCGGTCAAACTCCTGCTGGTGCTTGACCGTGGTGGCCAGCACGGTGTTCAGGTTGGTGATGATCTCGCCGATCGCCTGGTTGCGGTCGGCCAGCGTTGCGGTGAGCGAAGCGGTCTGGTCGAGGATGTCGTTGATGGTGGCGCCCTGCCCCTGGAACACGGTGATGATCGAGTGGGCGATGCTGTTGACCTTGTCGGGATCCAGCGCCTGGAAAAGCGGGCGGAACCCGCCGATCAGCGCGTCGAGATCCAGCGCCGGTTGGGTGTGCTCGAGCGGGATCGTGGCGCCCGGGGACAGTCGTCGACCGCTGTCGCCGTGCTTGAGCTCGAGGTAACGGTCGCCGATCAGGTTCAGGTAGCGGATCGATGCGGTCGTCGCCTGATCCAGGGGCAGCGAGCTGTCCACGGCGAAGTCCACCAACACCCTTGTGTCCCCGTCGATCAGGGTCACCTTGGAGACCTTGCCGACCTCCACCCCCGCGGCGCGGACGAACTGTCCGGCCCGGAGCCCGCTGGCATGGGTGAACAACGCGGAATATCCGGTGCTGCGGTTGAACCGCAGCTGACCGAACACGATGACGATCGTCACGGTGAACACCAACAGCACCAACCATAGGATGCCGAGTTTGACTGCCGTGCCGGTGGTTTTCATGGATTGATCGTGTTCTCCCCGTATTGGCGTCCCCAGACGTATTCGGTGAACATCGGCTGGCCGAGCTCGAAGTGGTTGTACGGCGAGAGGCTGGCGCCGGTGTCCATCACCAGATACGGCGCCGGCCACAACTGCGGGGTGATCGGCTGCCAGCAGCCCGGGCGCCCACCGGGTCCGCCGTGAGCGTTCACTCGCGGCAGATTGTCCGGATAGACGTAGGGGTTGGGCGCTCCTAAAATCGTTCCGGCGGCCGACAGCGAATAGCCGTTGCCGCCGGCCGCGCTAGCGATTTTGGGTACGGCGTCATGAAAGTTGCGGACGGTACAAAACAATGCGGGGCTGTAGGTGTCGAGCAGCGCGCCGGTAGGTACCAAGTCGGCGGCTCCGCGCGCCAGATACGGTCCGCCCCGGGTCAAGATGTCTTCGCCGGTCTTGCCCGCGCCCACCGCCGCCAACAATGCGGCATCCAGCTCGCCTTGCTGTCTGGTCAGAGTGCTCGCCGTGGTAACCGCGTTCTGCAGAAAGCCCCACAAATCCGGCGATGAACGGGCGTAGATGTCAGCGAGGTCGGCCAACCGCCGGACGTCGTAGTGCAGCTGCGGCATCAGCGGGTTCAACTGCGACAGAATGTGATTGCCATTGGCGATCGATTCGCCGAAGTTGCTGCCCAGCCCATCCAGCGCCTGCGCCGCCGCGGACAACGTGGCGTTCAGCTCGATCGGGTCCACCTTCTCGGCGATCGAGGTGATCGTCTCGAACAACGTGTTGAACTCGGTGGTCACCGATCGCACGTCGATCACATCGTGTGATGAGATCCGTTGCTGCTTGGGGTTGTCCGGTGAGGTGAGTGACACATACTTGTTGCCGAACAGGGTGGCCGCCTCGATGTTGGCCACCACGTTGACCGGAATCAGCTTGACATATTTCGGATTCACATTCAGCACCAGCTTCGCTGCCGGCTTGCCGTCCGACTGCATCTCCGAGATGCCGGCCACCCGGCCGATCTCCACCCCGTTGTAGGTGACCTTCGATCCCGGTTCCATCACCAGGCCCGCCCGCGAAGCCAGCATCGTCAGTTCGGTCTTCGGCGTGAAATCCCCCCGAAATTGCTTGTACACCAAGACGAGGACGAGTGCGCCGACGAGCAGCAGGACCACGCCCTCCACGTACAACCACGCCCGTCGGTGCTTGCGCGTCAGCGGCGTCGTCATCGCGGTTATACCGTGAGATTGAAGTTCGGGTCGACGCCGTAGAGCGCCAACTCGGCCAACAGGACGACAACCACAACCGAAACCAGCGAAAAGCGCATCGATCGGCCGACGGCCTGGCCGACGCCGACCGGGCCACCGCTGGCGGTGTAGCCGTAGTAGCAATGGCTGATCATTACCACCACCGCCATGATGACGACCTGCACGACCGACCACCCCACATCCTCGGGGCGCAGGAAGGTGCGGAAGTAGTGCTGGTAGGTGCCGTTCGACTGTCCGTAGAACACCGTTGTGACGACCTGGCCGGATGTGAAGGCCATATCGAGAGCCAGGGCGTACAGCGGCACGATGACCACCAGCCCGCCCAGGATCCGGGTGGAAACCAGAAACGAGATCGACTTGATGCCCATGACTTCCAGCGCGTCGATCTCCTCGCTGATCCGCATCGCGCCCAACTGGGCGGTAGCGCCGGCGCCCACCGTGGCGGCCAGCGCGACACCGGATACGATGGGCGCGGCGATGCGTGTATTGGCCAGTGCGGCAAAGAATCCGGTGAATGCCTCGACACCGATGTTGCCCAGCGACGCGAAGCCCTGGATGGCGATCAGCGAACCGCCGGACAGCGTCACAAAGCCGATGATCGCGACCGTGCCGCCGAGGACGGCCATCGCGCCGGTGCCCATACCGATTTCGGCGGTGAGCCGCAGCGTCTCCCTGCGGTAGCGGCGCAGCGCCCACCCGATCTGCATGAGGCTGACCCGGGTGAACCTCGCGAAAATCCCAATCTGCTCCAGTCTGCGGGCCGGCCCGCCGCCAAAACGGTTGAGGTTGGCTGCTGTTCGCGGGTAGCGGGCGCGCAATACGGCGGCAGACTGGGACATCTAGCGTCCCGTCCCGAACCGCACACCGATCGTGGTCAGCACCACGTTGACCGCGAACAGCGCGATCACGCACAACACCAGCGTCTCGTTGACGGCGGTGCCGACGCCCTTCGGGCCGCCCTTGGTGGTCAGCCCGCGGTAGCAGCCGACCAGGCCGGCGATCATGCCGAACGTGGCCGACTTGATCACGGAGATAACCACTTCGGGCAGGCCGGTGACGAGGGTGAGCGTGCCGACGTAGGCGCCGGCCGAAACGTGTTGGATGTAGACGCCGAAGACGAAACCGCCGACCAGGCCGATCGTTATCACCGCACCGTTGAGCAGGGTGGCGACGATGGTCGCGGCTACGACGCGGGGCACCACCAGCCGATGGATGGGATCGATGCCGAGCACCTCCATCGCGTCGATTTCCTCGCGGATGGTGCGAGCACCGAGGTCGGCGCAGATGGCTGTCGCACCGGCGCCCGCGATCACCAGCACGGTGGTCAGCGGGCCCAGCTGGGTGACCGCGCCCAGCGCCGCGCCCGCGCCGGAGATGTCGGCGGCGCCGAACTCGGCCAGCAGGATGTTGAGCGTGAAGATGATGAGCACGGTCAGCGGAATCGAGACCGCCAGGGTCGGCAGTAACGAGACACTGGTGATGAACCAGCCCTGCTCGATCGCCTCACGCCACTGGAAGGGCCGTCGAAACAGCGCCTTTCCGGTCAAGACGCAGGTCCGGTAGAAGCCGCCGACCGCGTCGATCCCGGGCTGCATCTGGCTGCGCAGATAGGTGGCCACACTCTGGGTGGTCATGGGCGACCTCGGCGGTTTCGTGGGCTGTCGAGTGCGGCCAGCAACGTTGCGTTCGCGAGTTCGAGTACGTCTTCGGCGGCCTTCTTCGCACTGGCGGAATCGCCCGAGCAGATCGCATCGGCCAGCTTTCGGTAGGCGTCGGGACACTTGACGGCGGCGGTCATCGCTGAGGCCAGGACAGCCAGCGCTGGCTCATAGGCATCGCGAAATGCGTTGTACATCAAGCGATATACGATCGAAGCGGCGCCGTCGACCACATGCTCCCAGAACTCGAGCGCTTGGCGTTGCCACTCGAGCAGGTCGTTTTCGGTCTCGAGCGTGCGCAGCGAATCCCCGAGCACGTCCGCCAACTCGGGTCCGTGCCGTTCGGCCGCCAGCTCAGCGACCTTCGGACCGTTGCGCAGCCGGGCCTCCAGGATGCTGCGGAAAACAGCGGTGTCGAGCTCGCCATTGCGAAACAGCAACCGGGGCAACAGGTCCAGACCGGCATGGCGTCGGAAGTCACGCACGGTGGTGACGCCGCCGTGGCGCACCTCGACCAGACCGGCCGACGAAAGCCGCTTGAGCCCCTCGCGGACAGCGGGCCGGGATACGCCCAGGAAGTCCGCCAACCGGCGCTCGCTGGGCAACGCTTCGCCGGGCTGCATCTCCCCGCTGAGCACATCGGCAGCGATCTGCTCAAAAACCTCTTCAGGCACCGATCGACGAGTCACGGGCTGCAGCGCCACGGGCTCAGTGTGACTGGTCATAGGTCAGACGTCAAGTGGCCAGACCAGTCGGGCGTGTTTGTGGCGTCAATGGGGTTTGTCGTCGTCAGGTCCCAGGAGTTTCTCGGGGTGATGGAAGGTATTCGTTCTGGGTTGCCCGTGATCCAGGTGCGGCGGCGGTATCCATTCGGTGTCGCCTTTGGCGTTGGTGCGGGTGGTCCAGCCTTTCTCGACGAGCCGGTTGTCCAGACCGCAGGCCAGGGTGAGTTCGTTGATGTGGGTGCGGCGGGTCCTGGTCCATCCTTGGACGTGGTGGACCTGGCTGTGGTAGGCCGGGGCGTCGCAGCCCGGCTTCGTACACCCACGG
>NZ_JBKQQD010000423.1:0-44710 GCF_052144515.1 Mycobacterium sp. | reverse complement strand
GGACGCCAGCGACGCGACCGATCGACCCGGCCTGCTGACCTCGATGATCGCCGACGAGATCCGGGCGGTGCTGCGCTCGAGCGATCCGATTGACCATGATCGGCCCGTGGAGTCGCTCGGCCTGGACTCACTGATGGGCCTCGAACTGCGGAACAGACTGGAAACAAACCTGGGCACGACATTGCCGGCCGCCCTGGTGTGGGCATACCCGACAATCACCGATCTCGCGGCCGCGTTGTGTGAACGACTAGGCTATGAGCCTTCCGAGCCGTTGTCTGGCGCGCCGAAGACTTCCGATGCGCAACCCTCGCTGTCCGATGAGGAGATGGAACTGCTGTCCGATCTGGTCGAAGCCAGCGAACTGGAAGCCGCGACGGGCGGCGGTGAGTCATGACGAACCTGGCCGAACGCGCGGCGCAATTGTCGCCGAAGGCGCGAGAGGTCCTCGCTCGTGAGCTTGTTCGTGCGGGGACGGCGTTTCCGACCGATATCGCCGAGCCGGTGGCGGTAGTCGGGATCGGTTGTCGCTTGCCGGGCAATGTGTCTGGGCCGGATGGCTTTTGGGAGCTGCTGGTCGACGGTAAGGACGCCGTCGGCGAAGTGCCGGGCGACCGGTGGGACGCGGATGAGTTCTACGACCCCGATCCGTCGGCACCGGGGCGGATGACGACGAAATGGGGTGGTTTCGTTCCCGACGCCGCCGGGTTCGACGCCGACTTCTTCGGTATCCCGCCTCGCGAAGCCGTAGCGATGGATCCGCAGCACAGGATGCTGCTCGAGGTCGCCTGGGAAGCACTCGAACATGCCGGCATTCCACCGGATTCCCTGAGCGGCAGCCGAACCGCCGCGGTGATGGGGTTGTCGTCGTGGGACTACACGATCATCAACGTCGAGCGTAATGCCGAGATCGACGCGTACCTGAGCACCGGAAACCCGCACTGCGCGGCGGTGGGGCGGATCTCGTATCTGTTGGGGCTGCGTGGCCCGGCGGTGGCCGTGGATACCGCGTGTTCGTCGTCGTTGGTGGCGGTTCACCTGGCCTGTCAAAGCCTGCGATTGCGGGAAAGCGACATGGTACTGGCGGGCGGGGTGCAGCTCACGCTGTCACCGTTCACCGGCATTGCGTTGTCCAAGTGGTCGGCGCTGTCGCCGACGGGCCGGTGCAAGACATTCGATGCCATGGCCGACGGGTTTGTGCGCGGCGAGGGGTGCGGGGTGGTGGTGCTCAAGCGGCTGGCCGACGCGGTGCGCGACCAGGATCAGGTGCTGGCGGTGGTCCGCGGTTCGGCGGTCAACCAGGACGGTCGCTCCAACGGGATGACCGCCCCGAATGCGTCGGCGCAGCGTGACGTGATCACCACGGCACTGCGGGGCGCAGATGTCACCGCCGACAGCGTGAACTATGTCGAGACCCACGGCACCGGAACGGTGCTGGGCGATCCGATCGAGTTCGAGGCGTTGGCGGCCACGTACGGCCGTGGGGCGGGCGCATGCGCGCTGGGGTCGGTCAAGACCAACATCGGTCATCTGGAGGCGGCGGCCGGGATCGCGGGGTTCATCAAAGCGGTGCTGGCGGTGCAGCGTGGACGGATTCCACCGAATTTGCATTTCTCGCGCTGGAACCCGGCCATCGATGCATCATCGACTCGGCTGTTCGTGCCGACCCAGTGCGCAACGTGGCCCGCCGCGGGGGGTTCGCGCCGGGCAGCTGTGTCGTCGTTCGGCCTAAGCGGGACGAATGCGCATGTGGTGATCGAGCAGGGTCCAGATCCGGTGTCCGTGTCTGACGGGGAGCCGCAGCCGGCGTCTGATCCGGCGGTGTCAACGTTGGTGGTGTCGGGTAAGACGAAGCAGCGGTTGGCGGCGACGGCCTCGGTCCTGGCCGATTGGATGGAAGGCCCCGGCGCCGACGTGGCGCTGGCTGATGTGGCGCACACGCTCAACCATCACCGGGCCCGGCAGGCCAAGTTCGCCACGGTGGCCGCCGTTGATCGAGGCCAGGCTGTGGCGGGGTTGCGTGCGCTGGCCGCCGGTGAGCCCGCCCCGGGCGCGGTGGGCCGCCATGAGGGCGCGGTCGGGCCGGGCACGGTATTCGTCTACTCGGGTCGGGGGTCGCAGTGGGCGGGAATGGGCCGCCAGCTGCTCGCCGACGAGCCCGCATTCGCCGCCGCGATCGCCGAACTGGAGCCGGTATTCGTGGCCGAGGCAGGGTTTTCGCTACACGACGTGATCGCCACCGGAAAGCCGCTGGAAGGCATCGAGCACATCCAGCTGGGTGTGATCGGGATGCAGCTGGCGCTAACCGCGCTATGGCGTTCCTACGGGGTGACGCCCGATCTCGTGATAGGCCATTCCGTGGGAGAAGTGGCCGCCGCGGTGGTGGCCGGTGCGCTAACACCCGCCGAAGGGTTGCGGGTGACCGCGACCCGGTCGCGGCTGATGGCACCGTTGTCCGGACAAGGCGCCATGGCATTGCTCGAGCTCGACGCCACCGCCACCGAGGCGCTGATTGCCGACCATCCACAGGTCACATTGGCGATCTATGCCTCACCACGTCAAACGGTGATCGCCGGCCCAACCCCGATGATCGAAGACCTCATCGAAAAGGTGCGCGCAGAGAGCCACTTCGCCAGCCGAGTCAACATCGAAGTGGCCCCGCACAATCCAGCCATGGACGCCCTGCAACCCTTGATGCGGTCGGAACTGGCCGATCTCACCCCGCGGCCACCGACCATTCCGATCATCTCCACCACCTATGAAGACCTCGAAAACCGCCCGGCATTCGACGCCGAGCATTGGGCCACCAACATGCGCAACCCGGTGCGGTTTCAACAGGCGATCGCCGCCGCCGGGACGGATCACCACACCTTCATCGAGATCAGCGCGCATCCATTGTTGACCCACGCCATCAGCGACACTCTGGCCGCGTGCCAGCAGAGCGCCCAAGACGAGGTCAATTGCACTACCGATTACAGTTCCGGTTACTTAAGCATCGGCACCCTGCAACGCGATGCTCACGACACCCTGACCTTCCACACCAACCTCAACACCGCCCACACCACCCACCCACCCCAAACCCCCCACCCCCCTGGACCACACCCCGTTCTGCCGACCACCCCCTGGCAGCACATCCATCACTGGATCTCCACCACAACCGCCCCGCACCATAGGGCAAACACCCACCCGCTACTTGGCATCGGTGTCACCGACCCCACTAACGGCACCCGGATATGGGAATGCGAGCTCGGCCCGGATCTGCTGTGGCTCGGGGATCATGTGATCGACGATGTCTGCGTGCTGCCGGGGTCGGCCTACGCCGAGGTTGCGCTAGCGGCAGCGACCGATGCATTCAGGGGCTCAGAAGGCCTAGAAGATCGGCCTTGGATGATCCGCGAGCTTAGTCTTCATCAGTTGCTGCCCGTCACCGACGGCACCGTTCTTGTCACGACGCTCACCGGGGATGAGCAGACGTGTCACATCGAAATGCGCACCCACAACGCTGCTTCGGGCTGGATCAAACACGCCACCGCTACGGTTGCGCGCGAGACAGCGTCCAATTACGAGGTATTGCGACCGGCGGTCGACGACGTGGCGGCCGAACTCGACCCCAACGATCTGTATCAGCGGCTGCGCGGCGCCGGGCAACAACACGGACCGGCGTTTCGCGGAATCGTCGGGCTCACCGTCGCGCAGTGTGGTGCCGCCCGCGCAGAAGTGCGGCTACCCTCTTCGGCCAGGACGGGTTCCCGCAACTTTGTGTTGCACCCCGTAATGATGGATATCGCAGTGCAGGCACTCGGTGCCACCCGGGTGGCGACCGACCTGGCCGGAGGCCAGACGGCCCGCCAGATCCTCGTGCTGCCAGTACGTTTCGCGGGCATCCACGTGTACGGCAACGTATCCGACGGTGTCTGCTCGATTGGCTCACTCGCCGCCACCGGTAGTCCGGATCGGCTCATTGGCCAAGTCACACTGACTGATCCGCATGGCCAACCGCTGCTCGTCATCGATGAAGTGGAGATGGCGGTGCTTGGGTCAGGCGGCGGCGCAACGGAACTCACCAGCCGCCTGTTCACGGTGGAGTGGGAGCCTGCACCCCTCGACAAAGCGGCCGATGCTCTCGACAGCTTGTTGTTGATTGGTGACCTCGCTGCGGGCGACCCGCTGCTGCCTGCGCTGCAGTCGTCACTGAGCGACGGCATCGGCGAAGTCGAGGTGGTGTCCCCGACCGACGCAGCGAAGCTGCGCGCAGCGATCACCCGAAGCGATATCGGGTGGGACGGCATCGTCGTGCTCTGTCCGCCACGAGCCGTCGATGAGTCGCTGCCGGACCACGCTCAACTGGACCTGGCGCAGGCACGCACGCTGCTGATCGCAGACATAGCAAAGACTCTGACGCGAATGGGTGCCCGGAACAGCCCGCGGCTGTGGATCGTCACCCGCGGCGCACAACAGCTCGATCCTGGTGATCAAGTCACGTTGACACAGACGCAGCTTCGTGGAATCGCGCGAGTGCTGACATTCGAGCATCCGGAACTGAAGACCACAATCGTCGACGTCGAGGCCGACGGCGCCGGCTCACTTGCCACCCTGACGGAGGAGTTGCTCGCCGGTTCGGACCACGATGAAATCGCCCTCCGCGATCGACAACGGTATGTCAACCGGCTGGTGCCCGCGCCCACCGCGGCAACCGGTGATCTTGTCCTCGAATCTCGCCCCACCGTCGTGAACCTGGACGGCGCGGGCGCTGTGCGGCTGCAGATCGATCAACCCGGACGACTGGATGCGCTGAGAGTGCACGCGGTGAAGCGGATTCCGCCCGGAGCCGATCAGGTGGAGGTTCGCGTCGTCGCCGCGGGCCTCAACTTCAGCGACGTGCTCAAAGCGATGGGCGTGTATCCCGGACTTGACGGTGCCGCGCCCGTGATCGGTGGCGAGTGCGTCGGTTTTGTGACGGCTGTCGGCGCAGGCGTTGACTCGGTCGAGATCGGGCAGCGCGTCATCGCCTTCGGCCCCGGCACATTCGGCTCCCACCTGACAACACTTGCAGACCTCGTCGTCGCCGTTCCCGACACGCTGCCGGATCGTGAGGCGGCCACATTCGGCATCGCGTATCTGACCGCCTGGCACTCGCTGTGCGAGGTCGGGCGGCTGTCGCCCGGCGAACGCGTGCTCATCCATTCCGCCACCGGCGGTGTCGGACTGGCGGCAGTTTCGATCGCCAAGATGATCGGCGCCCGCATCTACACCACGGCCGGCTCGGATGCCAAACGCGAAATGCTGTCCGGGCTTGGTATCGAGTACGTCGGCAACTCACGAAGCGTGGAATTCGCCGATGAAATACTCGACATCACAGACGGCTACGGCGTGGATGTCATTCTCAATTCGCTACCGGGCGAAGCGATTCAGCGCGGAGTAAAGATACTTGCTCCTGGTGGTCGGTTCATCGAACTAGGCAAGAAGGACGTCCATGCCGATGTCAACTTGGGATTGGCCGCACTGGCGAAAAGCGCGTCCTTCGCCGTCGTCGACCTCGATTTGAATCTGAAACTGCAACCGGCGCGGTACGCCCATCTTCTGCAACACATCCTCGGGCACGTGTCGGACGGCAAACTGCAGGTACTTCCCGTCACCGAGTTCAGCCTCCACGATGCGGCCGACGCTTTTCGGCTGATGGCCTCCGGTAGGCACACCGGCAAGATCGTCGTCTCGATACCTGTCGACGGCAGCATCGAAGCTATGGCGTCGCCGCCACCGCAACCACTGGTAAGCCGGGACGGCGGATACCTCATCGTGGGCGGCATGGGCGGTCTCGGTTTCGTCGTCGCACAGTGGCTGGCGCAGCAAGGCGCGGGATTGATTGTCCTGAACGGGCGTTCGGCTCCCAGCGACGACGTTCGGGCGGCTATCGCAGAGATGAACGCCGCGGGTAGCCGGGTCGAGGTGGTCACCGGCGACATCGCCGAACCCGGCACGGCCGATCGGCTGGTGGCGGCGGTCGAAAACGCCGGTTTCCGGTTGGCCGGAGTCCTGCACAGCGCAATGGTTCTGGATGATGAGATTGTGCTGAATATGTCGGATTCGGCCGCGCGGCGCGTGTTCACTCCGAAAGTCACCGGCAGCTGGCGGCTTCATCAGGCCACCGCCCACTTAGACGTCGATTGGTGGTTGGCATTCTCGTCGGCAGCCTCCCTGCTGGGCGCGCCCGGCCAGGGAGCGTATGCCGCCGCGAACTCGTGGGTCGATGGCCTTGTCGCCTGTAGGCGCTCCCTTGGACTTCCCGCGGTCGGGATCAACTGGGGCCCATGGGCCGAGGTGGGCCGTGCCCAGTTCTTCGCCGATCTCGGCGTCTCGATGATCACGGTCGAGCAGGGGCTGGCGGCAATGCAGCTGGTGCTGTCAGCCGATCGGGCGCATACCGGTGTGTTCAGCCTCGACGCCCGGCAGTGGTTCCAATCCTTTCCCGCCGCAGCGGGTTCGTCATTGTTTGCGAAGTTGCATGACTCGACAAGACTAGAGCGGCGCGGCGGCGGCGCGCTGCGTGCGGAATTGGATGCCAGCGACGCAGGCGAGCGCCCAGGCCGCCTCGCAGCCGCGATCGCCAACGAAATCCGGGCGGTGCTGCGCTCCACCGAGCCGATTGGCCAGAATTGGCCTATAGAGTCGCTTGGTCTGGACTCGCTGATGGGCCTCGAATTGCGAAATCGGCTGGAAGCAAGTCTGGACATCACGTTGCCGGTCGCTCTGGTATGGGCGCACCCGACAATCACCGATCTCGCGGCCGCACTGTGTGAACGACTGGACTATCCGCAGCCGGCCGACACACAGCAGAACCAAGCTCCCAAGCGAGGCGAGATGGTTCGCGACCGAGCCCAGCAGCGCGCGGCGGCGCGCCACGAAGCCGCGATGCGGCGAAAGCGAGGACAACAGGAGTGAGCACGGACACGATGCCCAGCAACGCGATCGCGGTCGTCGGGATGGCCGGCAGATTTCCCGGCGCCGACTCCGTGTCGGCATTCTGGGACAACCTTCGGCGTGGCGAGGAGTCGATCGTCACCCTGTCAGGGCAGGAGCTCCAGGCCGCCGGAATCGGCGAGAAGACCCTGGCGAATCCGGCATATGTCCGCCGTGCGCCGATCCTCAGCGGCGTCGACGAGTTCGACGCCGACTTCTTCGGGTTACCGCCGCAGGCCGCTCGGACGCTGGATCCGCAACACCGGCTGTTCATGCAGTGCGCGTGGCATGCCTTGCAGGACGCCGGCTGTGACCCCGCGCGGTTCGACGGCTCGATCGGGGTTTACGGAAGCAGCTCCGGCAGCGGCTATCTCCTGCACAACCTGCTGTCGCACCATGATCCGAATTCCATCTTCTCGCAGGGCGCCAACTTCGAGCTGATCGGACTGTCGCTGCAGAATGACAAGGATTATCTGGCAACGCGGGTGTCACATCAGTTCAATCTGCGCGGCCCGAGCATCGGGGTGCAAACCGCGTGCTCGTCGTCGCTGGTCGCGGTGCACCTGGCCTGTCTGAGCCTGCTCAGTGGTGAATGCGACATGGCCCTGGCGGGTGGGGTATCGCTGCGCATCCCGCACCACGTCGGTTACTTTCACGAACCGGGATCGGTTGTTTCGCCGCTCGGCTATTGTCGGCCCTTCGATGTCCGAGCCGATGGCACCGTCTTCGGCAGCGGAGTCGCCATTGTCGTCCTCAAACCGTTGCAAGCTGCCGTCGACGACGGGGACCGGATTCATGCCGTCATACGGGGGTCGGCGACCAACAACGACGGATCCATGAAAATGGGGTACGCAGCCCCCAATCCAGTCGCTCAGGCCGATGTGATCGCCGAGGCACACGCGGTGTCGGGCATCGATTCGTCGACCGTGAGCTACGTCGAGACGCACGGCACCGGCACGCCGCTCGGTGACCCTATCGAAGTCGACGGCCTACGAACGGCATTCGGCGTGTCCCGGCAAGCCAGGCCAGGCCCGTGCGTCCTCGGATCGGTCAAGTCCAACATCGGCCACCTCGAGGTGGCGTCGGGCATCGCGGGTCTGATCAAAACGATCCTGTGCCTGAAGAATCAGGCCATTCCGGCTACGTTGCACTTCACGAGTCCGAACCCGGAGCTGCGTCTCGATCAGTCTCCGTTCGTCGTGCGAGCCGAGTACGGCCCGTGGGAGTGGGACGGAGTCCGTCGCGCCGGGGTCAGCTCGTTCGGGGTGGGGGGCACCAACGCCCACGTCGTCGTCGAGGAGGCGCCGGCAGTTGCGGCGCGCGCCAGGCAGCCCGGCCCCCAGGTGCTGCTGCTGTCGGCGGCAACGGCTGCGGCGCTGGCGGAATCGCGGTCTGCCCTGGCCGCCGCGTTGGCCGGTCCAGACGAGCCGGACATGTCCGACGTCGCGGGCACGCTCGCCGGCCGACGCAAACACAAAGTACGGATGGCGGCCGTCGTCAACGACCGGCAGCAGGCGGTCACGGTGTTGCGGGCGTCCGAGCACGACAATGTTTTCGTCGGCGAATCCGTAGAGGGTGCCGAAAAGGGTGAATCATCCTCGGACCGAATCGTTTTCCTGTTTCCCGGACAGGGAGCTCAGTACGCCGGCATGGCACAGGGGCTCTACGAAACCGAGCCCGTTTTCGCCGAGCAGTTCAATACCTGCGCCGTGGGATTCGGCGACGAGCTGGGCTTCGACCTGCGCGCCGAGGTGTTCGGCGGGGACGCGGCGAACCTGGAGCGCACCGATCGCTCCCAACCCGCGCTGTTCGCGGTGGAATACGCGCTCGCGAAGTTGATCGCCGCCTACGGCGTACGCGCCGGGGCATTGGCCGGACACAGCATCGGCGAATACGTGGCGGCCACTCTGGCGGGGGTATTCGACCTCGAGACAGCGATCAAAGCGGTCTCGATGCGTGCGCGCCTGATGCATGCCTCACCGCCGGGGGCAATGGTGGCGGTGGCACTGAGCCCCGACGACCTCGCCGACCACCTTTCACCCGGGGTGGACATCGCCGCGGTGAACGATCCCGGCAGCTGTGTGGTCGCCGGGTCGGAGGAGCAGATTCGGGCGTTCAGCGGACGCCTTCGCGAGCATGGGATAACCGCTCGACGGGTGCGCACGTCGCACGGGTTCCATTCCAGTTCGATGGATCCCGTGCTGCCCGAATTCCAGGACTTCCTTTCCGCGTTCGAGCTGCACGATCCGCACACACCCTTGCTTGCCAACGTCACCGGAACGTGGATGTCGGCACGGGAGGCAACCGACCCAGCGGCATGGGCGCGCCAGATACGCGCCACAGTCAGGTTCGCTGACGAACTCGACGTGCTGCTGACCGATCCGCGTCGCATCCTGGTCGAGGTTGGTCCCGGCGGCAGCCTGACTGGCTCGGCGATGCGGCACCCGAAGTGGTCAAGCGGGCACCGCGCCGTTCGGCTCGTGCGCCACCCGGTTCAGAGCATCAATGACCGGGACGCCTTCCTGCTCGCGCTCGGCCAACTGTGGTCGGCCGGGGTGGAGGTCGACTGGACACCCCTGCACTCAGCACGGCCGCGGATCGTTTCCCTGCCCGGCTATCCGTTTGCCCACCAACGGCATTGGGTAGATCCGAAGCCCACCGTCTGGGCGGACGCTCCCAACGGCGCCAACGGCGTGCCGGTCGCGTCCTCGGATGGAGCGGCCGCCGATTCGCGGGTGGCTCAGAACGGGCAGTCGCACACCGAGGCGACATTGCAGCGCATCTGGGTGCAATGCTTGGGCATCAACTCGATCGACCGCAACGACAACTTCTTCGAGCTCGGCGGCGATTCCCTGATCGCCATCGGCATCGCTTCGCGCGCCGCCAACGAAGGGCTGGACATCAGGCCGCAGCATCTGTACGACCATCCGACCGTGGCCGCCCTGGCGGCCGCGACCGACGCCGAATATGCACAAGGCGGGTTGGCCCAACCACCCGATGCCGCGATGCACTCGGCGGTTCCGCCGAATATCGCCTACTTTCTCGAACGGGGGGTGCGCGAGGCGGGACGCTGGCGGCTTCCGCTGATCCTGCGGCTCGACCCCAGCGTGGGCCCCGAGGACGCCCGAGCCGTGCTGACCGCGCTGGCCAACCACCACGACGCGTTGCGCCTGCGGGTCGTCGACCACGCCGGAACATGGGAGCAGCACATCGCACCGCCCCAGGAATTCGACCGGCTGTCCTGCAGGTCACTTCCCGACGACGTCGATCCGGCAAGTGAATCCGGACGGGCAGCGGTTATGAACATCCTGACCGAGCTCAGTGCCGGACAAGATCTCTCGACCACCCCGCTGGCTGCCGGCTACATCGCCGGTGCCAAAGGCGGCACCTGCTATCTGGCCCTTAGTGTGCACGAGATGGTCCTCGACAACGCATCGCGAGAAATCCTGGTCACCGACATCCTGACCGCCTTCGCCCAACGACTGGCGGGCGAGGACATCGCGCTGCAACCGGCAACCACCTCGTGGCGCGAGTGGTCACTGCGATGCGGGGGCCTTGCGACGCATCCGGCGGTCCTCGACACTCGCGACTTCTGGCTGGAGAACTCGAGAAAGGCCACCCTGCGGCTGGCCGATCCCGAAATCACGCAACCACCCCGATGCGAGAATCTGACACGGCTGTCGTCGATTCTGACGAGCGAACAGACATCCGAGGTCGACGACGCTCGGCGCAGGCTTGGGCCGTCGATCGAGGAGATTCTGCTCGCAGCGCTGAGCGCGACGATCGCCCGGACAATCGGCGATGGCGTGGTCGCGGTAGACATGGAGGGGCCCGGCCGCTCGGTGCTGCGGCCAGACGTCGACTTGCGAAAAACCATGGGCCGGTTCGCCACGATCTACCCGGTCCCGTTGCCGTGCGGGATCGCCGGAGGTGCGATCCAGCTGTTGGCGACCGTCCGCGACACCCTCAAGTCCGTTCCGCACTACGGGATCGGGTACGGATTGTTACGGCATGTCTACGCGCCCACCGCACGGCTGCTCGGCGCCGAAGCCCCCTCGGATATCCACTTCCGGTACGAGGGTGTCATCCCTGAGCTGCCGTCGGTTGACGCGCCTGTGCAGTTCGACTCCGACACGACGATGCCGGTGCGTGAGACGCTTCCCGGCCTGGGCCATGCCGTCGAATTGCGGGTGTATCGCTGCTCCGGCGTGCTGCACCTGGATTGGTGGTATGACACCCGCCGACTCCAGCGCGCAACGGTGGAGGCGTTGATGGCCGGCTTCCCGGTCGCACTCAGCGAGCTGATCAAAGAGGCTATCGCCGCAAGCCATGATGAAACGGGCGCGGCCACAGACGACTTGGCTCTGGTGGACTTGTCGACGTTCGACGGGTGAGGAGAACCAGATGAGCAATTCCGATAAGGCTGTGGTGGTCGACCGGATTCGCAAGACGTTCGGTGAGGTTGTGGCCCTGGATGACATTAGTTTTGACATCGGTCGCGGTGAGGTGATCGGTCTGCTCGGCCCGAACGGGGCGGGCAAGACGACGATCGTGGACATCTTGTCGACGCTCAGCCGGCCGGACCGCGGTCGTGCGACCGTGGCCGGCTATGACGTCGTTTCCGAACCGGCTGGTGTGCGCCGGTCGATCATGCTCACCGGCCAGCATGCGGCCATCGATGACATGCTGACCGGTTACGAAAACCTGGTGATGTTCGGTCGTTTATTCGGGTTGAGTAAGTCTGCGGCGCGCGCCCGGGCCAGCGAGCTCATCGGTGAATTCGATCTGGTGGATGCCGGAAATCGGCGAGTGGGCACCTACTCGGGCGGGATGCGCCGACGGATAGATATCGCGTGCGGTTTGGTGGTCCAGCCTCAGGTGGTGTTCTTGGACGAGCCCACCACCGGGCTGGATCCGCGGAGCAGGCAGGGTATTTGGGATCTGGTTGCCGGCTTCAAGAGCGCGGGCATAGCCACGTTGCTGACCACGCAGTATCTCGAGGAAGCCGATGAGCTCAGTGATCGGATCATCGTGATCGATCACGGATCGGTCATCGCGGAGGGAACGGCTGATGAGCTCAAGGCACGCACAGGTGGCAGTTTCTGCGAAATCGTTCCACGGCATCTCAACGATCTGCCGGCGATCGCCGATGCGCTCGGCTCGCTGTTGCCGGAGAAGAACAGGGCTGCCCTGACATCGGAATCGGAACGGATCGCGCTGCCGGCGCCGCGTGGTGCCAACACACTGGTCGAGGCCGTGTGGCGGCTGGCGGCGGCCAATATCGAGGTGGCCGATGTTGGGCTGCGGCGTCCGTCCCTGGATGACGTATTCCTTGCGTTGACCGAGGATTCCAGCGCGTCGCGCGCTCCGGTTACCGAGGTGATGCAGTGACTGCCGCGACGCCGGCGCGGTCACGTCCGTCGACGTTCGCGCAATGGTGGGTGCTCACCGTGCGCTTCATCATACCGACCCTGCGCAACGGTGAGCTTGCCCTCACGATCGCGTCTTCGGTGGTTTTCACGGCCGGCTTGTACATCCCGCTGAGCCACGTGATGGGTACTGCCACCAAGGGCTTCAGCAGCAGCTACGCGCAGTACATCATGCCGTTGATCGCGCTTCAGGCGGTCACGTTCGCCGCCATGTCGACAGCGTTTCGGGCGGCGACCGACTCGTTGCAGGGCCTCAATCGCCGGTTCAGGTCCATGCCGATGGCCCCGCTGACGCCGGTGGCCGCCCGTATCTCAGCTGCGGTGTACCGCTGCTCGGTTGCTTTGGCGGTGGCACTGATCTGCGGCCACGTGA
Source organism: Mycobacterium sp. (assembly GCF_052144515.1). GTDB lineage: Bacteria > Actinomycetota > Actinomycetes > Mycobacteriales > Mycobacteriaceae > Mycobacterium. The sequence goes on along the minus strand of NZ_JBKQQD010000423.1, from coordinate 31,954 downwards.
TCGGGTTCCGGTTTTATCGCGGCGCCGAATATATCACCGGATTTTGCGTGTTGGTGATCGTCGTCGGGGCGGTGATGTCATTCGGCGCGGACCTGGCCGGCACCGGTAGCCGGAACCCGGAGGCGATGACGCCGTTATTGATCCTGCCGCCGCTGATTTTCGGGCTCCTGTCTGTCGGTGTCCAACCGGTGCAGCAGTTTCCCCATTGGATTCAGCCCATTGTGCGCAACCAGCCGATTTCCCAGTTCGTCGACGCCATGCGTGTTCTGGGCGGCGACACCACGCCGGCTGCGGGATCGGTTACCTGGTCGGTGATGATGCCGACGCTGGCGTGGTTGTCCGGGTTGGCGGTGGTCCTGGTGCCGGTGTCGGCTATCGTGCTGTCCAAGCGGCAATGATGTCTCTCGTGTGTGAGGAAGCCACGCATCTGCGTGCAGACGAGCCGCGCCACGAGAATTCGGTGCGGGTGCTGGTTCCGCAGACCCTGGTGCAGACGCAGCGGATACTGGTGCGGTGGGCCCGCGATCCCACTACTGCCCTCTTGGCGCTGGTGCTGCCCATTTGTTTCCTGTTGACGTTGAACGTTGTTCTTGGCCAACAGATTTCACAAATCACCGGACACAGCGCACTGTACGGTACCGTTCCGATGAACGCGCTCGCCGCTGCCATCCATGGATCGGCGACCGGGGCGATCGGCCTCATCGGGGAGCGCACCGACGGTTTGCTTTCCCGGCTATGGGTACTGCCCGTGCACCGTGCCTCGGGTGTGCTCTCGCGGATCATCGCCGAGGTGGTTCGGATCGTGGTCACGACCCTGGTGATATTGGGTGTGGGCGTGATGCTGGGTTTCCGGTTCGAGCAGGGAGTGCTCGCGAGCCTGGCATGGTTGGTGGTTCCGGTGATATTCGGAGTGGCGTGGGCATCCCTCATCACAACAGTCGCGTTGCACTCGGCGAAAACATTCCTGCTCGAGGCGGTTACGCTCGTGCACGTACTCGCGGTTGTCTTCTCCACCGGTTTCCTGCCGGTGGACCAATATCCTCGCTGGATTCAGCCGGTGGTCGCGCATCAGCCGATGAGCTACGCCATTGAGACGATGCGCGGATTATCGGTGGGTGGTCCGGTGCAATCGCCGATGATCGCAACGCTGCTGTGGGCCATCGGCATCGCCGCTGCCTGCGCAATGCCGATGGTGTTCGGCTATCGCCGGGCCAGCATGCGTTGACCAAGTATTGAAAGAGGGAGTCTGACGATGTTTCCCGGATCGGTGATCCGCAAGCTGGCGCACAGCGAGGAAGTGTTCGCGCATAACGAGACGTATTTCGCGTTGACGGTGCAGATGAGTGGCAGAGTGGACGTCAACGCGATGTCAGACGCCTTCGACGCGCTCTTGCAGGCCCACCCGATCTTTGTCGGTCATCTCGAGCAAGGACCCGATGGGCGCCACCAGATCGTTGCCGAAGACCTGCTCCACCCTGGGATATGGATAGTCGACGAGGACAACGAGGCTTCCTCGGGAACCGCCGGAATGCAACTCGATCAGAGCCTGTCCCTGATGAATCTGCGGTTGACTCTCAGCGGGCAACGGGCCGAGCTGACCCTTTATGTCCACCACAGCCTGGCCGACGCTCACCATGTGTTCGGACTTCTCGAAGAGTTCTTTTCGCACTACACGGACGTGGTGACCACTGGCAGTGTCGGTCCGGTAACCCCACAGCCCGCGCCTGAACCGCTGGAGGTGGTGCTGGAGCAGCGTGGCGTCGAGAAAAAGCAGCGGTCGGGTCTCGAGCGTTTGTTCCGGGCGATGTTCGCCTACGAGCTACCTCCAGCCAACGGGTCAATCGTTGTCGCCAAATCTGATAAGCCTCAGATTATTCCGGCTGCCAGGTGCCGGTTCACCGCGCAGGAGACAGCAGAGCTCGTCGAGTTCGGCCGTACCCATCATCTCAGCCTCAACTCGCTGGTAGCCGCGGCCATCCTGCTGGCCGAGTGGGAACTCCGCAATACTCCGCACATCCCGATTCCCTACCTTTATCCCGTCGATTTGCGTTACTTCCTCTCGCCCCCGGTGAGTATGACCGGCAGCACCAACCCGCAGGGGGTCGCAACCTATCTCGCCGACATCGGGCCCGATACCGACATCGTCGACCTCGCCCGCGACATCATCGCCACTTTTCGAACCGACTTGTCCGACGGTGTGATCCAGCAGGCGCTACTGCACTTCAGCCTTCAATACGAAGGAACTCCTGCCGGGCTGCCCCCGATGGTCCTGTGCACGGACGCCGGTGAGATCCCCGTGGTACGCGTACCTGCGGGTTTGGAGCTGGTGGACTTTCAGAGCGAATTGCACGCCCTCTACCGCGCCCCCGTCGACGTCTACAGCTGCGGAACCTTTGCCCAACGACTGTTCATCGAGCACCACGCGCACGTGGCGGGGCGGGAACGGTCCCTGGAGGCGATCCGTTCGATACTGTGCTCTTTGCCCACGGACGACGGCTGGGAATCTGAGTGATCGGCCGGATCATCGACCCTTCAGAGCTTCTGGATCGACGACCGGGGTTAGGCGGGGTCGGCGAGCAGGCTGGTGAAGTTTTGTGCACCGGGTGCTAGCGCTACGCTACCGAGAGGGCGACTGCGTGAGTGGCCATTCACAGCTTTTTGAGTCCGCGCAGGACCCTTACGTGTGGCAGGCTTGACGCCAAACTCTTGCCTAGGCGCGGCCTAAGCAGGCTGCCGTTGATAACCAGTAGGTATCGGACGCCTTGATCGCGCCATTCCGCTACTTGGTCGATGACTTCGCCGGGTGTCCCGTGGAAAAAGTATTCCTTCATAAGTGAAGCTGGGACTTTCGCTGCGTATGACAAGGCCGTCTGTTTGTCGATGATTTGTGGGCTCAAATCCTGTACGCCGGAGAAGTCGGCTCCCAGTGGATGCTGAACGCCGTGGCGTGCCCAGGCTTCTGCCGGAAGAGCAAGCGCCGACGCTTTCATGATGACAGAGTCCAACGCCTCATCCACGTCGTCGCGATTCCGGCCGCTGACCACGGTACGCAGCACGGCAGGGGTGATCGACATCGGGTCACGACCGGCGTCGGACGCCGCAACGCGTGCGGCTTCGAGTGCGCGGGCGTAATCGCTGGGACGAGACACAACAAAGGGAACCCAGGCGTCCGCATAGCGTCCAGTGACCCGCAGCATCCGCGGACCGTGGGCCGCGACCCAGATTTCGGGCCATTTGCCCCGGTATGGCGGCAGGTCGAAAACGGCGTTATGTAGGGGAAAGTATGGCGATTCACGCGAGACAAGCTCCCCGTCCGAATCCCACAACGTGCGAATTGTGGCCAGGGCTTCTTCGAACCGTGCCACTGGCTTGGACCATTCCACGCCATAGGGCTCGTTGCCTTCACGTTCCCCGACTCCGATACCAAGGATGGCTCGGCCTCGGGTAAGCAGATGCAGAGTCGCGGCGGCCTGCGCCGTGACCGCTGGATTGCGGCGACCGGCGTCGGTCACGCACACGCCAAGTCGCAGGCGGCGGAGCCGGTTCCGCGCGGCGAGATATCCAAGCATCGTCCACGCTTCCAGGTTGGCGTCAATCTTGGGCACCAGTTTCGCCCCAACGCCGAGATGTTCCGGTGTCGCGATCGAGCGCGGCACCAGCGAGTTCAGGTGGTCGCCCACCCAATACGATTCGGCGCCCGTCGCTGCGGCAGCCAGGGAACTAAGCCGAGGCAGCAGGCTAGGCGAAAAGCGCGAGTTCACGATCGCATCGACGATGCCGAAACGAAATCCGTTAATACTTACCGCCCGAATACCACGCTCATGATCAACGTCATTGATGGGACGCTAGCACCCCATCACTTCGCCCCTGATGGTGGACAGCTGACTGCTGGGACTGGCAATCGGTTCGTTTTCGATGACCTGATGTAAGACTGTGTTCACCCTTGTGGAACCTCATCTGGCTGCCCCCGACCGGACCGTTCATGTTTCGTGCCTGCCATACTGGCCCGATGGCCAGCAGTCCCCATATGCGCCTCCTCTACCGCCTGGGATCGACCCCGGCCTACAAAAAACTCTGGAGGTACTGGTACCCACTCCTGACACGCGGGCTCTCTGAAAACCAAGTTTTGTTCATCAACTGGGCCTATGAGGAGGATCCGCCGATGGCCTTGCCGCTGGAGGCGTCTGACGAGCCCAACCGAACCTCCATCCAGCTCTACCACCGCACGGCGACCCAGGCGGATCTCAGCGGTAAACGGGTGCTTGAGGTCAGTTGCGGTCACGGCGGCGGAGCCTCATACCTCGTGCGCACCTTGCGCCCGGCCTCCTACACGGGGCTGGACCTGAACCCGGCCGGCATCGCGTTTTGCCAAAAAACACATAATCTGCCCGGTTTGGATTTCGTGCAGGGCGACGCTGAGAACCTGCCCTTCGACGACCAATCCTTCGACGTGTTGCTCAATGTCGAAGCCTCGCACTGCTACCCTCGGTTTTCGCGCTTTCTGGCCGAGGTGGCGCGCGTGCTGCGCCCGGGGGGGTATTTCTTATACTGCGATCTCCGCCCTAGCGTCCGTGTCGCCGAGTGGGAGGCGGACTTGGCCAACGCCCCAATGCGGCAGCTTTCGCAGCGGGTCATCAACGCGGAGGTTCTGCGCGGCCTGGAGAAAAATTCGGAGCGGTCACAGAACCTGGTCGATCGCCATATGCCGGCCTTCCTACGCATCGTCGGCCGTGAATTCGCAGGCGTGAATGGCTCGTCGTTATACCAAGGACTGCAAAACGGGGACGTGTCATACCGGATGTACTGCTTTACCAAGGATTGAGAGCGAAGCGACCAGACGCCGAGGCCGGGGGCCACTCGTCCAACTGCTCGAGTAGTGCCGGTCGCATGAGCCCGGCCAAGCGGGAGTTCGACATTATCCAACTGTCGGGCCTCTGGATCGGCGGATTTGTACCGGGTCCCTATAACTCCCGGATTGTCCGGCCTAGCAATGCATTACAGGACTGGCCTATGGCCAGCGGTTCCGCTACTCCGAAATGATGAGTGTGGGAACGTCGTTCGCGGCCAATCGCCTCCGTGGCTGTCACCGCCGCTGTGAAGGGCGTCTTTGGTTTGGGCAACAGGTACTTCAGGCGATTGCCCCGACGATTGGTGGAGCGCATCACGCCGACGCCGGGCACCGGTCCGAGCGGGGCGACACGGGAGCGCGGGCACTACACGATCGAGACGTACACCACCGCGACGACGACCGGTGCCCGCTACCGCGCGACTTTCGCCGGGCGACGCTTACAACGCGACGGCGGTGCTGCTCGGGGAGAGTGGTCTGGCGCTGGCGCTCGATCGCGATCGGCTCTCCGAGTTGCGCGGGGTGCTCACTCCCGCCGCGGCGATGGGCGATGCGCTTTTGGCGCGGCTTCCGGCCGCGGGGGTGTCCATGGGGACGATCCGGCTGAACTGAAACCGGCGCCTCTCACGGTGCCATTGGCTAGCCTTCTTCGGCCGCCAGCATCTCCGAAAGGTGCAGGCCCAAAGCACGCGCGGTGTTATAGGTCGCAATGGCCTTGGGCGTGATGCGGATACCGGTCTCGGCTTCGATGCGGGTCCGCAGTTCGAGGTTGCCCAGCGAGTCCAGTCCGTGGTCGGCGAACGGGCGGTCAGGGTCGACCGCGCGACGCAGGATCAGGCCGATCTGCTCGGCCACCAGACGCCGCAGCCGGGCGGGCCATTCGTCCTGCGACAGCGTCCGCAGTTCGGCACGCAGCGTGGAGCTTTCGGCCGCGTGGTGGTCTCCGGCGGCTTGGAACGCTTCGGCGAACGGGCTGCGCGCAACCAGCGCGGCCAGCCACGGTGCCCCCGTCGTCGGAACGTAGCCGGTGTAGCCACGGTCGTAACGCAACACTTCCTCGAACGCGTGCGCGCCCTCTTCCGGAGTGATCATCGTGGTCCGGCCGCCTTCCGCCAGGAAGGTGGCCCGGCCGATTTCGCCCCACGCCCCCCACGCGATCGCGCTGGCCGGTAGGCCCTGGCCGCGGCGCCATTGGGTGAAGGCGTCCAGCCAGCTGCAGGCAGCGGCGTACGCCCCCTGACCGGGCGAGCCGAACAGCGCCGCCACCGAGGAGAACGAACAGAACCAGTCCAGTGGCTGTCCGGCAGTCGCCTGGTGCAGGTGCCACACGCCGTAGACCTTGGGCGCCCAGTCCCGGTCGATCAGCTCGTCGGTGATGTTGGCAAGGACCGCGTCCTCGACCACCGCGGCGGCATGCAGCACGCCGCGCAGCGGAAGCCCGGTTGCGGTGGCCGCGGCCACCACCCGGGCCGCGGTTTCGGCCTCGGCGATGTTGCCGCTCTCCACGACAATGTCGGCCCCGGTGGCGCGGATACGCTCAATGGCCTGCCGCGCCTTCGGAGTTGGGGTGGAGCGGGCGGTCAGCACGATCCGTCCGCAGCCCGCCTTGGCCATCTCGGTCGCCAGAAACAGTCCCAACCCGCCCAGACCGCCGGTCACGATGTACGCGCCGTCGTCGTGGAAGACCGGAGCCTGCTCGGGCGGCACCACCGCGCGGCTCTCCCCGGTGTGAGGCACCGTGAGCACCAGCTTGCCGGTGTGCTCGGCGCCGCTCATCACCCGGATCGCGGTAGCGGCCTCGGACAGCGGGTATTCGGTGATGGTCGGCAGGGGTAGGTCACCATCCGCGACCCGCTGATACACCGTGCGCAGCAGCTCCTGCAGGCGCCGCGGGTGCGTCTCCGATAGCAGGGCCAGGTCGACGGCATAGAAGGTGAGGTTGCGGCGGAACGGGAACAGGCCAAGCCGGGTGTCGCCGTAGATGTCGCGCTTGCCGATCTCGACGAAGCGCCCGCCGTAGGCCAGTAGGTTCAGCCCGGCGCGCTGCGCCGCACCGGTCAGCGAGTTGAGCACGACGTCAACGCCATACCCGTCGGTGTCGCGCCGAATCTGCTCGGCGAACTCGGTGCTGCGCGAGTCGTAGACGTGCTCAATACCCATGTCGCGCAATACAGCTCGGCGCTCCGGGCTGCCGGCCGTGGCGAAGATCTCGGCACCCACCAGGCGGGCGATCGCTATCGCGGCCTGGCCGACGCCGCCGGTACCCGAGTGGATCAACACCTTGTCCTCGGCCGTCATCCCGGCCAGGTCGCACAGCCCATACCAGGCGGTGCCGTAACCCGTTGCCGCAGAGGCCGCCTGGACTGCGGTCAGGCCGTCCGGCAACGGGGCGACCAGCCTGGCGTCACAGGTGACGAAGGTGCCCCAGCAGCCGTTGGCGTAGCCGGAGAAGCCGCCCACCCGGTCGCCGACCGTAAGGTGGCCGACGTCGGCGCCGACCCGGCTGACCACGCCGCCCAAATCGAATCCCAGCTGGTGTGGCCGGCCTTCCAGGTCGGGGTAACGGCCCAGGGCGGCAAGGACGTCCAGGAAGTTGAGGGTGGAGGCGTCGATCGCGATCTCCACCTCGCCCGGTCCCGGCGCCTTGCGTTGCAGGGCAATGAATTCCAGTGTCCGCAGGTCGCCGGGATGGCGGACCGTAACGCGCATCCGATCGGATTCGTGTTTGACCGTGGTGACCCGGCGTTCGTCGGGACCCAGCGGCGTGCAGCGCAGCCGTGCGGTGTACCAGTGCCCGCCGCGCCAGGCGGTTTCGTCTTCTGGCGAACCGGACAGCAGCTCCTGGGCCACCTGATCGATATCAGCGTCTTCCTCGATGTCGATCTGGGTGGTGCCCAGCTGGGGGTTCTCCGCGCCGACCACCCGCAGCAGCCCACGAAGTCCGGCCTGTACCAGATTGGGCCGGTCATCTGGGACAACGACCTGGGCCCGCCTGCTCACGACATACAGCCGCGGCGGGTTGGCCGACATTTCGGGCAGATCGCGAATCATGCGCACTACATGACGCACCTGTTCACGGCCCTGCAAAAGACCCTGTTCGTCCGGGTCGCCAACGGGCGGCGGGCAGACGATCACCACGCCTTCCAGACCGCCGCGCACCGCGGCACCCAGCTGTTCGGCGTTGGCCAGATGGTCGGCCTGCTCCGGCCAGTTGAGGGCTGTGCATTGTGCACCAAGAGATTTCAGCGCATCCGTCAGCCTGGACTCCAGCAGGTCGGTCTCGGCGGTGTTGATCAGCAACCAACCTCCGAAGGCCCGCTCCGGCACCGGCGGCAGCGTCTGCTGCTGCCAGTCGACGGTCAGCAGCCGCTCGGCCATCAGCTGGTCGGTCCCCCCGCCGCTGCTGCCCATCCGCAGGCCCTCGACGGCCAGCAGAACCGCGCCGTTCTCGTCCAGCAGGTCCAGGTCAGCCTCGAACGTCGACCCGCTCGCCGCGGTGAGCCGCAGGTGGCAGTACCTTGTAGCGCGCGTCGGGGCGTAACGGCGCAGCCTCTTGATGCTCAGGGGCAGCAGCACCCCACCATCGGCGGCAGCCACCGTCGGGTGCGCCATCACCGACTGGAAGCAGGCATCCAACAAGGCGGGATGCACCCCGTAGCCGGCCTGCTGCGACCGCACCCCGCTGGGCAACCCGACCTCGGCGACGACGCTGGGGCCCTTACCGTCGGCAGTGCGCGCCGACACGAGACCGGTGAAGGTGGGGCCATACTGAATCCCGCGCTCCCCGAACGATTGCCGCAATGCGGCGCCTTCCGTCTGCTGCGGGTGGGTGGCCAGCAGGGCGGCAACGTCCCGCCGCTGCGGCGCCTCGTCATCGGCCGCGCGCAACACTGCGGCCGCTCGCCGGGTGCGCTCCCCTTCGCGATCGGTCTCCACGACGAAGTCGACGACCCCGGCGTCCTCCACCGATGCCACCGCGCTCACCGATGTCTCGTCGTCCAGCATCAGCATCTGCTCGAAGCGAACGTCACGCACCTCGGAGTCCGGCCCCAGCACCACCGCCGCAGACGCCAGCGCCATCTCGCAGAAGCCGGCCCCCGGAAAGACCGGCACCCCGTTCACCTGGTGGTCGGCCAGCCAGGGCAGGGCCGCGGTGCCGATGTCGCCCTGCCAGGCGTGGCGCTCGGGCTCCTCGGGCAACCGGACGTGCGCACCCAGCAGCGGGTGCACCGGCACCGTGGATTCTCCGTGCGCCCGTGAGCCGTCGGCCTCGACCAGGAGGCGCTGGTGGGTCCACGTCGGCAGCGGGGCATCGATAAGACACCCGCCGGGATACAACACCGAGAAGTCGATCGCGGCGCCCGCGCCGTAAAGGTCCGCCAGGAAGCCGAGCAATCCGTAGGGCACCGGCTGCTCGCGCCGCATGCCGGCCAGGGCCGCGACGGTGATGTCGGCCGCGGTGGCGGTTTGCTCCACCGCGCGGGTCAGCAGCGGGTGCGGCGAGGGCTCGCCGAACACGCGGTGGCCGTCGTCCAGGGCAGCCTGCACCGCGGCCGCGAACTTCACCGACTGGCGCAGGTTGTCCACCCAGTAGCCGGCGTCGAAGGTCGGCCGGGTGCGCGGATCGTCAAGCGTCGCAGAGTAATACGTCACCTTCGGCGGCGTCGGCCGCAGGTCCGCGAGTTGCTGGGCCAGGTCGGCGAGGATCGGATCGACCTGAGAGGAGTGCGACGCGACGTCCACGGCCACCTCGCGGGCCATCACCTCACGTGCCTCCCACTCCGCGACCAATTCGCGCACCGTTTGGGTGGCGCCACCGATGACGGTGGAATTCGGTGAGGCGATCACCGAGACCACCACGTCGCTGACGCCTCGGGCGGCCAGTTCATCGCGCACCTGCTGGGCGGGCAGTTCCACCGAGGCCATCGCGCCCGCGCCCGCGATGCGAGACATCAACTTGGAGCGCCGGCAGATCACCTTGGCCCCGTCCTCCAGCGACAACGCCCCGGCGACGACGGCCGCAGAGGCCTCGCCGAGCGAATGCCCGATGACCGCGCCGGGCTGCACACCGTAGGCCCGCATGGCGGTGGCCAGCGCGACCTGGAAGGTGAACAGTGTCGGTTGCACCCGGTCGATACCGGTCACGGTTTCCGGCGCCGACATCGCGTCGGTGACCGAAAAGCCGGATTCCCGGGCGATCAGCGGCTCCGCCTCGGCGACGGTTGCGGCGAACACCGGCTCGGTGGCCAGCAGCTCGGCTCCCATGGCCGCCCACTGCGAACCCTGACCCGAGAAAATCCACACCGGTCCTCGGTCGTCATGACCCGCCGCCGGGGCATATGGGGTCTCGCCGTCGGTGAGTTCGCGCAGCCCGGCGGTCAGCTCTTCGAGGTTTTCCGCAATCAGCGCGGTGCGGACCGTTCGGCGCCCACGGCGGCGCGCCAAGGTGTAGGCCAGGTCCGGTGCGGGCACGTCGCCTTTGTTCTTTTCCAGCCATTCGGCCAACCGCTGGGCGGTCCTGCGGAGCTCGTCAGCAGAAGTCGACGACAGCGGGAACAGCAGCGGCCCGGCCACCTCAGCGGTGGCGGCCCCCGTCTCGGGAGCTTGTTCAAGGACGGCGTGCACGTTGGTCCCGGACATCCCGAACGACGTGACCCCGGCCCGTCGCGGCCCGTCGCCCTTGTCGGGCCACCGGGTGACCTCCTGCGGCACGAACAGCCCGGTTTCCATTTGCTGCAGCTCGTCGGGCAGCCGGGTAAAGTGCACCATCGGCGGCACCAGCCCGTGCTGCAGCCCGAGGACGGCTTTGATCAGCCCGATGGCGCCAGCCGCCCCCTCGGTGTGCCCCAAGTTGCTCTTTGCCGATCCCAGCGCGACGCGATTCCCGTTGGCGCCGTAAACCTCGGTCAGGCTGGTGAACTCGAGCGGGTCGCCGACCGGGGTTCCGGTGCCGTGCGCCTCCACCATGCCGACGCTGGCCGGGTCTACGCCTGCCACCTCCAACGCCGCCCTGTACACCGCGGCCTGCGCGTCCGACGACGGCGTCGTGATGGTCTCGGAACGGCCGTCCTGGTTGGCCGCCGTGCCGCGCACCACGGCGAGAATCCGGTCGCCGTCGCGCACAGCATCGGGGAGTCGCTTGTGCAAGACCACACCGCAACCCTCCGACCGCACAAATCCGTCGGCGGCGACGTCGAAGGTATGGCAGCGACCGGTGGGCGACAGCATGCCCTGCGCAGAGGCGGCGGCGGAAACACGCGATTCCAGCAACGCCATGGCGGCTCCGGCCAGGGCGAGGTCGCTCTCGCCCCTGTCCAAGCTCTGGCACGCCATGTGCAGGGCCACCAGGCCGGAAGAACATGAGGTGTCGACGGTGATCGCCGGACCCAGCAGTCCCAGCCCGTAGGCGATCCGTCCGGAGGCCATGCTGAACGGCGTCCCGGTGAAGCCGTAGGCGTCGTCCAGCGCGCCGGCGTCGGTGGTCAGCACGGTGTAGTCGTGGTGGCACAGCCCCACGAACACGCCGGTGCGGGAGCCGGTCAAACTCGGCGGCGCGATGCCAGCATGCTCGATCGCTTCCCAGGAGGTCTCCAGCAACAACCGGTGCTGGGGGTCGATGGCGGTCGCCTCGCGTTCCCCGAAGCCGAAGAACGCAGCGTCGAATCCGCCGATGTTGTCGATGAAGCCGCCCCACCGCGACACCGACCGGCCCTGTACCCCCCGCTCAGGGTCGTAGTGGTCCTCTACGTCCCACCGGTCGGCGGGAATCTCGGTAACCAGGTCGTCGCCCTGTAGCAACGCCTGCCAAAAATCGTCGGGCGAGTCGATCCCCCCGGGAAGGCGGCATCCCATTCCGATAACCGCAATGGGAGTAACACGTGATTCCATCGCCGCTCAAACCTCGTCTCAGCTCAACCTGTGCCGCTCCGGGACAGCACCTAATTATTTGAAATTGGTGTGGGAATCCCACAGCGTCGCCCTCGCAACCCCCAGCCCGGGCTAGCCCGGGTGTCGACGCAGGACCCATCGTATGACCCGTCAAGCTTAACGGCCCCACTTAAGCGGGACGTGAGAAAGGAATAATTTAGGTCACCTATTGTCAGTTTGGCGGCATTGAGCAGGTGTTTTGCGCGCCGACTGGCCTGCGAACCAAATTGTTGACTTATACCCCATAGGGGTATAATTTGGCGGAGCGGGCGCACCGATGGCGACCAGGCGTGATAATCGCCGAGAAATGCGCGCGACAGAATGCGCCACAGAAGTGGAGGACGGCGTTGGACAGGATGCTGGCGGCGGTCGGCCATGCTTTGGCGCTGGCGGGGTCAATGACATGGGAAATCCTATGGGCGTTGATTCTGGGTTTCGCGCTTTCGGCGGTGGTGCAGGCCGTGGTGCGTCGCTCCACCATCGTTGCCCTGATGGGCGACGACCGGCCGCGAACCCTGGCCGTTGCCGCCGGCCTGGGAGCGGCATCGTCGTCATGCTCATATGCCGCGGTGGCCTTGGCCCGAGCCCTGTTCCGCAAGGGCGCCAACTTCACCGCCGCCATGGCATTCGAGATCGGTTCTACCAATCTGGTAGTCGAGTTGGGCATCATCCTGGCTCTGCTGATGGGCTGGCAGTTCACCGCCGCGGAATTCGTCGGCGGCCCACTGATGATCGTGGCACTGGCCGTCTTGTTCCGGCTGTTCGTGCGTTCCCGGCTCGTCGACGCCGCCCGTGAGCAGGCCGAGCGGGGAATCGCGGGCTCGATGGAAGGCCACGCCGCCATGGACATGTCCATCAAAGGGGAAGGCTCGTTTTGGCGGCGGCTCTTTTCCCCGCAGGGCTTTACTTCGGTCTCGCATGTGTTCGTCATGGAGTGGTTGGCGATCCTGCGCGACCTCGTTCTGGGCTTGTTGATCGCTGGTGCGCTCGCGGCATGGGTGCCCCAAACATTTTGGCAGAGCTTCTTTTTGGCTGATCGTCCGGGCTGGGCGGTAGTGTGGGGGCCGATCTTGGGACCTATCGTGGCGATCGTGTCCTTCGTCTGCTCAATCGGCAATGTGCCAATGGCCGCAGTGCTGTGGAACGGGGGCATCAGCTTCGGCGGCGTCATCGCGTTCATCTACGCCGACCTGTTGATCATTCCGATCCTGAACATCTACCGGAAGTACTACGGCACTCGAATGATGCTGACCCTGCTCGGCACCTTCTACGTCGCGATGGTCGCCGCCGGATACCTCGTCGAACTCATTTTTGGCACAGCGAATCTCGTCCCTACCCAGCGAAATGCGACGGTCATGCAGGCGAGCATCTCGTGGAACTACACCACCTGGCTCAACATCGTCTTCCTCGTCATCGCGGCAGTACTGGTAATCCGGTTCATCACTTCGGGGGGACTCCCGATGGTCCGCATGATGGGTGGCTCCCCCGACGCTGAGCACGGCCAACACGATCACAGCGAGCATCACTAGTTACACGGCGAAGCGGCGCGCAATGACCGGCCGACCCCCGCAAGCGGTCAGTACGTGGGCGGAGTCCACTTCGAATATCTTGGCGGGCAGATTGCTTCCGGGCTCTCGATGATCAGCTACCTGCGATCGGGCGAATACCGCAACCGGTACTTCGCCGCTGTGACGGCATCGTGACTCAGTTCAGCCGGATCGTGCTCATCGACACCCCGGGTGCCGGCAGACGTGCCAGCAACGCATCGCCCATCGCCGCCGCGGGGGTGAGTACTCCCCGCAGGTCGGTGAGCCGATCGCGATCGAGCGCCAGCGCGAGACCACTCTCACCGAGCAGGATCCCGGACGCGTTGTAGGCGTCACGCTGCTGCGCGAAAGTCGCCATGTAACGGACACCGGACGTCGTGGTGGTGTACGTCTCGACCGTATAGTGGCCGCGCTCCCGCATCGCCTCACTCGGACCGGTGCCTGGCTTTGCGATGGGGTTTAACCATCGCTGCGGCAATCGCCTGAAGTGCCGAGTGCCCAAAGCCCAGTAACTCGCCATCGCGCCGGTGACAGCCGCGGACGCGACCGGTGCTGCGAAGGACCTTCCCAGACTCATTGTCTCTGAGTAGCGGAACCGCCTGCCATAGGGCCAGCCCTGTAATGCGTTGCTGCGCCGCACAATTCGGGTGTTATGGGCCCCCACAACAAACCGCCCGTCCAGAAGCCAGCAAGTTCGGGCGCGATCCGACTGCCTCGACGCCACGCGAACTCCGGCTGCGGACCGAGATCGGGTTCGGCATTTCGGTCGGTGGTCAGCGTGTACGGGTCGTTCATGAGGCGACGTGCTTCCGGGTCACTGGATGCAGCGCGCATCGTTTCGAATTCCGAGGCAACGGTGCCCCCCGAGCCCCCACCCTGGAAGAAGGAGCGAAACACAAAGGTTGTGTCGCAAAGTTCACCGGCGCCGTCGCGGGTCGTTTGGCGGTACAGCTGATGCACATTCAAATCCGAAGGGATCGAAGCGAATCCGCACGAGAATACGATCCGGGCACCGGTGTCGACGGCCTGCTGGTGGTAGAGGTCGATGCTGGCTCGGACGAACATCACCTCACCGGTCAGATCAGCGTAGTCCGTTCCGGCCTTGGCGCAGGCCGCCACCACCGGCAACCCGTACCTGGTGTAGGGACCGACAGTCGTCACGACCACCTGGGTGCGGGCCGCCATCGCGTCCAGCGTCGACGGCTCCGACACGTCGGCCACGATCAGCGGCCAATCCTGTCCGACCGGGCCGAGGGTGCCCCGCACCGCCCGTAGCCGTTCGCGTGAGCGACCGGCCAACCCGATGCGGGCCTTTCCCGCCACGCATGCGAGGTAACTGGCCGTCAACTTGCCGGAGAAACCCGTGACGCCGTAGAGGACGATGTCGAAGTCGCGCTCCGCTGGGCTCACCGCTTCATCTCCTACCCGTCAACACCGCCCATTTTCTGTGTCGAGCCAATAGCCTACGAGTTGTCCCCGTAGGCACATGCGGCTGATACCAGGCGCTCTGCGGCTCGTCACTACCGGGGAGACGCCGATGGTTCACGCGATGGGCGGTATCGTGGCGCGCGGAAATTTGAAATTCCGCGATCCTCGTCGTGGGACCTACCGGCAAAGAAAGCCATGATCAATGGTGCCAACACCGACTGAGCGTGAAAACTACCCGCAGCCGCCTGCCGGTCCGCCGCTGCCTGCCGATATCGGCCGGCTGCTGCTTCGCTGCCACGATCGCCCGGGGCTGATCGCCGCGGTGAGCACGTTCTTGACTCAGGCCGGCGCCAACATCATTTCCCTGGACCAGCACTCCACCGCGCCGGAGGATGGGACATTTCTGCAGCGCGCGATCTTTCACCTGCCCGGGCTGACCGCCGCCATCGACGGGCTGGAGCGCGAGTTCGCCAGCACCCTGGCCGGCAAGTTCGCCATCGACTACCGCTTCGCCGAGGCCGACAAGCCCAAGCGGGTCGCCATCATGGCGTCCAAGGAAGACCACTGCTTGCTAGATCTGTTGTGGCGCAACCGTCGCGGCGAACTGCAAATGTCGGTTGCCATGGTGATCGGCAACCACCCCGATCTGGCCGAGCGGGTTCGGCCCTTCGGCGTGCCGTTCATCCACATCCCCGCCACCCGCGACACCCGCGCCGAGGCCGAACAGCGTCAGCTCCAGTTGCTCACGGGCAATGTCGATTTGGTCGTGCTGGCCCGTTACATGCAGATACTCACTCCGACGTTTCTCGACGGAGTCGGCTGCCCGGTGATCAACATCCATCATTCGTTTCTGCCGGCATTCGTCGGCGCATCCCCCTACAAGCGCGCACGGGAACGCGGCGTCAAGCTGGTCGGCGCAACCGCCCACTACGCAACCGAAGTGCTCGACGAGGGGCCGATCATCGAACAGGACGTCGTCCGTGTCGATCACACGCACACCGTCGACGACTTGATTCGCGTCGGCGCGGACGTCGAACGGGCGGTGCTCTCCCGCGCGGTGCTCTGGCACTGCCAGGACCGAGTTATCGTGCACGACAACCAGACCATCGTGTTCTGACGCGGTTCCAGGGTCGCGCCTGACGAAACCACTTGCGCCACTTTAGTTTCAGTTCAGGGGTCATCGTATTCGAACATGCGTTTGAGTAGTCGTGAGGAGATCGTCGAGGTCCTCGACGCGCTGGACGCTGCCGTGGACGGCGCGTGTGAGCTGTCGTTCGATGCCTTGACGACTCCGGAGCGGTTGCGGCTCCTGCAACGCCTGGAACAGGTGGCGCGGCGGCTGACCGTGCCCAGCCATGCCTTGATCAATCAGCTCGCCGAGCAGTCCGACGAACCGAGTTCGGTGGCAGGCTGGCCAGGGCATTGGCCGACCTACTGCACATCACCCGCGGGAGGCAACTCGGCGGGTGGCCGAAGCCGCCGCACCTTGGTGAGCGGCGGGCGCTGACCGGGGAGCCGCTGGCGCCGCTGATGACTGCCACGGCCAAAGCCCAACGGGCGGGCTGCGTCGGCGCCTCCCACGTGCAGGTGATCCGCACTTTTCTGCACCGGCTGCCCGGCTGCGTGGACATTGAGACCCGCGAGAAAGCCGAAGCCCACGTGGCCGGGCTGGCCACCGGGTTTCGGCCCGACCAGCTGGCCAAGCTGGCCGATAGATTGACCGACTGCCTCAACCCCGACGGAGAATTCGCTGATGAGGATCGGGCACGCCGGCGTGGGCTGACCATGACCAAGCAGGATCTCGACGGGATGTCCCGGCTTTGCGGCTGGATCACCCCGGAGCTGCGAGCCACTCTGGAAGCCATCTGGGTTAAGCTGGTCGCCCCGGGCATGTGCACAACCCCGACGACCAAACCCCTGTCATCGACACCGCGGCCGGCCAGGACGCGGTTCGCCGTGATGCCCGCAGCAACGCCCAACGCAACCATGACGGGCTCAACACCGCCCTGCGCTCGGCGCTGGCCAGCGGAGAACGCGGTCAGCACAACGGGTTACCGGCCACCATCATCGTGGCCACCACTCTCAAGGACCTGGAATCGGCTGCCGGTAAAGCCTTGACCGGCGGCGGCACGCTGCTGCCCATGTCGGATGTGATCCGCGTGACCCACCACGCCCACCATTACCTGGCGATCTTCGACAAGGGCAAGGCCATCGGGCTCTACCACACCAGGCGGCTGGCCTCACCGGGACAACGGATAGTCTTTACGTCAAGGACCATGGCTGCACCCGCCCCGGCTGCGACCTTCCCGGGTACAAATGCGAAGTCCACCACATCGACGAGTGGGCCAACTGCGGGACCACCGACGTCATCAAGCTGACCTTCGCCTGCGGCCAAGACCACTCACTAGTGCAACCCGGCGGCTGGACCACCCGAAAACGCAACGACGGCTACACCGAATGGATACCACCCCCGCCCCCGGACCACGGACAACCCCGCACCAACAGCTACCACCACCCAGAGGAGCTTTTGTGCGAGGACGAAGACGAGCCTTAGCGCTCAGCGGCCAGTAGCGCCGCGACGGCCGACGGATCCTTGTAGTACACGTCGAGTTCCACGATCAATCCTTCGCGAACCGTATAAATCTCGACCAAACTCATCTCGACGCTCCTACCGGAAGCTCGCGAGGTGAATTTCAGCCGGCCCCGTATCGCAACGGTGTCTTCCGCCAGCAGATACTGGACTGCCTCGCCCGGCGTAAGCTCCATGACTTGGTTCATCTTCCCGAAAAGCTCGAAAAAGCCCTCAGAGCCACGGTATTCGCCGCTGTACGGTAGGCCGCCCGCTTCGTACACCACGAAGTCGTGATCCAGTAGAGCGCGGGCGTCGTCGAACCGTTCCGCCACGATCGCTTGCGTGAACCTGCCGACCGTGGCTAGCGGGTATTCAATCGTCGCCGCCATTGTTCCGTCTCAAACGCCGCCGCCGGAAAGCTTCTCGCGCAAACGGCGATTCACCGGCTCGGGCAGTAGCTCCGACACGTCACCGCCCAGCATCGCGACCTCTTTGGCCAGCGACGACGACACGAACGAATACTTCGACGTCGTCGCGACAAAGAAGGTGTCGACGCCGGCGATGTGCTTGTTCATCTGCGCCATCTGCAGTTCGTATTCGAAGTCGGTGCCGGTGCGCAGGCCCTTCACGATGGCGGTCATGCCGCGGGCTCTGACGAAGTCGACCACCAGGCCTTGTCCGGCCTCGACCCGCAGGTTAGGCAGGTGTGCCGTCGACTCCTCGATCATCGCGATCCGCTCGTCGAGGTCGAACATGCCCTTCTTGGCGGGGTTGACCAGGATCGCGACCACCACCTCGTCGAACTGCGCCGCGGCGCGTTCGAAGACGTCGACGTGGCCCAATGTCACCGGGTCAAATGATCCCGGGCATACCGCGCCGCTCATGGGTGACGAGGCTACACCGGCAGTTCAGGCCCGTTCGGCAAGCTCCAGACGGGTGTCGCCGTACACGCGCAGCTGCCACGGCTCCCAGCCAACCGGCCAGGTCAGCGCCGCGCCGGCTGCCGCACGCTCCACCACCGCGACGGTTCCTTCGTGCGTCCACCCGCAACCCGTCAAAGCGGCCAGCATGGACTCGATCTCACCGTTCTCGATGTCGTAGGGCGGGTCCGCCAACACCAGATCCACCGCAGACGGCGACCGGGCGGCCAGGACGGCCGCCACCGCGCCCCGGCGCAGCGTTGCCCCGGCCAGACCCAGCGATTCGATGTTGCGGGCGATGATGGCCGCGCTGCGCTGGTCGGACTCGACGAACAGCACAGATGCGGCCCCTCGGGACAGCGCCTCCAGTCCCAGAGCGCCCGAGCCCGCGTAGAGGTCTAGCACCGCCAAGCCGGTCAGGTCGCGTCGCGCGGTCACGATGTTGAAGAGCGACTCGCGCACCCGATCGGTGGTGGGTCTGGTCCCCCGCGCCGGGACCGCGATGCGCCGGCCGCCGGCGACGCCGCCGATGATCCTGGTCACCTGCGCCGCTCCTCCTCATCGCTTCGCTCTGCATCGTCGCCGGCGCGGTCAGCTGAGTACCACCAGCAGGTCTCCGCCCTCGACCTGTACGGTGTCCGACACCGCGACCCGCTCCACCGCACCGTCTTTGGGGGCGGTGATCGGCGCTTCCATCTTCATTGCCTCGATGGTGGCGATGGTCTCGCCCGCGCTCACCTGGTCGCCGACGGAGACTCCCACGGTGACGACTCCGGCGAACGGCGCGGCGATGTGTCCGGGGTTGCCGCGGTCGGCCTTCTCCGCCGCCGGGACCTCGCTGGCGATGCTGCGGTCACGCAACAGCACCGGCCGCAGCTGGCCGTTCATAATGCACATCACCGTTCGCATGCCACGCTCGTCGGGTTCGGAGATGGCCTCCAGCCCGATCAGCAGCTCGACCCCGCGCTCGAGTTGCACCCGGTGTTCTTCGCCCTGCCGCAGTCCGTAGAAGAACTGATTGGCCGACAATTGCGAGGTGTCGCCGTAGGTTTCCCGATGCTCTTCGAATTCCTTTGTCGGAGCTGGGAATAGCAGCCGATTCAGGGTGGCCTGGCGCTTGGGCCCGGCCAGCGACAGCAGGGCCTCGTCGTCGGGCGTCAGTTGCTGGGTGGGCCTGGCCGGTCCGCGACCGGCCAGCGCCGCGGTGCGCAGGGGTTCGGGCCATCCGCCGGCCGGGTCGCCCAGCTCACCAAGCAGGAACCCCAGCACCGATTCCGGGATGTCGAATCGCGCTGGATCGGAAGCGAATTCGTCTGCGCTCACCCCCGCGCCGACCAGCGCGAGCGCCAGATCGCCGACCACCTTCGACGACGGGGTGACTTTGATCAGCCTGCCCAGCACCCGGTCGGCGCCGGCGTAGGCCTCTTCGACCTCCTCGAATCTATCGCCCAGCCCCAGCGCGATCGCCTGCTGGCGCAGATTGGACAATTGCCCACCCGGAATCTCGTGGTGATAGACCCGACCCGTCGGCCCGGGTAGCCCAGATTCGAAGGGCCGATACACTTTTCGCATTGCCTCCCAATAGGGTTCGAGTTCGCACACCGCCGACAGCGAAAGCCCGGTGTCGTACTCAGTGTGGGCGGCGGCGGCGACGATCGAGCTCAGCGCGGGCTGGCTGGTGGTTCCCGCCATCGGCGCGGCGGCACCGTCGACGGCGTCGGCCCCGGCCTGCCAGGCGGCCACGTAGCTGGCCAACTGGCCGCCCGGTGTGTCGTGGGTGTGGACGTGCACGGGCAAATCGAAGCGGCTGCGCAGCGCGCCGACCAGTCGCGTCGCGGCCTGGGGCCGCAGCAGACCGGCCATATCCTTGATGGCCAGCACGTGTGCGCCGGCATCCACGATCTGCTCGGCCAGCTTCAGGTAGTAGTCCAGCGTGTACAGGTGCTCACCCGGGTCGGACAGGTCGCCGGTGTAGCACATCGCGACTTCGGCTATCGCTGCACCCGTTTCGCGTACGGCGTCGATGGCCGGGCGCATCGACTCGAGGTTGTTGAGTGCGTCGAAGATTCGGAAGATGTCGATGCCGGTCGCGGTGGCCTCGTCGATGAATGCGGATGTGACCAGCTCCGGATACGGCGTATAGCCGACAGTGTTGCGGCCCCGCAACAGCATCTGCAGGCAGATGTTGGGCATCGCCTCACGCAGCGTGGCCAGCCGCTCCCAGGGATCCTCCTTGAGGAAACGCAACGCCACGTCGTACGTCGCGCCGCCCCAGCACTCCACGGACAGCAGCTGTGGCACCGTGCGGGCCAGATATGGTGCCACGCCAGCCAATCCGCTGGTGCGCACCCGGGTGGCCAGCAGCGACTGATGGGCGTCGCGAAACGTGGTATCGGTGACGCCCACCGCCGGCGACTGCCGAAGCCAGCGCGCGAAACCCTCCGGCCCCAACTCGACCAGCCGTTGCTTGGACCCGGCCACCGGCGCGACGTCCAGATCGATCTCGGGCAGCTTGTCGTGGGGGTACACCGTTGACGGGTGCGTGCCGTGCGGGTTGTTGACCGTGACATCGGCCAGATAGTTGAGGATCTTGGTGCCGCGGTCGGCCGAGGCGCGCGCGGTCAGCAGCTGCGGGCGCTCGTCGATGAACGACGTGGTGATGCGGCCGGCCTGGAAGTCCGGATCGTCCAGAACAGCTTGCAGGAACGGGATATTCGTCGACACCCCACGGATTCGGAACTCCGCGATGCCGCGGCGCGCCCTGGCCACCGCCGTCGGGAAGTCACGGCCCCGGCAGGTCAGCTTGACGAGCATCGAGTCGAAGTGCGCGCCGATCTCCGCGCCGAGGTTGGTGCTGCCGTCCAGCCGGATGCCGGCGCCGCCCGGGGTGCGGTAGGCGCTGATCCGCCCGGTGTCGGGCCGGAAGTTGTTGGCCGGATCCTCGGTGGTGATTCGACATTGCAGGGCTGCGCCGTGCGGCCGGATCGCCGCTTGCCGCAGGCCCAGCTCGTCCAGCGTCCGCCCCGAGGCGATACGCAGCTGGCTGGAGACCAGATCGACATCGGTGATTTCCTCGGTTACGGTGTGCTCCACCTGAATCCGCGGGTTCATCTCGATGAAGACGTACTGGCCGTTCTCGTCGAGCAGGAATTCGACGGTGCCCGCGCAGCTGTAGCCGATGTGCCGGGCGAAAGCGACCGCGTCGGCGCAGATCTGGTCGCGCAGCTCGGGGGCCAGCGCAGGCGCGGGTGCCAGTTCGATGACCTTCTGGTGGCGGCGTTGCACGCTGCAGTCGCGCTCGTAGAGGTGGACCACGTTGCCTTTCGCGTCGGCCAGGATCTGCACCTCGATGTGGCGTGGCCGCAGCACCGCCTGTTCGAGGTAGACCGTGGGGTCGCCGAACGCCGACTCGGCTTCGCGGCTGGCGGCTTCGATCGCTTCGGGCAGGGCGGCGGCGTCGTTGACGCGGCGCATGCCACGGCCCCCGCCACCGGCAACGGCCTTGACGAACAACGGAAACCGCATACTCTCGGCGGCCGATACCAACTCGTCGACCGAGGCCGACGGCACCGACGACGTCAACACCGGCAGCCCGGCTTCGCGGGCGGCGGCGATCGCGCGGGCCTTATTTCCGGTCAGCTCAAGCACTTCGGCGCCGGGGCCGACGAACGTGATGCCCGCGGCCGCGCACGCGGCGGCCAGGTCCGGGTTCTCCGACAAGAACCCGTAGCCGGGGTAGACGGCGTCGGCGCCCGCCCGGCTGGCGGTGTCCACAATGTCGTCCACGGACAGGTAGGCCCGCACCGGGTGACCGACCTCGCCGATCTGATAGGACTCGTCGGCCTTGAGCCGATGCTGCGAATTGCGGTCCTCGTAGGCGTAGATGGCGACGGTTCCGATGCCGAGTTCATAGGCGGCGCGGAAGGCGCGTATCGCAATCTCACCGCGATTGGCAACCAGCACTTTGGAGATCACGGGCAGCCTCCTAACACCAATGGCTCACAAGAGCGTCGACCAATAATCCCAGAATCTCACCAAGATCATCAGAAGCACCGCGGTGAACCATAGTGTGACGATCGACCACCGCCATTGGTAGAGCATCCGTGCCAGCGCGCTGTCCCCACGGTCCAACACCGGGCGGAACACGATGGACACCGACACCACGAGCAGCGGGATGGTGACCGCCCAGACCACCATGCAGTAGGGGCACAGCGCCCCGATGCGGTACAGACTCTGGAAGATCAGCCAGTGCACGAACCCCGCACCGGTCAGGGTGCCGCAGGTCAAACCGATCCAATACCATTGGGGCAATGACACTTTCGCTACCACCAGCACACCGGTGACCACGACCACGGTGAAGCCCACCAGGCCGAGCAGCGGGTTGGGAAAGCCCAGCACCGATGCCTGCGGCGTGACCATCACCGAACCGCACGAAACGATCGGGTTGATATTGCACGTCGGCACGTAGTGGGGGTTGAGCAGCAGTTCGATCTTTTCCACCGTCAGAGTCGCCGAGGCGACCAAGCCGACCACGCCCGCGATCAACACCCACCATGCGCTGAGCACCGGTACCCGCACTTCGGAGTCGGGGGCCGGTGTCAAGCTCATGAGGCCGCGGGAGTGACAGGGTTATCAATGCCCGGGATGTCGCCCACGATCTGTTTGACGGCCGCGACCAGGGCGTCCGGTGTCGTCGGCTCGTAGTCGTTGCCGTTGATCTTGATCGTCGGGGTCGCGTTGATTTTGTCGGCCGCGGCCGCACCGGTGACCTTCGCGAGGTACTTCCCGCTGTTGATGCAGTCGGGGACCTTGCCCACCACGCCGGCTTCGCGCGCGAGTTCGATCAACTTCGCGTTGCCGGGGAAGCTGGAGCCGCGCTCGTCGGGCTGAATGCCCTTGCTGTACAACGCCGTATGGAAGCGGCGGTACGCATCGATGGATTCGTCGGCGACGCACAGCGACGCCGCCCCCGCCCGCGAGGAATAGTTCTGGTTCTGCGGGCTGTCGAGAATGGACACCATGGAGTAATCGGCCGCGATGGCACCGGTGTCGATGAGCTTGGACACCGTCGGCCCGTACGTCCGCTCGAAGCTGCCGCATGCCGGACACAGAAAGTCCTCGTAGAAGGACACCACGGCCTTGGGGTTGCTGGTGCCGGGCTGGGTAATCAGTTGGCCCGACGTCACCCGCACCGCGTCGCCCGCGCCAGTGCTGACGGCAGCCGGTTTCTTGTGATTCGAGGTCACGATGTAGAAGACGAGGGCGACCGCGAAAATCACGACCACCGCGGTGGCGGCGATCGGGACGAGTCGGCTGGAATTGCGGCCGGCGGACTTAAGGTCGATTCGCGGGGGGCGTTTGGGTTTGTCGGCCACAGGTTCGCTGATCCTCACGTATCTCGGCTGATCCCGACCGCGATCGGGATTTATCTGGGCAAGGCGCCTCTAGAGTACCGGCGGCGCCCGGCGACGATGCGGGCCGCGAGCGGCCCGAGGTGGGGGCACCTCCCGCTTGCGGGGGAGAGCCGGGCAATTCAGCGCGAGCTCAGGCCCGGCTGAGGTGAGCCCGCAAAGCCGAAATCAGCTCGGTGGTCGCGGTGGCACTGCCGCCCCCGAGCGGAAACAGATTGGCGAAGCCATGTGTCAGCGAACCCATGGCACGCAGGTCCACCGCAGTCCCGGCGTCCCGCAGCGCCGCGGCGTAGCTCTCGCCTTCGTCGCGTAACGGGTCGAAACCCGCGACCGCGATGAGCGCCGGAGCCAGCCCGGATAGCGATTCGGCCAGCGCCGGCGACAGCCGAGGATCCGTCTTGTCCAGACCGGACGCCCTCAGGTATTGCGACTCGAAAAAGTCCATGTCCCGTTTGGTCAGCAAAAACCCGCGGGCGAACAGGCCCAGGGACCGGGTCTGCGCACTGAAGTCGGTCCGCGGGTAGAGCAGCCACTGCAGGATCGGGGCAGGGCCACCCGCGTCGCGGGCCATCTGGCACACCACTGCCGCCAGGTTGCCGCCCGCGCTGTCCCCGCCGACCGCGACCCGTCCGGGGGTCGCGCCGAGTTCGGCGCCGTGTTCGTACGCCCACGCGAAGGCCGCATAGGCATCCTCGATCGCGGCGGGGGCCGGATGCTCGGGAGCCAGCCGGTAGTCGATCGACAACACGTGGATGCCGGCGTCGCGGCACGTCAACCGGCATAGCGCGTCATAGGTGTCCAGGTCGCCGAGCGTCCAGCCGCCGCCGTGGTAGAAGACCAGCAGGTCCGCCGCCTCGCCGCTGGCCGGACGGTAGTGGCGCGCCGGGATTTGACCGGCCGACCCGGGCAGCGCGATGTCGTTGACGGTGACGTGAACCTGCGGCCCCGGCATGCCCACGAGCATCTCGCGCAGCTGGGCACGCGACAGGGCCACGTCGTCGTCGATGACCAGACCGTCGATGCCGACGACATGCAGACCCGACAGCATCAGCTGCAGCGCGGGATCGAGCGTATTGCCGTCGATGATCACCGAACGTCCGCCCGACAGCACCCGCGCGGCGCCGGGCGGTACCCACGGAATGACCTTGACGCCGACGGCGGTGACCACGCCCTGTAAGCGACTCGTCAACCTGGTGGGCGCGCCCTTGGCGCCAAGAGCGAGAGCCGGCCCGCCTGGCGGACTCTTGGTCATGCGCTGCTCCCTCGAAAAAACTCCCCCGCGCGCCGCTTCCGGCCGCCCGCGACCAACTCTACGTGGTGACCAGGTTGCGGAATACCGACCAGTGCCCGCCGGCTGCGCGCGAAAAATGCGGCCAACACCCGCCCGGGTGTTCGTCACCTGGCATGTTCAACTCGGTACTATCGTGATTCCCAAGTTCCACGAACCTTTCCAGGCAGGTGAACCATAGTGACCGGCGAGTCGGGCGCCAACATTCCATCAATAGCTCTCAATGACGAGAACACCATGCCGGTGCTTGGCGTCGGTGTCGGGGAATTGTCCGACGACGAGGCCGAACGCGCGGTGTCGGCCGCACTGGAAATCGGCTGCCGGCTGATCGACACCGCCGCGGCCTACGGCAACGAAGCCGCCGTGGGACGGGCGATCGCGGCCTCCGGCATCCCCCGCGCCGAGCTGTTCGTCACCACCAAGCTGGCCACCGCGGACCAGGGTTTCGCCACTGCCCCGGGGGCGTGCACGGCCAGCCTGGAACGACTCGGCCTCGACTACGTCGACCTGTATCTGGTGCACTGGCCGGCTCCATCGGTGGGCAAGTACGTGGATGCCTGGGGCGGCCTGATCCAATCGCGCGGCGACGAGCATGCCCGTTCGATCGGCGTGGCCAACTTCACCGACGAGCATCTCGAGATGTGCATCGACCTCACCTTCGTCACGCCGGCGGTCAACCAGATCGAACTGCACCCGCTGCTCAACCAGGACGCGATGCGCAAAGCGAACGCCCAGCACAACGTCGTCACGCAGTCCTACACCCCGCTGGCCCTAGGCAGGCTCATGGACAACCCGACGGTGACCTCCGTCGCCGGCGAATACGGCAAGACGCCCGCGCAGATACTGCTGCGGTGGAACCTGCAACTGGGTAATGCCGTCGTCTTCCGTTCGGCCAAAGCCGAGCACATTGCCAGCAACTTGGACGTCTTCGATTTCGAGTTGGCCGCCGAGCACATGGATGCGATCAACGCGCTCAACGACGGCACCCGGGTGCGGCCGGACCCGCTGACCTACTCAGGCTCATAGGGCTCATAGGCCGCTGATCGTTTACCCCGTCGGGCAGGTGCCTGCGGCCTGGCGCAGTACGTTCGACGAATCCTGGTCCACCGGCAACGCGTAGCCGCGCAACACCGTGATGAACTGCATCGCGTACTGGCACGCGAACGCCTTGTTCGGTGGCATCCACTGCCCCGGCGGCAGATCGCCCTTGTCCTGATTGGCCTGGCCGTCGACGGCCAGCAGGTTGGCCGGATCGTTGGCGAAGCGCACCCGCTCGGGGTCCGGCCAACCGGAGGCCCCCATGTCCCAGGCGTAGGCAAGCGGGACGAGATGGTCGATCTGTACCGCTTCGCCGACCTTGGCGCCGCGCTGGAAAGCGATGGTGGCGTTGGTGTACGGGTCGTGCAGGGTACCGGTGGCCACGGCATCCGGGCACCGCTTGATCGACACATACGTCTTGTCGACGAGATCGCGGTTGAGGATGTCGTCGCGGGTATCACACCCGTTGTGCCCGAGCGGGGCGTCGTTGTCGTCGGTCCAGGCTTCGCCGAACGCCGACCTGTGGTAGTCGTAACGGTGCGTCCGCATCGGCACCACAGCGATTCCGGCGAGCATATCGGTACCGGGTGCAACCGTCGGGACGTCGGCGCGCGCGGCGACCTCGCCGGCGTGCCTGGCCGCCGACGATCCCAACGTCTGATAAGCGACCAGCAACGCGATCACCGCGACCGCCGACAACCACAGCAGTACTTTCCGGTTCATGATTTGTCCAAGTATTCGATGCGGTCAGAGTTGGTGAATCGTCCTGCCAGCGCGGCCAATCCGGGGTGCGGGCGGGCGTCCTGGTAGGCACGCGTGCAGAAATCCCGGGCGGCTTCGATGTACACCAGATGGTCGGCCAGCGACAGCAGCCGCAACGTGATCGCCTTGCCGGACTGGTTGCGGCCCAACACATCTCCTTCGCGACGCTCCTTGAGGTCCAGGTCGGCTAGCGCGAACCCGTCCATCGTCTCGGCGACCGCGGACAGTCTGCGGCCGGCCGCTGAGTCCGGCCCCACCCAGCTGGCCAGCAGGCACAGGCTCGGATGCTCGCCGCGACCGATGCGGCCGCGCAGCTGATGCAGCTGGCTGATGCCGAACCGGTCGGCATCCATCACCAGCATCACCGTGGCGTTGGGGACGTCGACGCCGACCTCAATGACGGTGGTGCACACCAGCACATCGATCTCGCCCGCGCGAAAACCCGCCATGACAGCGTCCTTCTCATCGGCAGACAACCGCCCGTGCATGAGGCCCAGCCGCAGGTTGGCCAGCTCGCCGGAACGCAGTCGGGCGTAGAGCCCTTCGGCGGTTTCAGAAGGTTTCGAGCCGTCTTTCTCGGGTTCTTCGCTCTCGTCGATCCGGGGCGCAACCACATACGCCTGCCGTCCGGCGGCGGCCTCCTCGATGATGCGCTGCCAGGCCCGGTCGAGCCACGCGGGCTTGTCCCTGATGAAAATCGTCCTGCTGGTTATCGGCTGGCGTCCGCGCGGAAGTTCGCGCAGCGTAAAGGTTTCCAGGTCGCCGTAGACCGTGAGCGCCACCGTGCGCGGTATCGGTGTGGCCGTCATCACCAGCAGGTGCGGGGTGATGCCCGCAGGGGCCTTGGCGCGCAATCGATCTCGCTGCTCCACACCGAACCGGTGTTGCTCGTCGACGACCACCATGCCCAGATTGTGGAATTCCACCGCATCCTGCAACAGCGCGTGGGTGCCGATGACGATGTCAACCTGGCCGGCGGCGATCTCGGCCCGCAGGTATTTCTTCTGCCCAGTCGTCATCGAGCCGCTGAGCAGCGCCACTCGTGCGGCGTTGTCGGTCCCGCCCAGCTGGCCTCCCAGGGCCATCGGGCCCAGAACATCGGAGATCGACCGCACATGTTGCGCGGCAAGCACTTCCGTGGGCGCCAGCAGCGCGCATTGGTAGCCCGCATCGACCATCTGCAGCATCGCCAGCACCGCGACGATCGTCTTGCCCGACCCGACCTCACCCTGCAACAGCCGGTTCAAGGGGCGGGTCGCCGCGAGTCCGTCGCTCAGTACGTCGAGCACCTCGCGCTGGCCCGCGGTCAGCTCGAACGGCAAGCGCCGCAACAGCTCTGCCGCCAGGCCGTCCGGCCGCGGCGGTGCCGGGGGCCCCGACTCGGACAGCTCGCCGTGCCGTCGCATCGACAGCGCCCACTGCAGGCCGACGGCTTCGTCGAACGTCAACCGCTCGCGGGCACGCCGGCGCAGCTGCTCGTCCTCGGCGAGATGGATGGCGCGCAGCGCTTCGTCTTCGGAGATCAGGTCATGCGCGGCGCGCAGTTCCGCCGGCAACGGATCTTCCACCGGATCGAGGACATCGAGCACCTGGCGCACGCAGGCGAAGATGTCCCAGCTCTGCACTTTGGTACTGGCCGGATAGATCGGAAAGAAGCGGCGCTCGAAATCCTCGATTGCAAGCTCGCCCCTGGTCGCCTGCGAGGCGACCGCGATGTTTTTCAGCGATCTGGTGCCGCGCTGCTTTCCATCCGGCGAGTCGAGGATGAGAAACGCCGGGTGCGTCAGCTGCATGGCGTTCTTATAGAACCCGACCTCTCCGGACAGCATCACCCGCGTGCCCTTGGTGAGGTCCTTGCTGATGTAGCGCGCGTTGAAGAACGTGGCGGTCACTGCGCTGCGCCCGGAGCCGACGGTGATGCGGAAGATCTTCTTCTTCGGATCTCTCCTCGTCGGGATCGTCGCCGCAGAAGTGATGGTGTCGACGATGGTGATGTGTTGACCGGCTTCCGGCTTCTCGGCCCCGCCTTCTTCGGCACTGCGTACCGAAGCGCCTTCGGTGTAGCTGCGGGGATAGTGGCGCAGCAGGTCGTCGACCGTCCGCATGCCGAACACCTCGTCGAGCTGATCGGCGGAGTTCGCGCCCAGGACGTAGTCCAGCCGATCGGTGAGTGCGGCCATGGCTACTCGACCCCGATCAGCAGCGCGTCACCGCGATGGCCGGTGCGGTAGATCATCAGCTCGGTTCCCGGATGGTTGTCGTGCACGTGGTCTTCCAGGATGTCGCCCACCGCGGTGGCATTAGCGTCCGCCTCATCTTCTTCCAGGCCGGCGCCTATCAGCACCGTGACCAGATCGCCGCCCGAGGCCAGCAGCAAATCGAGCAGGCCGATCGCCGCAGCGGCCGCGTCGGCGGCCACGATCAGGACCTCGTCGCCCGCGATGCCCAGGCCGTCACCGGGCTGACAGCGGCCGGCCCAGGTCAACGCGCTCTCGGTCGCGATGCGCACCGATCCGTGCCGCGCGGCGCCGGCGGCGCGGGCCATGGTGTAGCCGTCGTCGACGGCCTGCCGGTCCGGCTCGTGCACGGCCAGCGCGGCCAGCCCCTGCACCATCGATCCCGTCGGTATCGGTACCACGTCGATACCCCAGCCATTGGCCGCGGTGCACCCGGCCACCAGCTCCTCGGCGGGCACGTAGCCGTTGGGCAGCACCATGACCTGCGCGGCGCCGGTATCCACCACGGCCCGCACCAGCTGGTGGGCGCTGATGTCGGTGGCCGGATCGCCGGCGTCCGCATCGGGTTGCAGCACGCAGGCGCCCTCAGCGGCGAACAGCTCGGCGGCACCGGCGCCGTCGACGACGGCCAGCACCGCCCGTTCCCGCGTCCAGCCGCCCGCCGGCAGCCCGGTGGCGCCGGAGCTCAGGGCGGAGATCACGATCCGGCTGAGGCGCCCGGCCGCCAGTCCCGCTTCGACGGCGGCACCCGCGTCGTCGGTGTGTACATGTACCGAGTAGCCCCGGGTCGCCTGCGGCGCCGCGGCGATTGCCACCGATTCGCCCAACTCGCCGAGCCGCTCGCGCAGTGTGTCCGCCGCTTGGGCATCGCAGCCGTGCAGCAGGTACATCACCTCGAACTGCGGTGCCCGGCGTTCGGCGGCTCCGTCTTTCTGGTCGGCCGTCTCCGCGCGCGGCGACAGCTCGTACACGGTGCGGGCGGGCGCCTGACCGGTGACCGTCGAGCGCAGCGCGTCCAGCAGGACCAGCAGGCCCCGTCCGCCGGCGTCCACCGCGCCGGCGTCGGCGAGGACGTCCAGCTGCTCTGTGGTCTTTTCCAGCGCGACGACGGCGGCGTCGCCGGCGGCGATGGTCGCCTGGACCAGCCCCTCCTCGCCGTTGGCGCACTCCTCGACGGCACCGGCGGCGGCTCGCAGAACCGAGATGATCGTCCCCGGGATCTCCTCGCCGCCCATCGAGGTGATGACCAGCTCGACGCCGCGCCGCAGCGCGGCCCCGAGGAGGGAGACGTCGATATCGGACAGTTCACCACCGCGGTCGGCGGCCGCGGTCGCGGTAACGTCGGCGATGCCGCGCAGGATCTGGGACAGGATCACGCCGGAATTGCCGCGGGCGCCGTTGAGCGAACCGGCCGACAGGGCGGCCGCGGCCCGGGCGGCACACCCGGCGCGGGGGCCGCCCTCCGCTCCGGCCCCCGCATTCGCCTCGGCCAGGGCCGAACGCATGGTGAACAGCATGTTGGCGCCCGTGTCGGAATCGGCGACCGGAAAGACGTTGAGGCGGTTGATCTCGTCGATGTGAGTGATCAGGTCGCTGACGGCGGTGTGCGCCCAGTCGCGCAGGGCCGCGGCGTCCAGCAGACGATCCTTTCCCAGATTCTGCGTGCCCACTGTGACCCACCTCCTCCGCGCCGGACCCCCCGGTGGGCGCCAGCGTAGCTCGGCGACGCAACCGGCCGGCAAGGTCGGACCAGCCCATTGAGCCTAGCCAGCCGGGGCGACACTGCTCTTCGTGAGCGGCGCGCGGCTGTCAGGAATTTATGTCGGAGGGCGATGGCATGATCGTCGCATGTTCGATTCATGTTGGGCGTCGCGGCCGACTCAGCAGGTGGCGGGGTGGGTGGATCGGATCTGTGCGGGTGCGCGGGCCGAGAACCGGGCGGCCGCTGAGCAGTTGGTCGCGATCGGGCAGTTGTTCGCCCACCGGCTGTCTTTGTGCTCGTAGACCGAAGATTGGGCGATTGACACCGAGGCCGCGGTGGGCGCCGAGGTGGCCGCGGCGTTGCGGTCAGCCAAGCACTGGCGGGTAGCCGGTTGCGCTGTGCCCGCGCGATGCGCGAACGCCTCCCGCGGGTGGGCGAGGTCTTTGCGGCCGGAGATATCGATTACCGGATGTTTCAGACGATCGATCGTGTATCGCAGCGACCTGATCACCGACCCCCAGGTGCTGGAGCCACATGGGTCCGCCCCGAAAAAGTGTCACGCATGGCGGCACCGCCCAGGCAGACCCTCAGTCCTTAGGCCCATTTCAGTGGTGCCGAGGGCAACCGTTTGCCGGGGGAGCCCGCTGCCTTGGTCCCGGGTGTCAATGTATCGATTCCGGCGACTCATGTGGTTTGGGACAACAGCGTCTGCCACACCTATTGGCGGACCCCCTACGGGCGAGGCAATGTTGCGATGAGTGATGGCCCGGTGAGCAATTTCTGGGACGGACCTGATCCCCCGCCATACTTCGAACCGGTGTGCGCACCCTTTTTCCCCCAGCAACCCTGTCGGCCACCAACTGGCTGATCCGGTCTGTGTGAGGGGGGTCTAGCGGTCCACGTTTTCGCAAGAAGCTGGACACGATCATGACGACGGGGAAGCGGCACAGCCCGATGGGGGTTTCCGAGTTTTTTTGATTTGCTCTTTCGAATGTTCTTTACGCATTCGGTGCCATCATCTGCTCAGCGGCTTTCACCCAACCCAGTCCGCCACGTTTTCCACCGCTGTCGTTGCACCGATGGTCTCGTCGTTGCGATCCAACTCGGGTACTAGACGGTGTTGAAGAAATCGTGGGCTCGCCTCGGTGTTCATAGTCGTGGCAATGCTTCCGATCACGACCTCAAAGGCAGCAAAAACCAGTTACATAAGCGGTAGCGTCATCGGTTACTGGCTGGGCGGTCGACGGTATTTGCCACCCCAATTACTCGGCAACGC
>NZ_JBKQQD010000422.1:0-4906 GCF_052144515.1 Mycobacterium sp. | reverse complement strand
ACTCAGGCTGCCATTTCCGATCTGTGGCGGAACCCAAGTGAGGCTTCATGACCGAACGCTCCCATTCTCTGCGATGCAGCGCAGCAAGCTGCTCCGTCGCACTTGCCGCTAACTCGAACGACAGCCCGCAGTGCAAGAACAAGTGACCGGGCGACTCGACTACCCAGGGCAGCGAAACCAGGAACGCCCGGTGGCTCTCAGGGATCGCTTCCCTGAGTTCCTCCAAATCACTCTCCCACTGCCCCCCACCTTGATTCGGTCTTCGACCGAGGTAGCCCAGGAAGGTCTGGTCGTGGTCATAGCGGCTCAAGTAGCTCTCGATCCAGTAGGGTGAGGGAGGACCGTCATCGAGCCGAGCGGCTCGCACCAGGGCAAGATCGTGGTTCCCCAGGATGGCGGAACCACCCAGTCGTCGGCTCAGTAAGTCGAGTACCAGGTCGATCGTCCCAGGGACATCCTCACCCCGGTCAACGAAGTCGCCCAGGAAAACCAACGCACAGTCGTCCCACTCTGAGACCATTTCGAGCCGGGTGACCAACCGCTCCAGTTG
The DNA here is from genome assembly GCF_052144515.1 of Mycobacterium sp. GTDB lineage: Bacteria > Actinomycetota > Actinomycetes > Mycobacteriales > Mycobacteriaceae > Mycobacterium. Next base: position 4,356 of record NZ_JBKQQD010000422.1, on the reverse strand, counting down.
ATCAAGTTGCCCGTGCAGGTCAGCGATGGCGATGATCGGGTAGTTCAGACTCGGGGGCAGGGTCATTCCATCGCCCTTTACCCAGGTGTAAGTGCACAACCTCTTCTATCCGTTCATTGTACTCAGTTCCTCTGACGCTGAAACAGTGCCAGAGAACGGCACAGGAAGTAAACGACAAACTCTCTGTGCCGATCATCAGGTTGAGGATGCAATGCACAGCCTCTGTGACACCCTATATCCGTACTGTGGACATAGGTGATGGAACGACGGAAAGTTTGACGTATTTCCCCGATTCCCATGACTTGACCGAGTAGGAGAGTTTTCCTGGAGTCCATTGGGCAACAGGCTGCCCCTGATCCCTCCAGTATGGTCTGATCGCTCTCGGTCGGATGCTCCTTCCAGACAGCTCGACACCTGATGCCATCGATACGGAGGATGTCAATCTTGTTGAACGTCCTCTTGCTTGTCTGGAGTACACGCCAAAGCGTTTCAATCTCATGGGCACCATCGCTAACCATGAGAGATTCCGCAACTATCATGACGCACGTCCTTGTTCTGAGCCACTGTCCGGGAAGTCTGACGGAGGAATGCCACATGGGTGTCGAAGCCAGCTATCGCCGCATCAACGCCCTGCCGACCACCGACACCCACCGGAAGCGGCTACACCCGAAGCCGGTCAAGGTGGTGAACATGCTCAAGCCCACGGTCAGACACGTCACCGAGATCGTCCCGCAGGGCATCGTCGCCAAGCTGCCGCCGACCCCGCCCCAGTGATCGAGGTGGGGTTCACGGCCTCGGCTCAGTGGACGACCCCGGCCACCCCTGTTGAGCCAGCGTGGGGTAGTCCGTATAGCCGTGATCGTCCCCGCCGTAGAATGTTCGCACGTCCCAAGGATTCAAAGGGGCGTCGAGCCGAAACCGCTCCACGAGGTCGGGATTGGAGATGAATGGCCGAGCGTACACCACGAGATCGGCCCGCCCCGCCGCTATCGCCGCCTCTCCCGTTGCCTTGCTGAACCCGCCCACCGCCAGCAGCGTCCCGGAGTACACCGGACGGAGCAGGTCGATGGGATTGAACGCCGGGCCGGTCCCCCGCCCGTAACCACTATCGTAGCCGACGTGAAGGTAGGCGAGGCCCAGCGGGTTCAACGACCGGGCGAGGTAGGTGTACGTCTCGGCGGGGTCGGCGTCGAAGATGTCATTGACGGTGAAGCCGGGGGCGATCTTGACGCCGATGCGATCCGCACCCCGCACGCTGCACAGAGCCTCAACCACTGCCAGTGTGAAGCGGGTCCGCCCCTCCAGCGAACCTCCGTAGGCGTCGGTACGACGGTTCGACCCCGTTACCTGAAACTGATGGGGAAGGTAGCCGGTCGCCGCATGGAGTTCCACCCCGTCGAAGCCCGCCGTGATCGACAACGCCGCTGCCCGGCGATACTCTTCGATGACAGCGGGTATTTCCTCCGTCTCCAAGGGGCGGGGCGTCTCGAACAATACTTTGAAGCCGAAGGTGTGAACCTGCCCGGAAACAGCGATGGCCGAAGGTGCGACGGGCAGGGCGTGGTCGGGCAGCAGGGACGAGTGGGACACCCGCCCGGCGTGCATGAGTTGCACGAAGATACGGCCCCCGGCAGCGTGGACGGCATCGGTCACTTTCCGCCAGCCCGCCGCCTGCTCTTCCGTGTGCAGGCCGGGTGGGTAAGTGTACCCCCGCCCCATCGGGCTTGGATGCGTTCCCTCGGTAATGATGAGTCCCGCCGAGGCTCGCTGCGAGTAGTAGCGGACCATCCTCTCGGATGGGACACAACCCTCGTCGGCCCGGATGCGGGTCATGGGCGACATGACGATGCGGTTGGGCAGTTCCAGCGGCCCGACCTTCACCGGCGTAAACAGCCCTGGTTGCTCTCGCATGTCACATCCCCCTGATGTCGCAACCGGATTGACGGCGTTGCGGTCGTCGTGTCGTTCCTGTCCGTTCCCTCGGCGGTCGAATGACTTTTCAGCCGTTACTGCGAGCAGACCCCGCCATCGACGGGCAGCGTGTGGCCGGTGACGTAACGGGCCTCGTCGGAGAGCAGCCACACCACGGCGTCAGCGATCTCTTCCGGCTGGCCGATCCGCCCCATCGGGACGAAGGCGGCGTAGCTGTGCGGGTCGCCGCCCGTCCCCTTCGCCAGCAGCGGCGTTTCGACCGGGCCGGGGCCGACCGCATTCACCCGGATGTTCTTCTTGGCATAGTCCAGCGCCGCCGCCTTGGTCATCCCGGTGACGGCGTGCTTGGTGGCGACGTACAGCGACCAGCCGGGGTAGCCGTTCAATCCGAAGATCGAGGACGTGTTCACGACGGCCCCGCCACCTGTCTTGAGCATTTGCTCGATCTCGTACTTCATGCAGTAGAACACGCCCTTGACGTTCACGTCGAACAAGGCCGTCACCTTGTCGATGTCCTGTTCATGCAGCGGAACTTGCTGCCCGTCCATCCCGGCGTTGTTGAAGGCCAGGTCGAGACGCCCGTACTCGCTGACGGTCCGCTCGACGAGCGCCTTCACGTCGCCTGGTCTGCTCACGTCTGTCTTCTGGAACACGGCCCGGCCCCCGGCCTGCTGGATCAGTTGCACGACCTCTTCGCCCTTGGCGGCGTCCCGGTTGCCGATCACGACCGCCGCCCCCGCCTTCGCCATCGCCAGGGCAGTCGCCCTGCCGATACCCGTCCCGCCGCCGGTCACGATCCCGACCTTGTCATTCAAGTTCGCCATGCCAATCTCCTTTCGACGCTCAACAGCGCCCATCACCGACCGAACTGCGAACGATCTCCGCACGTTTGCACGCCGGTTGCTGGACGGCGACGGGACACCGCTTTAACTCTCAGATGCCGCCTTCAACAGCGGCCCCCGGTTTTCCGTGGCCCACTGGCAGAACCCTTTCGAGTGTCGTCCGGTCACGAACGGCCCGTCGTCTCGCACGGTGCCGATATACCCCATCCGACCGTCCATCACCTGCCGCATGAACTCGACCCCGGCCTCGGCGTACCACGACTCGACCGGGATGTTGCCGGAAATGACCCCGGCAGGCAGAACCTCAAAGCGTGATTCATCGCTCATCTTGTTGTCTCCCCGGTGATCGTTCGCCTATCCCGGCTGGATCGAGCGATTCCACGACCTGATCATGATGATAGACTCGATCCGAAGGGGCAATCCCCCTTCGGCCTTCAATCCCCTTATGATAGACGTGATCCCGCCGACCGGGGAACAAGTAGGACAGGGATCGGGTTCTCGTCGTTGTCCGCTTTGAACTCCGTTCCGAGGAACGAGGAGTGCAACCGGGCTGATGGCGCTTTTTCTTGGATCGTCGAGTTCCTTCATGGATATTATCAGTGAGTAGTCCCATCTTCGAGATTCGCCAGGTCGGAGGACAAAACATGTGGTGTTGCCCGAAGTGCCGATCCAAGGTCGATGACTCGTTCGAGGTTTGCTGGTTCTGCGGGACGACTGCTGATGGCATCGAAGACCCGAACTTCGTCACCGCCGATGAAGCCGATCCGATTCCCGATGAGGAGCTTCCGGAGGGAACCGATGTCGATGATCCTCTCGCAGACTTCGCAGGAACACCCATGCCAGCTCTCGTCGAATGCTACATGGCAAGCGACACGATCGAGGCGAAGTTCATTGCTGACCAGCTAATGGAACAAGGCATTCCTGCGATCGCCGACAGGTTCGAGGTGGCGAGCGATTCTTTCCGACGCTCACGCTAGTGAAGTGACGGGGCTGGGCCGCTTGATGACCCGAGAGGGTGGAGCCGAGGTGGATGATGCCGAAGGAAATCTTCCCGTCGTCGTTCGAGTGCGACTGCGGGCACCAGTCGGATTTCTGTGAGGGGACGGTCAATGAGATGAAGCGCATGAGCCGTAGCAAAGAGGTCCGGCTGGGCGATGGCTGTGGTCCGGAGGAACACTTCATTGTGTTCCGAGGCGGAAAGATGGTTGACATTCAGTGCCCGAAGCAGAGGCAGAAGAAGATCGCACGAAAGACCGGTAAGAAGCCATGAGCACCAAGAACCGAAGGCGACTACACGCCGTCATCGACGCCAGGCTATCCGCCATTGCCACGTCCTTGCGGGAGCCTCCCCCTTGGAACGAACCTTGGCTCCGGCTCGGCCCGGAGTCCACCTGGGAGGAGCGGCTGTTCGTCTGCCAGGCGGTTCGGATTTCGGGCTCCATCGCTGCTGAGGCGGGTTAGGGCCCGCAAAAAATTAAGCGTTACAAACGAGGGAGGAGAAGGTATGATACGAGAATGAGCAAAGCCGAAGAACTTGAGCGGAAGTACGCCTTGCTGTTTCCGCACCTCAATGAGCGACAGC
>NZ_JBKQQD010000421.1:0-14199 GCF_052144515.1 Mycobacterium sp. | reverse complement strand
TGAACCCGCCGCCTGGGGAGTTGATGTACATGGTGATGTCACGGTCGGGGTCCAGCGACTCCAGCACCAGCAGCTGCGCCATGATGTCGTTCGCCGGCGCGTCGTCGACCGGCACGCCGAGGAAGATGATGCGTTCCTCGAACAGCTTGTTATAGGGGTTGGACTCCTTGACGCCGAAGCTCGAGTGCTCGATGAACGACGGCAGAATGTAGCGCGCCTGGGGTTGGACCTCGGGGTTCAGGGCATTCACTGTGCTTCTCCATTGGTGATGTGGGCGGCGCGGGTGATGATGTGGTCGACGAAGCCGTATTCCAGGGCTTCGGGGGCGGTGAACCAGCGGTCGCGGTCGGAGTCCGTCTCGATGCGCTCGATCGGCTGGCCGGTGAATTCGGCGTTGAGGCGGAACATCTCCTTCTTGATGACGGCGAACTGCTCGGCCTGGATGGCGATGTCGGCCGCGCTACCGGTCACTCCGCCCAGCGGCTGGTGCATCAGGATGCGAGCGTGCGGCAACGCGTAGCGCTTGCCCTTGGTGCCGGCCGCCAGGAGGAACTCACCCATCGAGGCGGCCATCCCCATCGCATAGGTGGCGATGTCGCACGGCGCCAACACCATGGTGTCGTAGATCGCCATGCCGGCGCTGATCGATCCGCCCGGCGAGTTGATGTAGAGGTTGATGTCCTTCTCGGCGTCTTCGGCGGCAAGCAGCAAGATCTGTGCGCACAGCCGGTTGGCGACTTCGTCGTTCACCTCCGAACCCAGGAAGATGATGCGCTCGGAGAGCAAACGCTCATAGACCGAGTCCGTGAGGTTGAGTCCCTGCGAGTTTGAACGCCGCATGTCAGTCACGACTGGATTACCTGCTTTCTAGAAATCTGTATGCACCGACACTAACCAACCGAGCCGCCTGTTTGCCGGTCGTGGACACCGTGAAATGGGCCCGTTCGCTCACAGCGTCATGTCGCGGGTTGGCCGGAGGCCTCCTGCGCCACGACCTCACCGTCCTCATCGGCCTCGTCGGCCTCATCAATCTCGCCGGCGTCGTCGGCTTTATCAGCCTCGTCGGCGTCAGCCTCGGCGGATTGACCGCGCCTGCCGAAGAACTCGCTGGTGTCGATCGCGTTTCCGTCGGTATCGCTGACCGTCGCCGCCTCGACGACAGCGGCCATGGTGAGCCCGCGCCGCACATCGGCGAACATGGCAGGCAGCTGGTTGTTCTCCTGCAGATAGCTGAACAGCTGCTGCGGCTCGATGCCGTATTGCCGCGACGTCATCAAGAGTCGCTCAGTCAGATCGTCCTGGCCGACCTGGATCTCGAGGTCATCGGCCAGAGCATCCAGCACCAGCTGCCTCTTGACGTCCTTCTCTGCGGCGCTGCGCGTCTCGGCCTCGAACTCCTCGCGCGACGACCCTCGCGCGGTGAGCACCTCAGCGAGCCTGGCTTCGTCGTGGTCGAGGCCGTGTAAGGCGTTGTGTATAGCGCCGTCGTACTGGGCCTGCACGATCGCTTCCGGCAGCGGGACCTCGACCTGCTCGAGCAAAGCATCCATCGTGACGTTTTGAATCTGCTCCGCTTGCCGAGCGCGCTTGACCATGCGCACCCGGTCGCTGAGGCTGGCCCGCAGCTCGTCAATGGTGTCAAACTCGCTGGCCAGTTGCGCGAACTCGTCGTCGGCCTCGGGCAGTTCGCGCTCCTTGATCGACCGGACGGTGACGGTGACTTCCGCATCCTGCCCGGCGTGTTCGCCGGTCGCCAGTTGCGCGGTGAAGACCCGGGACTCGTCGATGGACAAACCGACGAGCGCATCGTCGAGGCCTGCGATGAGCCGGCCGGAGCCGACCTCATGGGACATTCCCTCGGCGCTGGCGCCGGGCAGGTCCTCGCCGTCGGCGGTGGCGGACAAATCGATCGTGGCCAGGTCCCCGTCAACCACCGGCCGATCGACGTCCTTCAGGCTGCCGAACCTGGCGCGCAACGACTGCAGTTCGGCCTCGACGTCCTCGTCGGTGACTTCGATCGGATCCACGGAGATGGTCAGCGCGTGCAAATCCGGAAGGGTGATCTCGGGCCGCACGTCGACCTCGGCGGTGAACGCCAGGTCCTGGCCGTACTCCTTCTTGGTCACGTCGATGTCGGGCTGGCCGAGAGGGTGGACCTCCGATTCCGTCACCGCCTGCCCGTAGCGGCTGGGCAGTGCCTCGTTGATGACTTGCTCGACTATCGCCGACCGTCCGATGCGAGCCTCCAGCAATTTCGCGGGCGCCTTCCCGGGACGGAAGCCGGGCACTCGCACCTGTTTGGCCAGCTCCTTGTAGGCCCGCTGGAAGTCGGGCTCGAGCTCGGAGAAGGGCACCTCCACACTGAGGCGCACCCGGGTGGGGCTCAACTGCTCGACACTGGTCTTCACGGGGTGTGCTCCTTGCTGGTCGTCGCTGACGGTCGGTGACCGTGGGGCCGGCGCGTGCTGGTCGGGGTGACAGGATTTGAACCTGCGGCCTTCCGCTCCCAAAGCGGATGCGCTACCAAGCTGCGCTACACCCCGCGCTGACCTCGCGATCCTACGGCCCGACAGCACCGGCTTCGCAGCGACCTCGCACCTCACGGAGCGGTCACATAACAGGCTCAATTAGATTTGATGTGTCCTGCCACGTACAGTCTCGCTCGACTAATACACGCGGGCGTAGCTCAATGGTAGAGCCCTAGTCTTCCAAACTAGCTACGCGGGTTCGATTCCCGTCGCCCGCTCGGGCCTCGCCTCGGGCTTAATATTGTGCTCGACAGAAAGGCGCCATGAGCGACCTTAAAGCCGACCTTAAAACCGACGCTGCCATCCACGGCTCATGCGCGTCGGACTTCGCAGGAGTACGCGACGCGTTCGAGCGCAACTTTGCGGTGAACAACGAAGTCGGCGCGGCCGTCGCGGTGTGGGTCGACGGGAACCTGGTCGTCAACCTGTGGGGCGGCTCGACCGACGCGGCCGGTACCCGGCCCTGGCAGCAGAACACCCTGACCACCGTGCTGTCCGGCACCAAGGGCCTGTCCGCCACCTGCGTCCACCAACTGGCCGACCGCGGTGAGCTGGACCTGCAGGCTCCGGTGGCCCGTTACTGGCCGGAGTTCGGGCAGGCGGGCAAGGAAGACATCACCCTGGCCATGGTGATGAGCCACCGATCCGGCGTAATCGGGCCGCGCACCCGGATGAGCTGGGAAAAAGTCGCCCATTGGGATTTCGTCTGCGAGCAGCTCGCGACCGCGGAACCGTGGTGGCAGCCGGGCACCGCGCAGGGCTATCACATGACCACGTTCGGTTTCATCCTCGGCGAGGTGTTCCGCCGGGTGACTGGTCGCACCATCGGTCAGTACCTGCGCACCGAGATCGCTGAGCCGCTCGGCGCCGACGTCCACATCGGCCTGCCGCCGGCCGAACAACTCCGCTGCGCCGATCGGGTGAACAAGCCGCACGCCCGGGACCTGCTGGCCGACGCACAAGCCCCCGGCTACCCGACCAGCCTGGCCGACCACCCCAAGGCGGGATTGTCCATCTCGATGGGATTCGCCCCCGACGACGAACTGGGCTCCCACGACCTGACTCTCTGGCGCCAGCTCGAGTTCCCCGGCACCAACGGACAGGTGTCGGCGCTAGGGTTGGCGACGTTCTACAACGCGCTCGCCCAAGAGAAACTGCTCAGCCGTGAGCACATGGACCTGGTCCGGGTGTGTCAGGGCGGTTTTGAGACCGACCTGGTGCTGGGCCCCCGGGTCGCCGACCACGGGTGGGGTCTGGGATACATGCTCAACCAGCGGGGGGTCAACGGACCCAACCCGCGCATCTTCGGACACGGTGGTTTGGGCGGCTCATTCGGTTTCGTCGACCTGGAACACCGAATCGGCTACGCGTATGTGGCGAATCGCTTCGACGCCACCAAGGCCAATGCGGACCCTCGCAGCCTCGCCCTCAGTGACGAGGTCTACCGGGTGCTGGGAGTACTGACGAAATAGAACACCCCCGCCGTTCGGAGGGGGTGTTCTGTTGGCTATCTCAGCGGTGGTCCCATCCGCGGTCGCGGTCGTCGTGCCAGCCACCACGGTCGTCATACCTCGGTCCGGGACCCCGCCAGTTGTCGTGGCAATGGCCTCGGTCCCAGTTGTCTCCCCAGCCCGGGTCCCAGAAGTCGCCCGGGCACCATTGCGGGAAGGGTCCGGGCTGGGCTTGGGCGTCGACGGCGGCACCCACACCCGCCACACCTAGGGCAGCGCTCACGGCGAAAACCGTTGCAATTAAACGTGGAATTATTTTCACAATGTTAGCGTGTACCCCGCCGGTCAAGATCTAAACAGAATTAAGTTGCACCCAGATAACGAAATCTGCAGGGTCACAACCTATTTGACATGTGACTAATCTCATGTTTGACAATGAGGACACCAGAACAGATTCCGGCCCTCCAGCACGGTCGTGCTGATTGTTGTCCCACACACTCGGCACGGCTCGCCGGCGCGCCGGTACACATACGTCCTGGGCCGATCGGGCAGATATGACGGCGGACCGTGGTCGTGTTCGGGGCGCACCACGACGATCTTGCCGCCGCGCAAGCCCACTTTCATCAGCGCCACCAGATCGGTCCACGCCGTGTCGAATTCGGTTTCGCTGATCCCCCGGCCGGGCCGGAACGGGTCGATGCGGTGGCGGAACAGCAACTCGCTGCGGTAGACATTGCCCACGCCCGCAATGACGGTCTGATCCATGAGAACGGCCCCAATAGGCCTGCGGGACTTGGCGATCCGGTTCCAGGCCCACGACGGGTCGGCATCGCTGCGCAACGGGTCGGGCCCGAGCCTGGCCACAACATCGCCGACTTGGGCTTCGTCCAGCAGCTCACACACCGTCGGGCCGCGCAGATCGGTGCCGTAATCGGCGCCGATCATCCGCATCCGCACCTGACCCACCGCCTCCGGCAGCAGGCCGTCGCCGGGCCGGGACCATTCGGTGAAGGTGCCGTAGAGGCCGAGATGAACGTGCACGATCGGGCCGTCGGCGTAGTGATGGAACAAGTGCTTGCCCCAGACGCTGGTGCGCCGCAAGACGCGGCCGTCGACCGCGGCCGCGGAAGTGGAGAATCGGCCCTGCGGGCTGGATACCGCGACGGGCGCCCCCGCGAAGCGACGCTGGTGCAGCCGGGCCAGCCGATGCAGCGTATGCCCTTCGGGCACCCCAGTGGCTCCCGGGGTCTCAGGCCGGCGCGCCGGGCACCGGCGGCGCGTCGTGGGTGCGTTCGTACTCGGCGAGAATGTCGATACGCCGTTGGTGGCGTTCGGCTTTCGAGAACGGCGTGTTGACGAAGGCATCGACGAAGGTCAGCGCCTCGGCGATGGTGTGCATGCGGCCACCGATCCCGATCAACTGCGCGTTGTTGTGTTCGCGGGCCAGCGTCGCGGTCTCCACGCTCCAGGCCAGCGCGCAGCGCGCCCCGGGCACCTTGTTGGCTGCGATCTGCTCGCCGTTGCCCGATCCGCCCAGCACAATGCCGAGGCTGTCCGGGTCGGCCACCGTGCGAGTAGCGGCCGCGATGCAGAACGCCGGGTAGTCGTCCTCGGGGTCGTAGCTGAATGCGCCGCAGTCGATCGGCTCGTGTCCGGACTTCGTCAGGTGCTCGATGATTTGCTGCTTGAGCTCGTATCCCGCGTGGTCAGAACCCAGGTAGACGCGCATGCCCGACATCCTTACCCACCGGGGTCAGCGACGCAACGCGTTCAGTCGAACTCGGGTCGCTCCGTGCGAGTCCGCTTGAGCTCGAAGAAGTGTGGATAGGCCGCGAACGTCACGGAGGCGTCCCAGAGCTTCCCGGCTTCTTCGCCGCGCGGGATCTTCGACAGCACCGGCCCGAAGAACGCCACACCGTTGACGTGGATGGTCGGGGTGCCAACATCCTCGCCGACCGCGTCCATCCCCGCGTGGTGGCTCTTGCGCAGGGCGTCGTCGTAGGCCTCGCTGGTGGCGGCATCGGCCAGCTCCGCCGGCAGTCCCGCCTCGTCCAGCGATAGCTTGATGACCTCTTCGAGCTCTTTGTTGCCCTTGTTGTGGATCTGGGTGCCCATCGCGGTGTAAAGCGGCGCCAACACGCTGGCGCCGCGGGCCCGCTCGGCAGCGATAGCCACCCGCACGGGTCCCCAAGCCTTCTTCATGTTCTCGCGGTAGTTCTCGGCCAGGTCTTCGCGGTTTTCGTTGAGTATCGCGAGGCTCATCACGTGGAAGTTCACGTCGATGTCGCGGACCTTCTCGACTTCAAGGATCCAGCGTGACGTGATCCAGGCCCACGGGCACAGCGGATCGAACCAGAAATCGGCGACAGACTTCTCAGGAGCCTTCTCGGGCATTGCGCAGTCCTCTCAAAGTCAGAAACGGTCAAAACACCGCCAAAACACAACCGTAGTCGCCGCGCGCCTGTTCCCATTCTGCAGGGCCAGCCCACCACGCTCTAAGTTGGACGGGTGGCTCTTCCTAACCTCACCCGGGACCAGGCTGTCGAACGCGCCGCCCTGATCGCCGTCGATAGCTACCAGATCAACCTCGATGTCACCGACGGTAACGGTGCTCCCGGCGAGCGAACTTTCCGCTCCACCACCACCGTCGAGTTCGACGCCCTGGCCGGCGGCGACACGGTCATCGACATCTCCGCCGAAAAGGTGCGCAGTGCCAGCCTCAACGGCCGCGAACTCGACGTCTCCGGATATGACGAATCGATCGGGATCCCGCTGCGGGGACTGGCCAACCGCAACGTGGTCGTCGTCGACGCCGACTGCCGCTACTCCAACACCGGCGAGGGCCTGCATCGCTTCGTCGACCCGGTGGACGATGAAACCTACCTGTACTCGCAATTCGAAACCGCCGACGCGAAGCGGATGTTCGCCTGTTTCGACCAGCCCGACCTGAAGGCCACGTTCGACATCCGGGTGACCGCGCCCAAGCACTGGAGGGTGGTGTCCAACGGCGCGTGCACGACCGTCACGGAGAACGGCGCGAGCGCAGCGCATACCTTCGCTACCACCCCGCGGATGAGCACCTATCTGGTGGCCCTGGTCGCCGGGCCGTACGCCGTCTGGGAAGACGTCTACACCGACGAACACGGCGACATCCCGTTGGGCATCTACTGCCGGGCCTCGCTGGCGCAACACATGGACGCCGAACGGTTGTTCACGCAGACTAAGCAAGGATTTGGCTTCTACCACAAGCACTTCGGGTTGCCGTACGCGTTCGGCAAGTACGACCAGCTGTTCGTCCCCGAGTTCAACGCCGGCGCAATGGAAAACGCGGGCGCGGTGACGTTCCTCGAGGATTACGTCTTCCGCAGCAAGGTCACCCGGGCCTCCTACGAGCGGCGCGCCGAGACGGTGCTGCACGAGATGGCGCACATGTGGTTCGGCGACCTGGTCACCATGACCTGGTGGGACGACCTGTGGCTCAACGAGTCCTTCGCCACCTTCGCATCGGTGCTATGCCAAAGCGAAGCAACAGAATTCAAAGAGGCGTGGACCACGTTCGCGACTGTCGAGAAGTCGTGGGCGTACCGCCAGGACCAGTTGCCGTCGACGCACCCGATCGCCGCCGAAATCCCCGATCTGGCCGCCGTCGAGGTGAACTTCGACGGCATCACCTACGCGAAGGGCGCTTCGGTACTCAAGCAACTCGTCGCCTACGTCGGGCTGGAGCACTTCCTTGCCGGGCTGCGCGATTACTTCCGCACCCACGCGTTCGGCAATGCCACCTTCGACGATCTGCTTTCCGCACTGGTGAAAGCGTCCGGCCGCGATTTGTCGAATTGGGGTCAGCAGTGGTTGAAAACCACTGGACTGAACACGCTGCGGCCGGATTTCGACGTCGACACCGACGACAAGTTCACCCGGTTCGCGGTGACGCAGAGCGGCGCGGCGCCCGGCGCGGGCGAGACCAGGGTGCACCGGGTGGCCGTCGGCATCTACGACGACGATGGATCCGGCAAGCTAGTGCGGGTGCACCGGGAGGAACTGGACATCGACGGCCCGGAAACGGAAGTCCCTGCGCTGGTTGGTGTTTCCCGCGGCAAACTGATTCTGGTCAACGACGACGACCTAACCTACTGCTCATTGCGGCTGGACGCCGAGTCACTGCGGACCGCGTTGGAGCGGATCGCCGATATCGCCGAGCCGCTGCCGCGCACTCTGGTGTGGTCTGCGGCGTGGGAGATGACCCGCGAGGCCGAACTGCGAGCCCGCGACTTCGTGGCACTGGTCTCGGGCGGGATACATGCCGAAACCGAGGTCGGGGTGGGTCAGCGGCTGCTGCTGCAGGCACAGACGGCACTGGGCTCCTATGCCGAGCCGGGCTGGGCCCGCGAGCACGGCTGGCCGCAGTACGCCGACCAGTTGCTGGAATTGGCGCGTGCCGCTGCGCCCGCGTCGGACCATCAACTGGCCTTCGTCAACACGCTGTGCTCGTCCGTCCTGTCTCCCCGGCATGTCGAGACGCTGGCGGCCTTGCTCGATGGTGACCCGGCCGCACTTGGCTTGGCGGGCGTGAATGTGGATACGGACCTGCGCTGGCGCATCGTGAGTGCACTCGCGGCTGCCGGGGCCATTGACGCCGACGGGCCGGCGACACCGAGGATCGACGCTGAGGCGCAACGTGACGCGACCGCTGCCGGCAAACGGCACAGCGCCCAGGCCGCAGCTGCCCGGCCGCAATTCGACGTCAAGGAGAAGGCGTTCACCACGGTGGTCGAAGACGACACCCTGGCCAACATCACGGCTCGCGCGATCATCACGGGCATCGCCGCACCCGGACAAGGTGAGCTGCTCAAGCCGTTCACCGCGCGCTACTTCGAGGCGATCCCCGGGGTGTGGGCGCGCCGCTCCAGCGAGGTCGCGCAGACCGTGGTGATCGGCCTGTATCCCTACTGGGACATCAGTGACGCCGCCATCGCCGCTGCCGACGAGTTTCTGACCGCCCCGGAGTCCGAGGTGCCGCCGGCGTTACGCCGCCTGGTGCTGGAGGGTCAGGCCGCGGTCAAACGGGCGTTGCGGGCGCGTCGTTTCGACGCCGGCGAGGCGAACTGAGCGGACTACCGGTAGCCACCGTCGGACAGACCCGCGTCGTCTTCCAGCCTGTTCGTCTTGCCGAAGGCCTTCTCGCGGACCAGTTCCCAGCCGTAGTCCCTGAGCATGCGTAGGTAACCCTTCGCGGCCCATTGCGCGGAGTGCCGCTCCTCGTGGTGGAGCACGCGGTCCAGGTTGAGGCTGCTCTGCACGGGCGCACCCCGGCGGTCGGTGTACCAGGCGCGCCCGGAGCGCACGATTTGGCGGAGCTGCTCGCAGGGGTCGCTGCAGCGATCGATGTTCACCATGAAGATGTCGCCCCAAGCGGTTCCGCCCTGCTGGCTGAACAGGCCCTGAATCCGGTTGCCGCCCAGGCCCATCAGCATGCCGTTGGGTGTGGAGACGAGGCGCCCTCCATTGCGGTGGACGAACCTGACGTCGCGGTCATAGCTCCAGCTGTTGCCGCGCTGCCGGTCGATGATCCGCTGGACCTCGGCGGCCGAATACGGCGTCTCCGGGAAGTCGTTGGTGACTCCGGGCTGCTCGCCCGCCTCCGCGTAGCCGGTGCCCGCATTGAAGATGTAGGTCATCAGCGCCGCTTTGCGCGCGTCGCTGCCGCCGGCGCGTCGCGGGATGAGGAAAAAGGACTTGCCGTCGGGATCAGTGATCTCCTCCATCTTGTGGAGGATGTCGAAACTGTCGGGCGTGATGCCGTGCCGGCGGGTGATCTCGCCGATGACGTCCGCCGGCACGCCCCTATGCGCGGCTTTTTCCAACCACTCCTGGTGGCGCAATCTAAGCCGGGGAGATCCCCGCACTGAGCACGCGGATCGCGCTGACCAGCCCGTCGACCAGGTCGCCCTGCTCGAACGCCGACGAAGCCGCAGCGACCCCAAGCGGTGCAGCCGACTCGGCGCCGCGACCCCGGACGGCGGTGCCGTAGGCCACCTCGATGGCGCACTGGTCCGGCGAGACGGCGAGCAACACCGCGTCGTCCGGCGTCGGCACCTTGGCCAGAATCTCGCGAGCCCGTGCGGCGGTGTCGCTACCCAAGTCGCCGATGTAGATGGCGAAGCGCGCCCTGGATGCCCGCGAGCCGTAGGTCAGCGCGTCGTCGAGGGCGACGAGGTCATTGATCGAAAACGGGTAGTGCACGGAAAGCTCGCCGGGCTCGCTGACCCCGGAGACGCGTCCGCTGGTGGTGACCACCGAGCCCCTGGGGAGGTCGGCGGGCTCGATCGTCGCAACATCACCACGTGCCACTGGCGCCACCTCCGACTGTGAATTCCGATGTGTCATGCCCGCCATGTCCGCCGTGCGCGCTGCCGACAGCCTCGTCAGCGGCGGCCCACAGGATCGGTGGATGCGTCCAGGGCTCCGACAACTTATAGCTCTCGGGGTGGAGTCCCTTGCGCGACCAGATCAACGTCGCCAGCACGGCCACCAGCAACAAGGGGATCCCCACAACCAACAGGTGGATCTGCATAGCGTTCACGACGCAAACCGTATCCCACCGCGCGAGCTACCGGCGCACCTAGGGCGCGAGAAATTCGGGCGGGGTGATGAACGCCAACATCGCCACTGCCGACGGCTACGGCAATACGATCCGCGACTCGGGGTGTGCAACGGCGCTTGACCGGGTTTCACCCGCTTGCCAGGAGCCGGGTAATCCGGCTTAGGCGTGGAGCGTTTTTCCATCACCATGACTTTTACATAGGCGCCAAGAGTCGGCCGGTCACGATGCCTGCCGATCTGCGCCCCGAGGAAACGGATGTTTTGTCGAATGCGCAAGGCCTCCTCCATGCGGCAAGCGGATCCTCACCGCGGTAGACGGCATCGACCTGTGGTTTTCGGGACCGACGTCGTGCTACGCGCGTGGTGATCATGCCCTGATGATGCCCACTGTGCGTGCCTGCCTGCGTCGGCTCGGCGGCCCGGGGCGCCCGGGTAAGGCCCGTGATGGCGGTGACGTCGCGCGGTTGCTGACGCGCCGTTGCGGATGCCCGCTGTTAAGCTTCGCGCCATGCGTATGGCGTTTGCTGGCTCGGAGTGCCATGCCTTCGTGCGCTGTTGTCGCTGACGCTTAAAACCCGTCTGCGGTCTGGTCCGGAATTGGTGAATTTCCCGACGTCAAGAGCCTTTCCGCAGTAACGGGGCCGAAGCCCATAAGTCCCGTACTGGAAGGTCACGCAATGCTTAACCACACCGGGGGTGCGTTGCACAGGCGCCGCGTCCGGTATGCCGCGATGCTCGCCCTGATCGCGGGAGTCTTCGTGGAAGTAACTGCCGCGTGTGGGGGCGGGGCCAGTGATGCCGTGGGCGGCGGCGGGCTGACCAACGCGAACACGAAGATAACCCTGGTCGCCTATTCGGTCCCAGAACCCGGCTGGAGCAAGGTGATTCCGGCGTTCAACGCCTCCGCGGAGGGCAAGGGTGTGCAGGTGGTGACCTCATACGCCGCCTCCGCCGACCAGTCACGCGGCGTTGTCGAAGGAAAGCCGGCCGATGTTGTGAACTTCTCGGTCGAGCCGGACATCACGCGATTGGTCAAGGCCGGCAAGGTGTCCCCGGACTGGGACAAGGACGCCACCAAGGGCATCCCGTTCGGATCCGTTGTGTCATTGGTGGTGCGCAAGGGCAATCCGAAGAACATCAGGGATTGGGATGATCTGCTGAAGCCCGACGTCGAGGTCGTCACACCCAGCCCGCTGAGCTCGGGCTCGGCCAAGTGGAATCTGCTCGCCCCGTACGCCGCCAAGAGCGAGGGTGGCCGAAACGTCAACGCGGGCATCGATTTCATCAGCAAACTCGTTCACGAACACGTCAAATTGCGCCCCAGTTCAGGTCGCCTCGCCACTGATGTCTTCATCGAAGGCAGCGGCGACGTGTTGATCAGCTACGAGAACGAGGCCATCGCCGCTGAGCGGCAAGGCAAACTGGTCGAGCACGTTATCCCGCAGCAGACTTTCAAAATCGAGAACCCGGTGGCCGTGGTGACCACCAGCGCGCACCTTGACGTGGCGAACTCGTTCAAGAACTTCCAGTACACCGCCCCGGCCCAAAGGCTTTGGGCCCAGGCCGGTTTCCGGGTGGTCGATCCCGCCGTCGCCAGCGTCTTCCGGGACGAGTACCCGGTGCCGGTGAAGCTGTGGACGATCACCGACCTCGGCGGCTGGCCCACGGTCGACTCGCAGCTGTTCGACAAGGCCACCGGACGCATCACCAAGGTCTACCTGCAGGCCACCGGATGACCCGATCCTTTTTGGGCGAAAGCCCCGGCCCCGAGGCGATTCCGGCGGAGCTTCTCCAACCTGGCAGTGAACTTCCGGACGCGCCGGCAGCGCCGGCAGGGCCGCGCGCGCCCGTACGGGATGCCGGCACGTCGCTTCGGGTCGGCGTGGCATCGCTGTGGCTTTCGGTGATCGTGCTGCTGCCACTGGCAGCGATCGCATGGCAGTCCATTGGTGGGGGCTGGGAGGCCTTCTGGCTGGCGGTCACGTCGCATGCCGCGCTCGAGTCGTTCGAGGTGACCCTGCTCGTTTCCGTCGCGGTCACAATCATCAACCTGGTGTTTGGCCTGGCGACCGCCTGGGTGCTGGTGCGGGACGACTTCGTCGGCAAAGGCCTGATTGACGCGATCATCGATCTGCCCTTCGCTCTACCCACGATCGTCACCAGCCTTGTCATGCTGGCCCTGTACGGCAAGAACAGCCCGATAGGCATTCACTTGCAGCACACCCCCCCGGGGGTTGCGATGGCGCTGACGTTCGTCACGCTGCCGATGGTGGTGCGCGCCATTCAGCCGGTGCTGCTGGAAATCGACCGGGACGTCGAGGAGGCGGCGGCGTCGCTGGGCGCCAGCGGACTCCAGGTCTTCACCACGATCGTGCTGCCGTCGCTGCTGCCCGCGTTGTTATCGGGCGCCGGGCTGGCCTTCTCGCGGTGCATCGGCGAGTTCGGCTCGGTGGTGACGATCGGCGGGCAGGTGCCGGGCAAGACCGAAGTTTCGTCGCAGTGGATCCGCGCCCTGATCGAGAACGACGACCGCACCGGCGCTGCCGCGATATCCATTGTGCTGCTGTCTATTTCGTTCACGGTTCTGGTGCTCTTGCGGATCGTGGGTGGGCGCAGAGCCAAACGGGAGGAGAAGGCAGGATGACGCCGTCGACCTGGGTTCGTTTCCTGACCCGATACACGGTGTTGGCCTATATAGGCATCATGCTGGTCGTTCCGGTGTCCCTGATCCTGTGGCGGACGTTCCGACCCGGTTTTCACCAGTTCTATGCCTGGGTCACTACTCCGGCGGCGATATCGGCGCTGCACCTTTCGCTGCTGGTGGTGGCCATCGTGGTGCCGCTGAACGTCAGCTTTGGTGTCCTGATGTCGATACTGCTGGCGCGCAACCGATTTCGTGGTAGGGCCCTGCTGCAGGCGGTCATCGACCTGCCGTTCGCGGTCTCGCCCATCATCGTGGGTGTAGCGCTGATCCTGTTGTGGGGATCGGCCGGCGCGCTGGGCTTCATCGAAAACAACCTCGGGTTCAGGATCATCTTCGGCGTGCCGGGCATCGTGCTGGCCAGCATCTTCGTCACCCTGCCGTTCGTGGTGCGCGAGGTCCAGCCGGTGCTCGTCGAGGTGGGGACCGAGCAGGAACAGGCGGCGGCGACCCTGGGATCGGGAACGTGGCAGACGTTTTGGCGGATCACGCTGCCATCCATTCGGTGGGGCCTGACCTACGGCCTAGTGCTCACCACCGCGCGTACTCTCGGCGAATTCGGCGCGGTCATCATGGTGTCGTCCAACCTACCGGGAGAATCGCAAACACTCACACTGCTGGTCAACGACCGTTACAACCGCGGGGCCGAATACGGCGCCTACGCGCTGTCGACGCTGCTGATGGGTGTCGCCGTCGCGTTCCTGATCGTCAAGACGATTCTGCTCATTCGCCGGAAACGCGCGAAAGCACAGGCTTGACAAGGAGACTTGAACATGACCGACGCTGGGACTGACCACGCGATTGTGGTGCGTGACGCCTTCAAGCGTTATGGGGATTTCGTCGCGCTGGATCATGTGGATTTCGTGGTGCCCGCCGGTTCGCTGACGGCGTTGCTGGGGCCCAGTGGGTCGGGCAA
>NZ_JBKQQD010000420.1:0-7657 GCF_052144515.1 Mycobacterium sp. | reverse complement strand
AGATGGCCGACGCCAGCGTGAAACGGGTATTCGCCGACGTGCCGTTGGGCACCGAGCGCGTGTATCAGGCGTTCGCCCGGTTGGACCCTGACCGTCAGCGCGCCGTCATCAACGTGTTGATGACCGCGACGATATTGCCGGTCGGGAAGCGTGGCCGGGTGCCGTTCGACCCCGAACGCATTGCGATTGAGTGGCTGCGATGAGCACTTGGTATCGCCTGGCGTGCGACCGCCACACACCACCGGTGCATATCTGCGACATCGAGCACGACGAAAAGAAAACCCGCGCGACGCAATACGAGATGTTCGCTGCGTTACGGGAGCGTATCGGCGCATCGACGCCGATAAGGCGCGATGCGTCCGGTGAAATCTCCGTCTACAACACCAACGGGTCAATCCTGGCTAACGGCGTGCGGGCTACCACCGGCCGCGCCGCAGTTACCGAGACGCGACTCGCCGATGGTCGGCGATGGGAGTTCACGTGCCTGGTGTGCAAGGCCGTCGCCCGGCGAAAGAAAAACAATGTCAGGGCTTCGGATGCGACGCTGGCATTAGTGCTGCGCCGAATCGGTGCAACGCTACGCACTCGTGACGTCGAGCTGCAAGAGGAGCATGCCGAGGGGTGGCAGACGCATCGCCTCGGTATCCGGTTACTACCGTTGGACCAGCTTTCCGATGAAGTGACTGCCAACCCGCGTGGCGCTTCCACGAATAAGCGCTAATCCCTGATAAATTAAGCGCATCCCCGTTTCCGGGAACCGGAGTGTCGAATGGGCTCACTTTGTGATGCCCGGAGGACACCCAAATTGCATCCCGCAATAGCCAATGCCCGCGCGCGCCGCGCCGGTCTGCATGGCAGGCCAATCGATGACCCCGATCGGGTCAACGCCGAACGCGACCTCGCCGCAGCGAAAATCGCCAACTACATCGAAAAGGTTGTCGCCCAAGCTCGGCCGTTCACCCGCGAGCAGGTCGACCAGCTCCGTGTGCTGCTCGAGCCGGCCCGCCGCGACCTCGCCAACGCTCGCCCAGGCGGCGGTGATGCTGCGTGATGCGCCGCGATTCGGGGCCGCCTAACGAAGTCGGCCCCCGGGACACCACTCCCGAGGGACCCGACACCACCAACACACCGGCCGCCATCAAAGACCAGCACCGCCAGTCTAACGGAAAAGCGGCCGACCACCTCGGTATCGACGAGGCCATGGTGGCCGGCGTCGACGGCTCGATCTGGCAAGCACTCTTCGACGGGCATTTTCGGCTGGCCGTTCGCTGCGACACCTGTGGCCGGTGGCTTACAGCGAACGACTCCAAGCGCGCGCAACGCGGCCCACGCTGCCAGACGAAGGCGGTGGGTCAATGATCGCCGAACATCACCTCACCATGCTCGCCGCGTCCGGCATCACGCCCGAGTTCGCGGAGCTGCGCGGCTACGAAACCATCCGCGACCCGCGCCGCCTGGCCGAGCTGGGCATCGCTAAGGCCGGGCAGCGCACGCAAGGGCTGCTCATCCCGCAGCACAGCGCGCGCGGCGACGTTTGGGGACACGCCTACCGGCCGGATCACCCGCGGGAACGCAACGGCAAGCCGGCCAAGTACGAGATGCCATACCGGCAGGCCAACCACATCGACGTGCCGGTCGGTGTCGGACCAACGCTGGCCGACCCCAGCAAGCCGCTGATGATCACCGAAGGGTCGAAGAAAGCGGATTGCGCCGCACTACGCGGCGTGTACTGCGTGTCCATCAATGGGGTGGCGGGATGGCGCGGCACCAACGCGGCCGGCGGTAAGACCGCGGTCGCCGACTTCAACGACATCGCGCTCAACGGCCGCGATGTCGTTCTCGCGTTCGACGGTGACGTTGCCCGCAAACCGCCGGTGCAGGCCGAGTTGTGCAAACTGGCCGAGTATCTGAAATTCAAGGGTGCGCGGGTCGCCTATCTGCACCTGCCAGACACCGACGAGAAAACCGGCCTCGACGACTACTTGGTGAGCCACACCGTCGACGAGCTGTGGCGGCTCGTCAAACCCATCCCGGCGCCGGTGACGCAGACCCCCGAACCGCCGAAGGTCGAGGCGCCCAGGCCCGCGCCGGTGCAACCCGTGTCACTGGATGAGGTTCACGATGGATACCGGGCCGCGTTCGGCGACAAATACGACCTCGACGCGATCAACATAACGCTAGCCGTCGCGGCCGTCGAGAAACTCGACGGCGACCCGGTGTGGCTTCTGATCGTCAGCGGCTCAGGCGCAGCCAAGACCGAAACCATTGTTCCCCTCGGCAATTGCGCCGGGGCCATCACCGTATCCACAATCTCCTCCGAAGGCGCGTTCCTGTCCGCGAGCGGCCAGCACGAACGATCAGCCGACGCCACCGGCGGGCTGCTGCGTGAGATGGGTGACCGCGGCATCCTGATATTCAAAGACTTCACGTCCATCCTGGCGATGAGCCGGGACCGCCGCGACGACGTGCTCAAGGCGTTGCGCGAAATCTATGACGGCTACTGGCGCCGTCAAGTCGGCACCGACGGCGGCCGCTCCATCGAATGGAAGGGCCGCATCGTTGTCATCGGTGCGGTCACGTCGGCCTATGACCGGGCCCGCGAAGTCATCTCAAAGTTGGGTGACCGTTTCGTGCTGCTGCGCGTGAACTCCAACGATGCCGAAGCACGCAAGGACGCCGCGAAGTCCGCGGTTCGCGGTGTCGGCGGTGAAAAGAAGATGCGCGCTGACCTCGCCCGGCTGGTGGCCGGCCTCGTCGAGAACATCGACACGGCCGCCGCGATCAACCCCGACGATAACGAAATCGACGCGATCATCAACGCTGCGGACTTGGTGACCCGCGCGCGCACCGCCGTAGACCGTGCACCCAACGGCGAGGTCGAGGAAGCCCACATGTTGGAGATGCCCACCAGATACCCGAAGGAGCTGGTGCAGATTTTCCGCGGCGCCACCGCTATCGGCCTGGGCCGCGACGCTGCCATGCGCCTGGTCATCCGCGCGGCGCGGGACTCGATGCCGCCCCTGAAATTAGAGATCGTCGACTGGCTGGCCGTGCATACGTCGGGGAACGCCAACGGTGTCGCGGTCGGCGTCGACAAGCCCTACAACACGACCAACCGCCAACTGCAGGAACTGCATCTGCTCGGCGTCGTCACCCGCGTGAAAATTACCGGCAGTGATAGCCAGAACAGGTGGCATTACCGGCTGGCGGACGGGATCGACCCCGCCGTGCTCAAGTCCGGGGCTATTTCCAGATTTGGCCCCTCCCCCGGGGAAACACCTCCTGACCAGCAGGAGTCGGGGGCCTACCTATGGGGGGTCAGGGGTAGTAAGCCAAATCTGGAAAGTGGTCTGCGCAGCCTTCTGAACTGGACGATTACACGGCTACGACGCCGATCGGACCCCGGGAAACCACCCCTGAGCAACACATCCGCTACCGCGCCGGGCGCTGCGTCGACTGCGGCGAAAACGAACAATCCGCCGGCCGGCCACGCTGCGATAAATGCCACCGCATCCACCAGAACCTCATGAGCGGATACGACCAATGACCGACCGCTTCGGGATCATCGACCCGGACCGCTCCACCTGCCTCTGTGACGTTGGCCAGCCCGACTACGCCGCCGTCACCGTCATCGACCCGGACGGCGCCGACCGGCTGGTCCTCGCCGAATGCGCCACCATCAACGACCCCACCGTGTCCTACAGGTCCGACCCTCCCCCGCACGAACACCTCGGGCCGCTGCCCCCGCGCTGGGGGGCCCGCGTCGCGCTGGCCCCGTTCTACTGCGGCCGGCCCACCCGCGCCGGCCGGCCCTGCCGCATCCCCGTCGCCGCACCCGGGCAGCGGTGCAGCTGGCACCCCACGGAGAGGAAGCAATGACCGACCAGTACCGCGCTTGCTGCGTCTGCTTTAGGCAGTGGACCCCGATCGACGGCGAACCTAAATGCTCCAACTGTCTAGGCCGGCTAGTACCTAACAACACAGTGACGACACGTCCCAGCCCGACGCTCGACCCGGTCGAGACGCTTACGCGCGATCTGGACGTCCAGATCACCAACGACGCCGATGAGCAGGCTTGGCGCAGCGCCGCCGCCAAAGCGGCAAAAACCGGCTCACGCTCTCTGAAATGGCCGGCCGGGAAGTGAGGAGATCCCTCGCGGCGAAAATTTTCGCCACCCGACTACCCCCAACACGGGCGGCCGGAAGTGAACTGAAGCCCCGACCACACACCCCGTCCCCCGCCAGCAAACACCGGCCAGTCCCCAGCAAACACCGGCCAGGCTGGAAGTGGAGACCAACCACCCCCACCACACCGGCAAATCCTCGGATGGCCACCCCACACCACGGCTACCGCTGCATCATCGCAGCTCAGGGGGGGTGTTTTCATCTCTAACGCAGGTCACCATCCGCGACCCCGTTAGGCTTTTGATCTTGATGCCAGAGAATAACAATCAAGCAAATAATGCCGGTAAACCAGCAAACCCATCCAGCAAAGGAGTTCGAAATGGGTAGTCGCAGCAGCGGGCGCCGCCCGCGCCCGAATCATCTGAAGGCGCTCGAGGGCTCCCGAGAGAGCCGCATCAATCGCAACGAACCAATCCCGGACGACGCCCCGATCCTGCCGCCTGTGGAGTTGCCGCCCGACGCGCGGGCGGTGTGGGATCGTCTGGCCCCCGACCTGATCGCCAAGCGTGTACTCCAAGCGTGGGATGTTGACAGTTTTGGCGTGTATTGCCGCGCGGTGGCCCTGTTCAACCGGGCCGCAGCCGAGGTGGAGGCTGATGGCGCGTCCACGGAGCGCCGCTACAAGGGGTTGGTGCCTTCGCCGGCGTTCCGGGTGATGGTGGCCGCGGAAAAGATGATGACGTCGACGGGTTCCCGGTTCGGGTTGTCCCCGGCCGACAGGGCGCGCATCCAGGTCGATCCCGGCGCCCCGAAGACCGGCGCCGAAAGGTACCTGACATGAGCGACACGATGACTGACGCCGACGACTTCGACATCGACCCGTCCCGCGCCCCCGGCGCGTTCCTGTATGGCTTGACGCAGCTTGACGTCGCCGATGACGGTCTGGCACCCGGTCATCAGATCGAGGTCATTGATGTCCTGGCCACGCTCGCTGAGGCGGTTAAGCGGCTCATGGCCGCTGAGAGCACGCCTGACGCGATGTTGTTGCGCCGGCTGGCGATGGCGACCCTCTAGGGGTCGCGCACGATCTATCCGCACCGTTTTTTCAGACTTTTTCGCAGCGAAAACGACTGAAACACAAACGAAATTCAACGACTCAAAGCAATTGCGCAGCAATAAGATTGGAGCAGCAAAGACATGGGACGCAAGCGGCGGCCATCACAGCTCGCGACGGTGACTAACATCCCCGCCCCGCGCCGTCCCGGCCGCCCCTATAAGACCTTGAGTTCGGCTGTCGCCCGGTCGGCGTCCGAGTGCGACGTGCTGTTGCTGCTGCGGAAGCGGCTGGCCGCCCAGCTCGACGGTGACGACATGCCGCCGGCGGCGTTTGGTGCGTTGGTGCGGCAGTTCCGGCAGATCGACCAGCAACTCCGCGCGCTTGAGGCTGCGGCTGCGGCTGCGGCTGACGTGGCCGATGGGCCCGACGACGACCTTGACGACGAGGAGGCGGGCGGCTGGGATCCGTCGAAGCTGTAGACGACCGAGCGTCCTGGTGCTCGAGTGCGCCCACTCCATACCGAAATCAAGGTTCAACAACCAACGAAAGGAATCAAAATGACCGAGGACACCAGCATCACCGACCGGCTCATTACCGACCGGCTCATGGCCGAGACAGCCGCGACCTTGGAGCGCATCGCCGACCTCAGCGATGAACTGTTTCGTCTCAGTGGCCAACTGTGGGTAATCTCCAACTGGGCCGGCCAGCGCCAGATTTTCGACTGGTCTGAGATAGCCAATGACGCTGGGCTCCAAGTCGAGGAACTGCAGTGGTCGGTCCGCGACGTGATACGTGGCATAACCTTCACTCTGCCGATCCGCCCCCTCGACGACCGCGAGTTCGCTGCCGGACCAGGCATCGGCTCGTGCCATGCCGGCGATCCACTCGACGGAGCCGACCAGGACGGCTAATGAGCACCGCGCCGGGGAAGCCCCGTGTGACAGCGCACGGCCTCTTGCGTATCAAAACCTGCCCCACCCGCGCCGCCACAGGAGAAAGGAGCGCCGATGACCAGCAATGACTTCAACACCCGCACCCCGCGCTCAACCAATGCGCCCCAATCCGGGGTGCTGTCCAACAGGGAGATCGTGACGATGGTCGACCGCAAACGGGATCGCTTTCCATCGCCCAGAGGAAAGCGTCGGTGTTCTGCATGAACTCACTCATTGTCTTCACACTGCGCCGAGATCGAGTCTTTGGCATCGATTCCGACGACAATTGGCGGAGTCCAGAAGCTCCGGCGGAGGGAGCGGCGTCTCACCAAAAGATGAGGCGCGAGCCCCTAAATCGACCATCTCCGCATAGGACGTCGTGTAGCTGACAACGGCAAGCTGATTGGCTCGCATCTGGTCCCAGACCCAGGTGTGACCAGCGACATCCGTGTTCCACAACCATCGGTCATCCAATGTAATGTGCTTGATCCGGTAGACGGCCCACAGTGACTCCCATTCGGCCTCCGGTGCGCTCTGCGCCCATGCAGGCTCGGCATCTCCTCGGTTGGGTGCGAACGAGACGGTCCTTCCCCGGCCGGCACCGAAGACGAATCTCTTATGCATCTCGAGGTCCTGTATGACGTCAGCCGGGCAAAGTTCGTGCGCGGTGGCAACACGCGCGACAGTGTCCATTACATTCACCGGCTTCCACCCCTCGCGGACGATCGATGACGCAGCCCGCATGGTGGTTCCGTGGTGGAGCACGTGGCAGAGCATTACCTGCCCATCGACGCCGCGCCCGCCGAAACCGGAACAAAACTCGGCTATTGCCCGCGTCAGTACGGCGCATCAGTCACTCGACCAGCAGATGGATGCGCTGACCGCAGCAGGCGTTGACACCGCCCGCGTCTACACCGACAAGTTGTCCGGGACTTCAACCCGCCAGCAAGCGTCCGGGCCTTGCCGCGCTCCTGGACTACGCAAGGCAGGGCGATGCCATCGTCGTTGTTGGGGTTGATCGTCTAGGTCGAAACGCTGCCGAGGTTATGACGACCATCCGCGAGCTTGGGGAACGCGGGATCGTGCTGCGGTCGCTTCGGGAGGGCATCGACACGTCCAACGCAACCGGGCGCATGGTGGCCGGCGTTCTCGCCAGTCTGGCCGAGCTTGAGTTGGAGTTGGGGCGGGAACGACGCACAGCGGCGCGCGACGCTCGACGGGCACGCGGCCAGTCGATCGGTCGCCCGAAGGCACTGACTGACGGCAAGGCCGCGCTGGCTCGTCGTATGTACGACACAGGCGAGTCGGCCACCACCATTGCTGCAACGCTTAACGTGAGCCGCGCTACCGTCTATCGCGTCTTGAGCGACCTGCCCGATGCGTAGGCCATAACGCATCAAGGATGTAGAGCGCAGTGGGTGCGTTCTGAACTGCACCAATCCATTTGGGTTCGAGTGGACGCCCGTCGACCCGTCGACTGGATCGCCGATCTAGTCGCACTAGAGATCACGCCCGGATCGCGGCAATGGTCCAGGCA
Organism: Mycobacterium sp.; assembly: GCF_052144515.1. Taxonomy (GTDB): domain Bacteria; phylum Actinomycetota; class Actinomycetes; order Mycobacteriales; family Mycobacteriaceae; genus Mycobacterium. Next base: position 6 of record NZ_JBKQQD010000420.1, on the reverse strand, counting down.
GGTAGA
>NZ_JBKQQD010000419.1:0-11207 GCF_052144515.1 Mycobacterium sp. | reverse complement strand
CGATCGCGGCGGCCAGCCGCCGATGCAACTCGGCGCGATCGGATTTCAGCTGGGATTCATAGGCCACAGTGCGGATCAGCGGGTGGTGGAACACGTATTCGGGATCTCGGGTGAAGGTGATCTGGTCCAGGAACTGGCCCCGCAATAGGTCTCCCAGGACGGGATCAATCCCCAGCGTTTCCAGTAGTTCGCGGCTGAAGCGTGAGCCAATGACCGCCGCCGCGCTCAAGGTGCGCTTGGCCGCCGGGTCGAGCCGGTCGATGCGGGCGGCGATCGTCGCCTGCACCGTGGCAGGCATGCTGACCTCGGCCACATCAACCGTCGAGACGTAGCCGCCCGGCTGTCCCTGCAGCACACCGCGCTCGGCCAGATCCCGCACCATCTCCTCGGCGAAAAACGGATTCCCAGCGGCCCTCTCGACAATCAAGGTGACCAACCCGCCCACGGACGGGTCGGGTCCGAGCAGTTCGCCGACCAGTGCCGTGATCTCTGGATCGCTCAGCGGGGCCAGGGCGATGCTCGGCGCACCCTGCACCTGGCTGAGCGCACCTCGATATTCGGGGCGGTAGGTGATCAGCACCAGCGAGGGCGTCTGCGGGATCACCGCCAGAAAGTCCGCGAGCATCGACTCGCTGACCTCATCGACCCAATGCGCGTCTTCGATGACATAGACCGCCGGGGCTTCCCGTGCCAGCGAGGCGGTATTGACCAGTGCGGTCAGCCGCCGCCGCCTCGCATCCGGATCGATCTTGGGCAACGCCACCTCGGGGTCGGCGATGCCCAACAAGTCATCGAAGAGCAACAAGTCCTCGGGGTCTGCATCCGGCACCCGAGAGCGCACTCGCTCACGAGCGGCCAGGGCACCCAGGCCACGCACACCGAAGGCGGCACGCAGCAACTGCGCCACGACATGGAAGGCAATGTCGGTGGCGTGCGATTCGCAGAAGGCGGAAAACACCTCGACACCCCGGCTAGCGGCCATCGCGGCGACCTCGCGCACCAGACGGCTCTTGCCGATCCCCGGGGAGCCCACCACGGTGACCACCGAACCCTGGCCGTTGATTGCACGCTTCAGTAAACCTTCGACAGCGGCCATCTCCCAGTGTCGGCCCACCAGAGCCGACTCAGCAGCTGCGAAAGGACGATCCCGGTCCGACACGCCCAGCAACCGCTGGGCGGCTACTGGTTGATCAGTGCCCTTGATGTGGACCAACTCCGGATCACCCAGAACCGCATAGTGTTCGACCAGCCGTGCCGTCGACGCGCTGAGCATCACGCCACCCCGCGGCGCCACCGATTCCATCCGCTGGGCCATGCCGACCTGTTCCCCGATCGCGGTGTACCCGGCTGCGCCCGAACCGATCTCCCCGGCGATCACCTGCCCGGAGTTCAGCCCGATCCGCAACTGAAGATCCACACCATCCTGCTGGCGGACCTCATCGGCCAGACCGGTGATACCGCTGTGGATGTCCAGGGCGGCTCGGCACGCCCGCAGCCCGTGGTCCTCCAACGCCACCGGCGCACCGAACACCGCCATGATCCCGTCGCCGGTGAACTTGTCCACCGTGCCCCCGTACCGCTGCACAACGGCGGCGCAGCGGTTGACCAGCCCCGCCATGATCTCGCGCAACCGCTCCGCACCCACCGCCGAGGCGATGTCCATCGAGTGCACCACATCGGCGAAGAGAACCGTGACCTGCTTGTACTCGGCCCGGGTCTCGCCGTCGTGGACTGGGGAGCCACAACCGTGACAAAACCCGGCGTGCTCCAGGGGCACAGTGCCACACGTCCGGCAGGCTGCTATGGCCGTCACCCGACCCTCCGCCGATCCCAGGCCCCAGCGTTTCCAGGGTTCTCTAAGGATAGGCGGTTGGGCACTTCCACGAGGGGCCGTCGGCCGTTCACGGTGATTCCGACACAGAGTTCTGAGAGCCTCGTATCTCGTCGATTTCGAGACAGCGCGGGGGGCTTGCCGTACCTGCTTGATGGCTGGCCCGGCTTCCGACTAATCACCGCGACCTTGCTGATTAGTTGGCTGCCGGTGTCATCGTCCGCACCGCCGCCACCCGGCCCCGATCCGGGGGCTGCGCGGCGATCTCGTCTGGGGTGGCGTCGCTGGCGCGCCGCCGGGGAAGTTGACGGATCACCGGACTATCGACCGGACCCGTCGCCACAGCGGTCCAGCGGAGCCGCGAAGCGGCTGCCGGACACCGACCACAACCCCGCGGTGATCGCCTTCCTTCGTGTTGCCCGGCGAGCATTACCCGGTGATCCGCATTTCGGCGACCGATTGTCCGCGACGGGATCCGGCGGTCCGGAGACCGCGGCACGCGCGGCCGAGCAGCTGCTCGGCGACGACGACGCCGCGTCGCGGGAGTTGAGTATGGCCACCCTGCAGGTGTGGCAGGCGATAAGGGAGCGCAGCAGCAGGCAGCCCGCCCATGAGGAAATCACGCTGGTGTTCACCGACCCTGGTCGGCTTCTCAAAATGGGCGCTGCAGGCGGGCGACGATGCCTTGCTGAGGTTGCTGCGCCGGGTCGCCCAGGTCGTCGAACCGCCGCTGCTTGAAGCCGGTGGACAGGTCGTCAAGCGCATGGGTGATGGCATCATGGCGGTCCTTCCCGATCCAGTCACCGCCATTACCGCGGTCCAGACCGCTCAACGAGCACTAAAAACGTTGAGATAGAGGGATACACCCCGACGATGCGGGTCGGCATCCACACCGGTCAGCCGCACCGCATCGGATCGGACTGGCTCGGCATCGACGTCAACATCGCGGCCAGGGTGATGGAATGCACCGACAAGGGCGAAGTGCTGATCTCCGGCGCGACCCTGCAGCGGCTGACCCCCGAACAGCTCGACGAACTCGGCGTACACGCCAAGCGGGTGCGCCGTGCGATGTTCGCGCACCAACCCACCGGAGTCCCGGACGATTTCACCATCTACCGCCTGGAAACCCGCACGCACTAGCCAGCCGTCAATACGGTTCAGGACGAGCCGCCTGACTAACTGAACACACCCCGAGCCAGTCGCTCACCGGGTAACTGGTTTCTGGCGGCGGGTCATGATGGAGCTGCTGCGACCTGCCAGCTCAGTCCTCGTCGAAGCCCACGACGAGTGGCAAGTCGCCGACAAACGCTACCTCTCCGAAACACCCTGGCCCTGCTCAACCCCCTGAGAAGTCCGACGACCAATCCGTTGCAGTCCCAGCCACAATCACGGCATAGTGAAAACCCGCAGAGCCTCAGGCGAAACGCCCGCTCGACTTACAGCACTCCACGGGGCGCAACCGCGTCATGTTCTGACAACACCACTTCAGGCCCTTCCAGCCGCTGGCTGCAGGAGAGATGATGGCGATCAGGGACACTGTGCGTGTTTAGCTCACGGTCACCACGTTCAAGGAGTGCGGAATGCCCGAGAAATACGGAATTCTGGTCGGGGTTGACGGCTCGCCAGAATCGGATGCCGCCGTACGCTGGGCCACCCGCGAAGCCATATTGCGCGATGAGCTGATCACTTTGCTGCATGTCGTCGCTCCGGTGAGTGCCAGCTGGCCCGTGGGCCCGATGCAAGCGAACTTCGCCAAGTGGCAGAAGGAAAGCGCTGGGGATGTCATCGAGCAGGCGCGCAAGACTCTCTGCGCCGAGGTGGGCGAAGCGCCGCCCGAGGTGCGCACCGGGGTGCTGTATTCGCTGTACTCGCACGTTGTGCCGACTTTGATCGACGCATCCAAGCAGGCGCGGATGGTCGTGGCGGGCAGCCGCGGCATGGGTGCGGTCGGCCCTGTTCCGATGGGCTCGGTCAGTACCGGTCTTGTTCATCATGCGCACTGTCCGGTCGCTGTCATTCGCGGCGAGGAGGCATCAGTGGCCAACCAGAATGCCGGTGTCCTGGTGGGCATCGACGGCTCGCCCGCGTCAGAGGCGGCCACCGCGTGGGCCTTCGATGAAGCGTCGCGCCAGGGGCTGCCCCTTGTCGCGTTGCATGCGTGGAGCGACGTCGGGGGCTTCCCGATCCTCGAAATGGATTGGCGGAAGTACGAAAGCCAAGGAGAGAAAGCCTTAACCGAACGCCTGGCTGGTTGGCAGGAACAGTATCCCAACGTGCACGTGCGGCGACGGCTGGAATGGGATCAGCCCGCCCGCTGGCTCGTCGAGGAATCCGAGCACGCTCAGCTGGTGGTGGTCGGCAGTCACGGTCGCGGCGGATTCGCTGGCATGCCGCTGGGCTCGGTCGGCGCCGCGGTGGCACAATCGGCAAAAGTTCCGGTGGTCGTCGTCCGCACCCGGTCGGGCAATTCGGCACCCTGAACGGTATTGCGGTCCGCCTCGATCACTCGATCCTGCTTCAGCAGGTCGAGCAGTGGAAAGGGCGGTGGGAAATTCTAGGGATCTTCCGAGATGAGCAAGTCGAAGATGCTAGTGACTGACTGGAGTGGCTGGAAGCCCTGAGCAATGGGGTCTTCGCAGCGACGCCCCGCTGGTCGAGGCGCCGGCATTCATGGGCCCGCCGCGTGACCGCCGCGGGCTGCCGATGCATTACTTTCCCCCGCGGTCCCGGTCCCCGCTCGAGCCGGCCAAGTTCCTCATGCAGCGCGCGGGGTCGCTGGTGCACGGCACGCTCTCGATCGCGGGCCTGCGTCCCGCCCGGGGCCGGAGCAAGAAGGCCGCCTAAGCCAGCGCGCGCGCGCTCTGGTACAGACAGATCGCGGCGGCTGAGGCCACATTCAGGCTCTCCGCGCCGCCGGACATGGGAATGCGCACCCGATGGTCGGCGCCGTCGGCGATCTCGGCTGACAAGCCGTGTGACTCAGGCCCGAACAGCCAGGCGGTTGGTTTGTCGAGCAGTTGGCCGGCATCGTCGAGGGACGTCTCACCGTCCACCGTGGTCGCCAGCACCTGCAGCCCGGCGGCGCGCAACGCGCTGACGGCGGCGTGAGCATCGGGCGCGGCGACGACCGGAATCGAGAAGATGCTGCCCGCGGAAGCGCGCAGGCATTTGCCGTTGTACGGGTCGACGCTGTGCCCGCCCAGGATCACAGCCGCCGCCCCCATCGCATCGGCAATGCGGATCACCGTGCCCGCGTTGCCCGGCTCGCTGATCTCGACGGGAACCGCGATCAGTCGTGGTGAGCCGGCCAGCACATCCTCCAGCCGAGTCGCCGGCATCTCGCACACCGCGACCAGTCCTGCCGGAGTCACGGTGTCGGAGAGCACCTTTGCGGCGCGTTCGGTCACCAGGTGAACCGGCCACTCGGCGGTGCCGAGGAATGACGAGTACCGCTGGGCCGCGGACTCGGTGACGAAGACGTCGCGAACCAGCCTGTGCGCTGAAGCGGCCTCAACGAGGTTGAGGCCTTCGGCGAGAAACCTTCCGGCGCGCCGCCGGGCAACATGACGATGCAGTTTGACCGCAGCGGCCACCCTGGCCGAGCGTTCGGTGAGCATCGCAAGCCCGGGGGTTAGGCGGCCTCTCCGCTGGGTGCGTTGACATCTTCAGGCAGCGCCGCCCGCGCGACGTCAACGAGCGCGGTGAAGGCCGCCGGGTCGGTGATCGCGATGTCGGCGAGGTTCTTGCGGTCCACCTCGACGCCCGCGGCCTTGAGGCCCTGGATCAGCCGGTTGTAGGTGATGTCGTTGGCGCGCGCGGCCGCGTTGATCCGCGAAATCCACAACTTGCGGAATTCGCCCTTACGCGCACGGCGGTCACGGAAGGCGTAGTTCAGCGAATGCAGCTGCTGCTCTTTGGCTTTGCGGTAGAGCCGGGATCGCTGGCCGCGATAGCCCTTCGAGGCCTTCAGGACGGTGCGCCTCTTCTTGTGGGCGTTGACTGCCCGCTTCACGCGTGCCATGGATGTTCCTACTTCCGTTCGTACGTAAATGGTCAGGTGCCGGAGCGGTGGTCCGGCGAGCCGGCTAGCCGTTCAGCAGCGCATTGACCCGTTTGGTGTCGTTGGCTGCAACCGTGGTGCGGCCGTCCAGCCGCCGGGTGCGTTTGGTCGGCTTGTGCTCGAGCAGGTGCCGACGATTGGCTTTTTGGCGGACGATCTTGCCGGTACCGGTGCGCCGGAACCGCTTCGAGGCCCCGCTATGAGTCTTGGCCTTGGGCATGTTTCCTCTAGTTCTCTGCTGTTCTTGACGTTCTTGTTGTCCTGGTCACTTCGGTGCGGCGTTGGTGTCGTCGGCCGCGTCCGAATCCGGTGCCGCTGCGGGCCCGTGTCCCTCCGGATGCCGCGCCCTGGCACGAGTCTTCGCGCCGCGGTGTGGTGCCAGCACCATCGTCATGTTGCGCCCGTCCTGCTTGGCCGAGGTTTCGACGAATCCGTAGTCGGCGACGTCCGCCCCCAGCCGCTGCAGCAATCGATAGCCCAGCTCGGGCCGCGACTGCTCACGTCCGCGGAACATGATGGTGACCTTGACCTTCGATCCCGCTTCCAGGAAGCGGACCACGTGACCCTTCTTGGTCTCGTAGTCATGATCGTCGATCTTCGGTCGCAGCTTTTGTTCTTTGACGACGGTCTGCTGTTGATTGCGGCGGGACTCGCGCGCCTTCTGTGCCGCCTCGTATTTGTACTTGCCGTAGTCCATGATCTTGCAGACCGGAGGTCTGGCGTTCGGGGCGACTTCGACCAGGTCGAGATCGGCGTCCGCGGCGACGCGGAGTGCGTCTTCGATACGCACGATGCCTACCTGTTCTCCCCCTGGGCCGATCAATCGGACTTCAGGTACGCGGATGCGCTCGTTGACGCGGGTCTCAGTGCTGATGGGGCCTCCCTCGTTTGGCTTCTAGTCACGACCTCGTTTAGCTTCGAGCCCGGGCCCCGTCAGGATCAGCGGTGAAACCGCCACGCCATCAGCAAAAAGGCCCTGCCAAGCAGGGCCCAATGCCGACCGATCGCAACTTGAAGCTACTCAAGTCGCCCGCGCCACGCGCAGAACAGGCATTACACGATGCCCGTGACCGGACCGCTTAGCCTTGACTTGATCTCGTGGCCAGCGGTGGGAGTGGGACTCCACTTACTGTCCCTGGCGTTCGCCAGGATGGTCGCGGGAATGAGTCTACCAGGCATGAGGCTGGTCCTTGTCCGGTCCAGCACCTCGCGGGCCGGACGGGCATCGGCCGTGACTTGTGCGTGAATTGCAGGGGCTATCACGCGAGTATCAAAGGAGGTTAACGACTCTTGGGCAGTCTTGGCGCTTCGCCAGGTATTTCACGGGTTGAAGGAATATCCTCGCGGTCTGTGGCACTAACTACGCCTACCACCGGCAGCCCTGCTCGCAGGCATAGCCGGTCGAACTCCCGCCTTCGCTGGGTCCCGGCGGCGGCCGGCTGGATCGTCGGCGTGATCGCCACGCTTTCGTTGCTGGCCAGCATCTCGCCACTGCTCAAATGGCTCATCCATGGCCCGCGGGAATTCATCAACGACTACCTGTTCAACTTCCCGGATACCAGCTTCGCCTGGTCGTTCGTGCTGGGGTTGCTGGCCGCGGCCCTGACCGCGCGCAAACGCATCGCGTGGCTGCTGCTGCTGGGCAATATGATCCTGGCCGCGGCGTTGAACATCGCCGATATCGCCGCGGGCGGTAACACCGCAGCCGAAAACTTCGGCGAGAACCTCGGGTGGGTCTTCCACGTCGTCGTGGCCATCCTGCTGGTCCTGAGCTATCGGGAGTTCTGGGCCAAGGTCCGCAGAGCCGCGCTGTTCAAGGCGGCCGCGGTGCTGGTCAGCGGGTGGGTGATCGGAATCGGGGTGTGCTGGGGTCTCGTCGAGATGTTCCCCGGAACGCTGGAACGGGAGTATCGGCTGCTGTACGTGGTCAACCGGGTGATCGGGTTCGCCATCGTGGACCGCGACGTGTTCGTCGGCAAGCCGATGGTCCTACTCAACGCAGTCATGGGGTTGTTCGGCGCGCTGGCGTTGATTGCGGCGACGATCGTGCTGTTCCAGTCCCAGCGCGCCGACAACGCGCTAACCGGTGAGGACGAATCCGCAATCCGCGGGTTGCTGGAACTCTGGGGCAAGAACGATTCACTGGGCTACTTCGCCACGCGTCGCGACAAGTCGGTGGTGTTCGCGCACAGCGGCCGCGCCGCCGTCACCTATCGCGTCGAGGTCGGCGTCTGCCTGGCCAGCGGTGACCCGGTGGGCGACCCGAGGGCCTGGCGGCAGGCCGTCGACGCCTGGTTGGGGTTGTGTCAGACCTACGGCTGGGCGCCCGGTGTCATGGGGGCCAGTTCGGAAGGGGCTCGGGTATATCGCGAGGCCGGCCTCAACGCCTTGGAGCTGGGCGACGAAGCGATCTTGCGGACCGCCGACTTCAAGCTGTCCGGCCCGGACATGCGCGGGGTGCGCCAGGCGGTAACCCGGGCGCGCAGGGCCGGCCTGACGGTGCGCATCCGTCGGCACCGCGACATCTCCGCCGACGAGACGGCCGACACCGTCCGCCGCGCCGACGCCTGGCGCGATACCCAAACCGAGCGTGGCTTTTCGATGGCGCTCGGCCGGCTCGGCGACCCGGCCGACGGCGACTGCCTGTTGGTCGAAGCGATCGACCGCGGAGACCAAGTCGTCGCGATGCTCTCGCTCGTCCCGTGGGGGACCACCGGCGTCTCCCTGGACTTGATGCGTCGTTCTCCGCAGTCTCCCAACGGCACCATCGAACTCATGGTGAGCGAACTCGCCCTGAGCGCTGAAGGCCTTGGCATTACCCGTATTTCGCTGAACTTCGCGATGTTCCGGTCCGCGTTCGAGCAGGGCGCCGCGCTCGGCGCCGGCCCGGTGGCACGGTTGTGGCGAGGTTTTCTGCTGTTCTTCTCGCGGTGGTGGCAGCTGGAGACGCTGTACCGCTCCAACATGAAGTACCAACCCGAGTGGGTACCGCGGTACGCCTGCTATGAGGACGCCCGGTTGATTCCCCGGGTGGGGGTCGCCTCCGCGCTGGCCGAGGGCTTCCTGGTGCTGCCGTTCAGCCGCCGCGACAAGGAGCACACCGGTCATCATTCCGCCGTGCCGGAGCGGCTGGCGGAATCCGGGCTGCTGCATGCTGACGGGTCCGCTCCGGACGTCAGCGGGCTGGAAGAAGCGCGGGACGCCGCCACCGAAGAGGAGATGAGATCGCGCCTGCCCGAACAGGTTCGGGTGCGCATGACCAAGCTGAGGACGCTGCAGCGCTCCGGCATTGACACCTACCCGGTGGGAACTCCGCCCAGTCACACAGTCGCCCGGGCGCTGGACGCGGACGACCAGGACACCGTCTCGGTGTCGGGACGCATATTGCGGATCCGCGACTACGGCGGCGCGCTGTTTGCCGACTTGCGTGACTGGTCGGGCGAAATGCAAGTGCTGCTGGACAATTCACGCGTGGAGCGTGGCAGCACAAGGGATTTCACCGCAGCCATCGATCTTGGCGACCTGGTCGAGATCACCGGGCACATGGGCTTCAGCAAGAACGGGACCCGCTCGTTGATAGTGCGCGACTGGCGGATGATCGGTAAGTGCCTGCGGCCGCTGCCCAACAAGTGGAAGGGGCTGACCGACCCCGAGACGCGATTGCGCGCTCGCTACGTCGATTTGGCGGTCAACACCGAGTCCCGTAACCTGATCACGGCTCGCAGCAACGTGTTGCGCTCCGTTCGAGAGACGTTGTTCGCCAAGGGATTCGTCGAAGTCGAGACCCCGATGCTGCAGCAGATCCACGGCGGAGCCGCCGCCCGGCCGTTCAGCACCCATATCAACGCCTACGACATGAACCTGTTCTTGCGCATCGCGCCGGAGCTCTACCTGAAGCGGCTGTGCGTCGGCGGCGTGGAGCGCGTGTTCGAACTGGGCCGGGCCTTCCGCAACGAGGGTGTGGACTTCAGCCACAATCCGGAGTTCACCCTGCTGGAGGCCTACCAGGCGCACGCCGACTACCTGGTGTGGATCGACGGCTGCCGTGAGCTCATCCAGAACGCCGCCGAAGCCGCCCACGGTACGCAGATCGTGATGCGCCCGCGCCCCCACGGATCTGCCACCGACGACCGTCTCGAGCCGGTTGACATCTCGGGCATCTGGCCGGTGAAGACCGTGTATGACGCGGTCTCCGAAGCACTGGGAGAAGAGATCGGCGTCGAGACCAGGCTGGGCAAGCTTCGCAAGCTGTCCGACGCCGCCCACATTCCCTATCGAGCGCATTGGGACGCCGGCGCGGTGGTGCTCGAGCTCTATGAGCACCTGGTCGAGGACCGGACCGAGAAGCCGACGTTCTACATCGACTTCCCGACCTCGGTGTCGCCGCTGACCCGGCCGCACCGCAGTCAGCCTGGTGTCGCCGAGCGGTGGGACCTGGTGGCGTGGGGTGTCGAGCTGGGCACCGCCTACAGCGAACTCACCGACCCCGTGGAGCAGCGGCGCCGCCTGAAGGCGCAGTCCCTGTTGGCCGCCGGCGGTGACCCCGAGGCGATGGAGCTGGACGAAGACTTTCTGCAAGCTATGGAATACGCGATGCCACCCACCGGCGGCCTCGGCATGGGTATCGACCGCCTCGTCATGCTGATCACCGGCCGAAGCATCCGCGAAACGCTGCCATTCCCTCTGGCCAAGCCGCACTAGAACCGAGGTTCGCCGTCATGCCCGACCAACCAGACGTTCCTCACACCGCCCAGCCCGACCCGGCCTACGACAGCGCGGGTGTGCCGACCTTCGAATCCGTCCGGGAGAAGATTGAATCCCGCTACGCGACGGCGTTGGGCGCCACGGAACTCGACGCCGAAACCCCCGAGGGCCAGGCCGTGGAGGACCAGTACGAGGAGCGCCGCCGCGCTGCCGCCGAGCGCCTGGCCCAGATCCGCGAGTCCATGCGCTCCGACGAGAAGTGACTCAGGCGCTGACCTTGCTGCGTCGCTTCGTTGACCGCCGCGGCGTGCTGTCCGATGCGCCACCGCTGCCGACGACCTCGGCGAGGAACTTCCCGGTGTAGCTTTCCGGAACCGCGGCAACATCCTCCGGAGTACCCTCGGCGACAACGGTTCCGCCCTCTGCCCCACCTTCGGGTCCCATGTCGACGACCCAGTCCGATGTCTTGATCACGTCCAGGTTGTGCTCGATGACGATCACCGTATTGCCTTTGTCCACAAGGCCGTTGATGACGTTCAGCAGTTTGCGAATGTCGTCGAAATGCAAGCCGGTGGTGGGCTCGTCGAGGATGTAGACGGTGCGGCCGGTGGA
>NZ_JBKQQD010000418.1:0-3841 GCF_052144515.1 Mycobacterium sp. | reverse complement strand
CCACGGCGTTCTGCAGCGGCGCCTGCACGGAGGATGGGATGCTGTCAACATGGTCGCCGGGTCACCGCAACCTCGACGCTGTTCGGCGGCAGATCGCCGCTGGCTCCTCGTTGGATATGCAGGTATCGTCGGCTTCTTCGCGGTCGAAGCGTTGGCCCGCAAGCCCGGCACCGCGTCGAGTTTGGCTACCTCGAAAGACGATCGAGGTACCACCCGCATGTTAGTGACCGCCTACGTCGTTGCGATGCCGTTGCCCTTGGTGTTCATCCGAATCCGCATCGGGCAACTTCCGCCAATGGCCGGTCCAGTGGGGTTGGTAATGCAGGCCATTGGACTCGCGCTGCGAGCCTGGTCGATGCGCACTCTCGGCACCTCCTATACGCGGACCCTGCGCACCGCAGACCAACAGCACGTCGTCGACGCCGGCCCGTACCGACTTGTCCGCCACCCGGGATACACGGGCTCCCTGCTGACATGGGCGGGCTTCGCGCTCACTTCACGCAGCATTCCCGTCATCCTTCTCGCGGCCGCATTGCTGGGTCGGGCCTACCAGCAACGCATCGTTGCAGAGGAGGAACTGCTCCAGCGAGAGTTGTCCGACTACACCGATTACATGCAGCGCACCAGAAAGCTTGTCCCATTCGTCTGGTGACGCGCGTAATCTCAGCCGGACGCGGGTTGGTTGATCGCCTCGGCGATCGCAAACCGCCGGCGAGTCCAGCCGCCCTCGCTGAAGTAGGAGCCGCAGATGAACGCCTGCCCGCCGCACCAGGGTCATTCCTCTTTGTCGCAGCCGGTGTGGTGCAGCCCGCCGGGGGCGGTGTTGCAGTCCCCGCAGTCCCACGGCGCGTCGCGCCACTCGTCGCCGAACATCGCCTCCATCGATGAGTCGGTACCCAGCCGTTCGCAGCCCCACGGGACGCGGTTGCCCGGCGGGGTCGGCGGTGCAGGAGTTGCCGGGGGCCATCTCCTGCCCGCACGCCTGGCAGGTCGCGGAGCGCCGCGTCACGAGTAGTCGGTGTCGCAGGTCAAATGGCTGTAATACAGGTCGTTCGCTGTCAACGGCTTGTCGCCGTGCAGACCGAACCACTCGCAACTCGTGTGCGCGCGCTGCGGCGGCTCGGCGCTCGCGTCGTGCATCGCCAGCCCGCCGAACAGCCCCAACACGGCTGCCAGCAGCCCGACCGCCAGTGTCTTGGTCATCTCTCTTCCTCCTTGTGTTTAGGCGCGGTAGCAGTCCGAAGGTTCCCCCGGAGCAAGCGTGGACAACGAGATCTGAATGACGCCTTCATGCACCCTGTCCGGCCCTACGCCCACCCGGAGCACGAGCGTGTCGTCTGACCACTTCCACATGGTTTCCCTGAAGACCGTGGTCGTTCCCCACGGTGGGCTCTGGTGGCCGGTGTCGTAGCAGGGCGCCAACGGTACACCGGCTGCGTGGCACCACGTGGCTCCGCGGGTGTCGTGCCCGCCGCCGCCGCCGCGGACGATCCGGCGATGATCTTGATTAGCTTCCTCATAGCTGAAGTTACGACCCTGAACCCGGCAGACATAAGTTGCATAAGTCCCGGCACTGGGCGGCAATAAGTCCCGGCACTGGGCGGACCTAAGTCCCCGGCCAAGATCACACAGGCCACCTAGCATCGCGATTCGTTTCCGGGTCCAACGGCCCTATCTTTCGTTCGCGAGCCTGCAGCAACGTAGGAAACGGGCGCGGCCCGACAGGAGGATGCAACCGCGCGGACCCCGAGCGGCGTCCCGGACGCCGCAGCCCAATATGCTGAGCCGCAAAGGAGAAGAATCCCGCACAGGAACGTGCAGAAGATGACTTTGCTCAAGGAATTCATGACGGCGGAGAACTTCACCGCCGCAGTTAAGAAACTGGCCGAGCCCATCTGCAGACGATTTGACCTGCCAGATGTTTACCAGCTCGGGCTGGTGGTGCCTAACGCGGTGGCGGCGGACGAGGCCATGGTGCGGGACTGGGGGCTGGATCCGGCGTTCATGCTCGACGGCGAGTCGGCCCTGTGGATCGAGAACGGGAAGGAATTGCGCGTCAGAGCCCGGCTCGAGTTGACCTACCACCAGGGCTATGAGCTGGAGCTGATCGAGCCGCGCCAGGGCGACGATTTCCATGCGCGTGATCTAAATCCCGACGGCGAAATCTTCCTGCAACACTTCGGCCTCCGGGTGCAGGACCTGGACCTGCAGACCGCCCGCCTCACCAGCCAGGGGGTGCCGCTGCTGGTGCGCGGGCGCATTCATTCCGGACCGCTAACGGCCGATTTCTCCTACCTGGACACGCGCGCGGAATTCGGGCTTATCACCGAATTGATCTGCATGCGGTTCCTGGGTATCCATACGCGGGTACCGCCGCCACTGGCCCGCTACATGGGACGGCGCCAAATGAAAAGCGGAAAACGAACGCTGTCCCTCTGAACGGCGGGCCGGATCGATCGGCCGGATCACCACGATGGTCTCCGGATCATCCGCCAGGTTTACTTATGCCGTCATGGCCGTGGCGACCGTTTACCTGGGTCATCCTTGCGATGCAGCTACCCTTTGCCATCTGGCTGTTCGCAGCCCTCGATAGGTCTAGGCCTGACACCACCTGCCCCAAAGACCAAGTCGAGGAATTCTGCCAAGCCGGTAAAGCGCTCGGCATGACGGTCGTAGTGGTACTCATCCTCGTTATCTGGGCCTCGACCGATGTCATCCTCGGCGTCAGTTGGGTGGTGACTAACGACAATTTAAGGACTTGTCCGGCCTGCGGGCGGCGTTCGAAAAACGGATGGCTAGTCTGCCCCGACTGTGGATATGAGTTCGTAGCCGCAGCGGCACTGATGAAGTCGCCGACCAAGAACTGTCCAGAATGCGCCGAATCAATTCGCGCCGACGCCAAAGTGTGCAGGTACTGCGGTCATCACTTCCCAACGAAGAACGTCAGGTGCATGAAGTGCAACCATGTCCAGCCGGTGCTGGCAAGCCAAACCCAGTTCACATGCGAGCAATGCGGCCAGCACCTAAAGCGCAAAACAGACTGAAACCGCAGCTAAGAGCCGGTAGTTAGACTACGAACTCGCGTTCGTGACCTAGATATTTAATGGCTTCTGTGCGGCCCGCGTCCGGGCCAGCATCGGCAGCGCCCGCAGGTGCGCGGCGTGCCGCGCGAAATGGACCAGGCGAGCGAGGCGGGCCAGCCGCAGCAGGGACGCGTCGACCCCGGCAAGCGGCAGGGCCGACGCTAGGATCACGACCGCGTCGAAGGCGTTGAACGGTCGCCGCAGGAACCGCCAACCGCTGGCGTAAAGCCGGGCGAGCAGTTCGAGCAGGAAGAACGCAACAATCACATCGTGCACCGTGTCGAAGAGGTGCTCGTGGCCGTCGACCAGCAGGCCGGCGACCAGCACGCCAGCGTTGGCCACGATGACGCCGAGCACCACCCGATCGAACCGCGAGACACCGTGCACGCGATCACTGTTCACGCCGCGACCGCCTCGGCGACGACGACCCGGCCCGCCGTCAGAATTCTGTTGACCGCCGCGAACACGCGGGTGATGTGATCCTCGGTGACTTCGGCACCGGCGAGCCACGTTTGGATGTAAGCGCGCGACTCCGCCGCGTCCCAGTCGATCAGCTCCAGTTCTTTGGCGACCAAGTAAGCTGTCGATTCCGCCTCGAATTCCGCCACGCCCCGGTGCGTGTGGTCGCCCTGTTCGCAGTGCCCGAGCATCAGGTGCGCCAGTTCGTGCAACAGTGTCTTCGCCGGATACGCAGCCACTGGGTTAATCGCCACATGCCGACCGTTGCCGTCCTCAAACGAAAATCCCTGAGCGTTACC
>NZ_JBKQQD010000417.1:0-98877 GCF_052144515.1 Mycobacterium sp. | reverse complement strand
TTCCGATCATGGAGGAGACCAAAGGGGTGGCGGTCGACCTCACCTGGGAGGGGCTGTTCCCGGTGGTGCAGGAGCAGCGGCATGTGCTGCGCTCACGCAACCGGGTGACCCTGGATGCCCAGCGGTTCGCCCAATTGGCTTCCTGGAAAGGGCAGATCGTGATCGACACCGCCGACGCCGGCGAGGAGATCGCAGTCGACACCGCAACGTGGATCGGTACCCCGGACCGGTCGTGGGGTATCCGCCCGATCGGTGAACCCGAACCGGCCGGCCGTCCCGCCGACCCGCTGTTCGAGGGCATGTGGTGGCTGTGCGCGCCGATGGCACCCGCGGCCAGCCCAGCTGCTCGACCCGGCCGTCGCGCCAGATCCGGGTGCAGTCTGTTGAGCGAGCGGAACCCCCTGGGCTCCTGCTGGATGATGATGACGATCGCGAAGTCGTCGAACGTCATCGGCAACTTCAAACACGAGAACAACCACCGCCACCGGCATTCGGCCCTGGGTTACCGAACGTCGGCCGAGTACACCACGACGTGCAGTCACACCCACCCGGTGGCCTGCGAGATCAACTGAATCCGGAACGAAGACAACGACTCCAAAACCGGGTGGACTCAATATCGGGGGCTCGCCAGGCCCAGTTGTCGGGTTTGAACCTGGCGAAGTTGTCGATGTAGACCACCCACAGTTGAATGTGCCGATCGCGGTAAAGCCGGTCGATTGCCGAGCTGACCGCCGCCGGACCGGAACCCGTCAACACCCCGGTGCTGTCAGTGTGTGATCCGTGAGCTTGGACGGCGGTTGCGCGCCAGCGGGCGTTACCAGCAGCAACCCCGCTGTGAGGATCATCAGGACTACACCGCACAGGCGAATGACGCGCATACGGGCAATTTAGCCGTGATCCACTGGTGGGGGCAGCACCGTGCCCGGTTCCAGCTTCCGCCCGAACTCCGGCCTTGGCGGGATCTTTCAGTATCACGCCGAATTCGCACCGAAGGCGGTCGCGTTCCTGGCCGACTGAACCGGTTTCTGTGGGGTGAGCCTGCGTTACTGGCGCAGGTTCACCCCGCCGTCGATCGACCACATCTGCCCGTTGATCCGCTCGGCATCGTCGGAGAGCAGGAACGCGACGACGGCTGCGAGATTCGCCTTGCAGAATTCTGCGCGCAGGCTGCGACGGAACCGCGTGATCTTGCCGGTCGTAGTCGGGCTTCTATCAATTTGTGTCCGACCACCGGAAAACTGTGAGGCAGGCAATTAAACCGCCGATACTCCATGCAGTGAGAACAAAAAATATCTGCCAATGTTCCCAGCTACCGGCCGGTTCGAAGGCGACCATTTGCGGTGGCAACAGCACGGACCGGAATCCTTGAGCCATCCATTTAACTGGAAAGATAGAGCCGACAGTCAGCATCCACGTCGGCAAAGCGAGAAGCGGCACGTATGTGCCCGACACGAACTGGAGTCCTACCGCTGGCCCGTTGGTGATGACCGCAGCCGACACCGCGTTGCTGGCGAAGTTGCTGATGAATATGCCTAACAACGAACAGCTGACAATACCCAAGACAAACACCCAGGCCAGGGTGAACCACCCGAAAACACTTGTAGGGAGGCGAAGTTTGAAGACGAGCACCCCCACTGACAACAGAACGATGGCCTCGGCAAGACTGGCGACGGCAACCAGAAAGATCTTTCCGACGAAGTACGACGTTGCGGTCGCCGGCGTTCCACGCAGTCGCCGTAAGGCGCCAGTGTCGCGGTCGGCGGCAATACTGATGCCAAGATTGATGAATGATGTCGAGAAAATCCCGTAAGCGAGGATGCTCGCCGCGATTACTGAGCCGGTGCTGGTATCGCTATTCGGCAGATTGGTCGAAAAAATCGAGCCCAATAATAGGCAAATCACGGCCGGCATCGAGAATGTCAGAGCCAGCTGCTCCGGCCGACGGTAGAACATCTTCAACTCGGGGAAGACTCTCGACAACCCGATGCGCAACGGAGACGGAAGTGGTGACTGCGACTCTGTCGCACGGTGCCGCGCCGATAAAGCATTCTCCACCTGGTAGATGTTCATCATTTCTGGCCGATCAATCGCAGATAAGCGTCTTCGAGGGTTGGTCGAGAGACTGTCAGCTGAGCCAGTTCTGCGCCATCCTGCGACCACTTCCTGATCAAGTCGGTCGGGTGATCTGTCTCCTCCATGTGCTCCTCTTCTCCCTCCATCCACCGGACCGTCGCGGCCGAGCTCACGTATCCGGTTAATTTGGCCGGCGAGTCGACTGCGGCCACCCTGCCGTGGGCGATGACTGCGACGCGATCTGCCAGAGTGGCGGCTTCCTCGAGGTAGTGGGTAGTCAGCAGAATGGTCGTGCCATCGTTTGCCAATAGCTTGATGAGGTCCCAGAATCGTCGTCTGGCTTCTGGATCGAATCCGGTCGTCGGTTCGTCCAGGAAGAGCAGTTGGGGCATGCCGATGATGCCGAGAGCGACGTCGAGCCGACGGCGCTGCCCGCCTGACAGGCTCCTCACTTTGGAGTCGGAAACTGCGCCGAGTCCGACGAGTTCCAGTAGCTCCTGGGGGAGTCGGGCTTTCCCGTAGCACTTCGCGAACATCTGCGCAGTTTCAGACACTGTCAGCATCCCGAAATCGCTGGCTTCTTGCAGCACTATGCCGATCTTGGCGCGCCAGCTCCTGCCCGCAGTCCCGGGGTCTTCACCCAGAACACGCACATGCCCAGAATCGCGTTTCCGGTGGCCCTCGAGTATTTCTATGGTGGTCGACTTGCCCGCTCCGTTCGGACCAAGGATCGCAAAAATCTCGCCATAGCCGACGTCGAGGTCCAAGTCCTGTACCGCGTGTATTCGCCCGTAGGCCTTCGTCAGACCTCGGACGTGGACCGCCAACGACTGATCCGCATGCTTCATTGCCATTGACCGAACCTTCCTGCGCTCGCCGCCAGGCGTCTCCGCTATTTCTGGTAGCAGGGCATGCAGGTAGCGGGTGCGTTACTCATGAGTGCGGCCCTCCGGTTTCCTGCTCGCTGGGTTGTGTTTCGAGTTCTGCCAGCAGCTTCCGAAGGTCGGCATCAGATAATTGCTCGATCAGTCGGTCGACGTCGTCGGCAGCGGCAGTGGAGTCGGATCGCTGCTCGGTGACCGCCGGTGGCTCGGTGCCGGCCAGTTGGAGCTCGGCATGGATTCGGACGGCCAGTGAATTGATGCTTGCGCCTCTGAGCAGTTCCAGCACCGGTAGGTCGATCGCGAAAATTGCGTTGATTCTGGTTCTGAAATCCATTGCCATCATTGAGTCCAAGCCGAAGTCGTCGAGACTGTCGTCGGATCCAACGTCAGAAACGGCGCAGTCAAAGACTGCGGCGACGATTTGTCGGACCTGGTCTGCGACCACACGGAGCCTATCGGCTTCCGGGCATCTCGAAAGGAGCTCGAGTATCGACGATTCCGACTCGGCGTGATCGGCCGACGCTTCGGCTGTGCCAAGTTCGGAGAATATTGGTGGCAGCCGTCCACCGAACGCGACACGGCGGGCCTGCGTCCAGTCGGCGCTGATAGCGATGACGTTGGGTGTTTTTTGATTGATGAGCCGATCGAGGATGCGGGTGCCCGCTGCGGGCGTAATGAGCTCGATTCCTCGCTGGGCGTAGATTTTCTCCAGCTCGAGTTCCTCGACCATTCCGACCGACCAGGGCCCCCACCCGATAGTAAGAGCTGGCAGTCCCTCGGCCTGTCGGTAGTGCGCGAAGGCGTCGAGGAATGCGTTAGCGGCGGCGTAGTTGCCTTGACCGGGCGAGGCGATGACCGAGCCTGCGGAACCGAACATGACGAAGAATTCCAGATCGTGCCCTTCAAAAGCCTTGTGGAGCACGCGAGTACCAGTGATTTTGGGAGCCATGACTTTGGTGAAAGCGGCTTCGGTCATGTTCACCAGGAGTTGGTCGTCGACGGATCCTGCGGCGTGGACAACTCCACGTACTGGTCGGCCTCCCTGTCGGGTGTGGTCACTCAACCACGTTTTCACCTGGTCGGCGTCCGTGATATCGACACTGCTGGTGATCACTCGAGCACCGAGCTGTTCAATCTTCTGTATCGTCTCGACGATTGCATAGAGCACGTCATCGCGTGGTAGCAGCGACCAGCGGCTTCTCGGTGGGATCTCGCGGCGGCACAGCAGGGCAATATGACGTGCCCCGCGTTCTGCAAGGTATGTGGCCACGATGCGGCCGAGGGCTCCGGCTCCACCGGTGACGACGTAGGTGGCATCAGGCGTGAGTTTGGTTGGGAAGGCTGTGGTTAAGCTCTTGCTTGAGCGGAGACGCGGAACAAACGTCGTTCGACCGCGGATCGCGATCTGATCCTCGGGGTCATCAGCCAGAACGTGCCGGCAGATGCGCCCTGCAGTCTCAACGCGGTCGTCGGCGTCATCGATGTCGATAAGTCCTCCCCACTGCTTGACGAATTCCTGGCCGACGACACGGCCGAGCCCCCAGATGGCCGCCTGTTCCACGGCCAGCGCTTCGGTTCCAAGTGCCGGTTGCGCTTTGGCGGTAACCAAATAGAGGCGGGGCTGGATGGTGTCGTGGTCAGCCAAGGCTTTGACAAGATGAAGAATCGCGAAGACACCTGTCAGGCGGTCCGTCTCGGCGGCGTCGGTAACCACCCGCTTGTCGCCTGGACTTGGATTCACCGTTGGCCCTGAGTGCAATGATTGGCTATCGCCGTGGGCGCACATGTCCAGCGGCCAGCAGCTGACGATGCCTGCGAGGCCGCCTTCTTTTTCGACGTGCGTTTCGAGCAACTGGCATAGTTGCTGAGGTTGTCGCGGGTCCAGCGCGTACCCGCCGTCGATTTCGGTCAGCGCGTTGACGGGTCGGTAGGCGACTGTTCGGACACGTTGGCCGCTGCGATGCAGTTGCTCCGCGAGCGTTGCCCCAACACCGTTGGTGTCGAGGCAGACGAGCCAGGACAAGCTGTCTGGCGACGTCGCGTTCTCACGCCAATCCGGCTGGATGTCGGAGTTCGCGATCCAGTGAATCTCATAGAGTCCCTTGTCCAGCCGCTCGGGCGACATGCGAGATGAGGCGCTCAGTGATTGCACGGTGAAGCCGGTGAAGACGGCGACCGGCTCCCCCTCGTCGGTCGTTAGCGTTATGTCGCTTTCGATCTCGTCTCTAGTGGCCGATACGACGCGCGCGTAGGCGGTCATGGTTTCTTCGGGCGAACGGTAGATGGCACTTCGTCGGATTCGAGTGGGTAGGTAGGGGCCGCTGTTTGCGTCGTCCCCGAAAAGTGGTGTGCCGAGCAGTGTCTGGAAAGCTCCGTCGATGAGCGCCGGGTGGAATCGGTAGGTAGCCAGTTCGTCGGTGATCTGCGCAGGGCTGGCTATTCGGGCTGTCGCCCAACCATCTCCGGAAGTGATATCCGTGATGGTCTGGAACGCGTCTCCGTAGGCGAACCCGGCGGCTCGGGCGCGGCCGTAGAACTCGTCACCCGTGATTGTGGTGACCTGCTCTGCGCCACTTGTGGTATCGCGGCGGCCAGGCGATTTTGACAGTGTGTTGAGTTCTGCCGTCGCCGTTATTGTCCAATTCAGGTCCCCGGCAGCTGTTGCTGTGAACGCGGCGAATTCCAATGCGCCTGTGTCCCGGTTGAGCATAGTCCTGACTATGGGGTCGCAGGTTTCGTCGAGGATGAGGGCGCGCTTCAAGGTCAGGTTGTCAACGCTGTGGTCTGTTGACCCGTAGGCAGCTGTCCCGGCCGCCAGGGCCATTTCGATGAACACCGCCCCCGGTACGAGAACGGTTCCCTGCACCTCGTGATCCGCAAGGAAGGGGACGATGGCCGTGCTCAACTCGACTTCCCAGGTCGGGTGCACGGCGCTCACCGCTTGTCCCAGCAGCGGATGCACCGGGTTGTAATGCAAGTCTTCCGCCGCTTCTTGGGTTTCGTTCCAAAAGCGCTTGGATTGCCAAGGGTATAGCGGGAGCTTCAGCAGTCGCGCCCCTTCTCGGGGGTATAAAGCGTCCCACGCGATCGTGTGCCCGTTGCAGTGAAGTGTGCCAACGCAGTTCAGCAGCGTACGGCTGTCGTCTTCATTGCGTCGCTGGCTCGCCACGACGACAACGTTCGCCCTTTGGCTTCCGGCGATCTCAGCAATCGATGCCGCCAGAACAGGATGCGGGCCCAGCTCGACGAAGTGGGTGTATCCGTCATCGAGCATTTGGCGCATCGCGGGTTCGAACAGGACTGTCGCACGGGTATTTTGCCACCAGTACGCTGCACCGGCGGCGTAACTGTCCAACCGTTCGCCGGTCACAGTGGAGTACAGCGGGATCGCCGCCGCATCCGAAGAGAGCCCTTCTAAGGCGCTGCAGAGGTCATCCTTCAAGGCGTCCATGTAATGGGTGTGATACGGCACCTGCACGGAGAGGAACCGATTGAAGATCCCGAACTCGTCCAATTGGCGGGAGATCTTGTCAAGAACGTCGCTGTCGCCGGCGAGGGTAACTGCTGACGGACTGTTGATTGCTGCGATGGATACCCTTCGTCCGACGTCATCGAGCGTTCCGCCGTCGATCGTTTCCATCAGCGACTCGGCGCTGGAGCCCACCGCGAGCATGCGGCCCATTCCGCGTGTGCGTTGCTGCAGGCGACTTCGATGATAAATCACTCGAATCGCTTGTTCGAAGGTCAGGACACCGGCGAGATAATGGGCGGCCACTTCACCGGCGCTGTGTCCGATCACTGCGTCAGGCCTGATACCGAACTGATTGAGCTGTTCAGCGAGCGCTACCTGAATGGCGAAGTTAGCGGGTTGCGCAACATGGGTTTCC
Organism: Mycobacterium sp.; assembly: GCF_052144515.1. Lineage (GTDB taxonomy): Bacteria > Actinomycetota > Actinomycetes > Mycobacteriales > Mycobacteriaceae > Mycobacterium. The sequence continues at coordinate 92,033 of NZ_JBKQQD010000417.1, read as the reverse complement.
GCCATACGAGATCGGTCTTCATCGAGTCGAAGTTCGTCGACCAAAGACCAGTTCGTGTAACGAGATAGCTCACGATCGCTGCTCAGAATGCTTTCGGTGAAAGCGGGATAGACGTCAAGCAGTCCGCGGCACATCCTCCACCACTGTGGTCCCATGCCGGTACAGACGAATGCCAATTTGGGCGCTGTGGGGTCTGTGCTGCCCGCCCGGATCTGCCCGCCGTCGGTGAGGGCTTGAAGCTGGTCTCGCAGGTCGGCAATGCTGTCCGCCACGATGGTGCGGCGATAGTTCAGGTGAGCGCGTCGTTGACTGAGCGTATAGCCGAGATCTGGCAAGGTGACGTCGGAGTGAGCGCTCACGTACTCGGCCAACCGGTGGGCCGTCGCTGCTACCGCTTCCTCTGTGCGCGCCGAGATCGGCAACACGGCCAGCGGCAGGTGCTGAGACTGGTTCGGGACGCGGACCGGGGCGGGGGGTTCAGCGAGCACGACGTGGGCATTGGTGCCGCCGAAGCCGAAAGAGTTGACGCCCGCGATGCGTCGCTTGCAATCGGGAAACTGGCGACCAGTTCGTGGAACGTCAATACTCAAGTCTCCGAGCGGAATTTGGCCGCTAGGGTTTTTGAAATGCAGGGTCGCCGGGATATACCCGTATTTGAGCACCAACGCTGTTTTGATCAGTCCGGCCACACCTGCGCCGGCCTCGAGGTGGCCGATGTTGGTCTTGACCGATCCGATCAGCAGCGGGTTTGCTGCCGGCCGGTCTGAAGCGAGCGCATTGGCGAGGGCCCGGACCTCGACGGGGTCGCCGACCGGCGTTCCGGTGCCGTGCGCCTCCACATATCCGACTTCGTCGGGGTGAACGCCCGCTCGCCGCAGGGCTGTTTTGATCGCTGATTCTTGCGCCTCCGCGCTGGGCACGGTGATGCTGTCGGTGTGACCGTCTTGTGAGACCGCTGTGCCAAGGATCTGCGCGTAGATTTCGTCGCCATCGCGTAGCGCCTGCTCGAGAGGTTTGATGACGACGACCGCGCCACCTTCTCCGCGTGCATAACCGTCCGCGGATTCGTCGAAGGCCTTGCAGCGCCCGTCCGGACTGAGGAATCCACTCTTTGATTCGGCGATAGCTGTGTTGGGGCCGATCATGATATTGATGCCGCCGGCAAGCGCGAGACCGCATTCGCCGTTCCAGATGCTCAGCGCCGCAAGGTGTACCGCGACGAGAGAGCTTGAGCACGCCGTGTCGATTGTCATACTCGGCCCGCGGAAGTCGAATGAGTACGAGATCCTGTTCGCCAGCATCGTCATCATCATTCCGGTGGCGGAGTGGTTCTTCAGGCGGTAGCGGCTGGTGCGACCCTGATTCTGTAAGAGTTGATAGTCGAGGGTGAAACCGCCGACGAAGACACCGACCTCAGTACCGGCCAAGCTATCTGCGGGTATACCGCCGTCCTCCAAAGCCTCCCACGTGGTCCGCAGCAAAAGGCGCTGCTGCGGATCAAGGAGGTTCGCTTCTCGGGGGGATATACCGAAGAACTGGGGGTCGAATTGATCAATCTCACTGAGGAACCCGCCTCGACGAGTCACCATCTTGCCGACTTTCGCCGGATTCGGGTCGTAGTATTTCGCGGCGTTCCAGCGTGTATCAGGGACCGAGCACGTGGCGTCGGTTCCACTGCACAGCAGGCTCCAGTAGCTGTCCGGAGTATGGGCACGGCCTGGAAAGTGACACCCAATTCCGACGATCGCCAGGGGCTTGCGAGTGCCTTGTTCGGCAAGCATGTCCATCCTTTCGCCCTACTAAACCTGTCAGGAGTTCTCGCTGAATCGCCGCAGGGGGATTCGTTCCATGACCGATTGATGCAAATTCGGACCTTTCGATCCACTTTGCTTGACACAGCCGCGCGAAGTCATTCGGCCATAGGTCGCACCACGATCGCCCGCTCGCCGACCCGTGAGAGCTCTTACCATCTTCGGGAGGCGGCCAGGTTGAGGCCTGCGTGCGCAAGCGACCTCGTCGCTGACCCGACAACGAGGTCGTGTGATTCAGCCTGCGGCAGCAGATGGCGCCGACTACTGTTGCGCGGTGCGGCCAGACGCGAGCTGGCGTGAATCCTTTGCTTTTTCAACGGAATTCGAGTTCAGGCGTGGTGGTGAGAATCCAATCTTGGCTGATCGGATTGCGGGTTTGCTCGTGGCGGTAGACGGATCGGAGTTCTCGCAACAGAGAGTCTCGTTGCCACGCCTGCACCTGCCGCACGGCATCGTCGTCGAAAAATCTGTTGCTTTTTTCTGCAACTACGGTTTCGATCAACTGGCCTGCTACCTGACGGAGCAACCGGGCGTTCGCGTCGAATCTCGCGGTGAAGTCGGGGGCCTTTCCAATCATCGCGGTGTGTAGCGTCACCATGAAATTCAGTGGCGAGTAGAGGTCGATGAAGCGGCCCGAGGGTTGCGCGCCTTCAATCGCGGCCCATTCTCGGAAGAATTTCTGCATGCGGTTACTGAGGTCGATGAGCCCTTCTAGGTGTGGCACAACCTCGGGGTCGTCCGCGACACTGACGAACCGACCGTTGCTGTAAAGCAGTCCCAGAAAACCCCAGTAAAACGCGATGTCCCAAATCACTTTTGCCGACATCACGGGCGGCGACCCCATCAGCGTGTACTGATTGCAATAGACGGCAAGCCACATATCGGTAAGGGATCGAAATAGCGAATCGCTGATCCCGGACCGCGCGACGACATCTTCGCCATCGAGCTCACGGGCGATCATGTCGGTGATGAGTCCATTACCGATCGCGATCAAGTCCAGCCCCGACGAATACAGGGGGTCTAGAAAAACCCCGGAGTCTCCGGTCAGACACCACCGGTTGCGGCCGTCATATACTTTGGCGGCGCCGTGACTGTACTTTTTCATCACCCTGAAGTCTTTGATCAGGTGCTCATGCTTCGCGAGGACCGCAGCGCACTGCGGTTCGTGCTCGCAAAGCCACGATCGGGCTTTGGCGAGCGTGTTGAAACGATCGAACTCGTGAACAGCTGGGTCGGCAACAATGCCGACGCTAGTCGCTCCGGACGCGAGTCGAATGAGCCAGACCCAATAACCCTCGCCCATCAGATGATTGGTGGATAGCGCACGGTCGCCCTCGATGATCCGCGACTGCCACCTTGGGTCGTCGCTCCACTGGCCGATGTCGATCTCAGCCGCGACACGCAGCCAAACGGCATTGCAGTTGTGTTCGTTGGCGCGCTTCAAGTCCAATTGTCGAGAAAGCGTCCGGTTTCGTCCCGATGCGTCGACCACCCAGCGAGCTGTCGTCTGAGTGATTGTGTCCCCGCTTTGGAAGGAGATGGTGTGTGAACGATCGCCGCCAAAACCAAAATCAACAGATCTGACGCGGCCTGAGGCGATTTCGACGCCATTCGACAGGCAACGTCGGTGGAGCTCGTTCTCTAACCTGCCGCGGTCGATTTGATAAGTTACCTGAGGTATAAAAGCGGAGCTGCCGAGCTCCGTCCGCTGGGTGATATCGGTGTTTCCGTCGTGTGAGAAAAACATTCGCAAACCCATTTTGCGAATCTGTGCGGTGTGCAAATGGTCACCCAATCCGATGCGATCCCGCAGGTAGAGCGCGGAGATCTCGACTGTCGATTCTCCGACCGTGTGGGTAATCTCGGGTACCGGGTGCGGGTTTGGCTGAATGATCAGGATGCGCGTTCGAGGGCGCTTGCTGCGAATCTCCAGCGCAAGAGTGAAAGCCGCCACGCCACCTCCGACGATGGTGACATCGTGATCCGCGGCGGCGGTGTCGGCATCCAACAGGTGAGTCTTTATCTTATGCGCCAAAGCATGTCGCGCCTCCGGGCTCAGTTGCGCCAGCTGCGTTCGTAAGTCCACGTGTCCCGCTCCCCGAGTCAGTCCGTTAAGATATTTAATAGTTAAGAATTTACACGCAATCAGCTGCCTGGCAAGCGGAGAAGCGCATCTCCACAGAGTCGGCGCGCGGAGAAACACTCCATGTGAGTGGTTGGCCAACTCGGCTGTTACCTTCGTTCTTCGTCTGATCGCTGTGGCGCGTTTGCGCAGCACTCGACGGCGTTGGGGGCTGGTCGAACCGCGAGTGCGAGGTGACGGCCAACGACCGACGTTCAGACGCAGCAGCGTCAGACAGAACAGCAGCGATGCCGGTGTCCATCGTCTGTGAGCTGCGCCGCTTACTACGTTGCACAACCTCACTTGATTGGTACCCGTGCTCCGAGTGCGGAAGAGCCGTCAAGATCTGTAGTTCGTTGCTCGCTTACGGCGGAAGGCTCGTCTACGCGGCGTCGCCCATAAACGAGTTCGAATATCGGAGTGGCCATCAGTGTGGTGACGATCGCAACGAAGACCAGGATGGTGAACAGCCTAGGAGTGATGATGCCAGCTTCAAGCCCGATGTTGAGAAGAATGAGTTCAATTAAGCCGCGGGCATTCATCAACGAACCTAGCGCGACAGATTCGCGGAGCGGGACCTTGTTCAGCCGTGCGGCTATTGTGCACGCTATCCCTTTCCCCGCGATGGATATCACGAGTATTCCCAGTGTCACCGCCCACAATGTCAGGCTGTTCACCAAGCCGATTTGCGTGTTCAGCCCGGAATAGACGAAGAAAAGAGGCAAGAGAAACGTCGTTACGATCGGCTCAAGTTGAGCGGTGAGGTGTTGCGCGAAGAAGCCCGATGGCATGGCAACACCGAGCATGAATGCGCCGAATATGGCGTAGATCCCAATGGTGTCCGTGAACCAGGCGCACATCATGACCAAAACAAGGATTGTGCTGAGCATGGGCGTGGTGATCGTTTTGCGGCGTTCCGCTAATGGGCCCAAGACATATAATGCCTTCCGCCCGACCGTGAGAAGCAGCAATGTATATAGGGCTCCGCCGACTATCGCTATGACGGCCAACGCCGGCTTACCTCGGTGGATAGCGAGCACTATTGCCAGAAGGCACCAGGACAGCGCATCGTCGGTTGCACCACATGTCAAGGCGAGCGTGCCCAGAGGCGTTCCGGAAAGCCTCTGTTCGAAAATGATTCGCGCGAGCATGGGGAAAGCGGTGGTCGCGATCGACGCGCCCAGGAACATCATCGCCATGCCGAGTGTGACGCCTTTTTCGAAGAAAATTCCACCTGCCAAGAGGGGCTTAGCGACAAGCGCTCCCAGAGCGAGCGGCGTCAGGATGCCTGCTGCCGAGACGGCCGCCGCGGTGCCGACCCGATGTTTGATGAGGTTGACGTCGAAGTTGAGCCCGATGAGAAACATGTAAAGCACCAGGCCGATCTGCGCCGTGGTGTACAGCACGACGTTTGCTTGTCCCGGCGGGAATAGGTGATGTTGCACGCCGGGCGCTATCCGGCCTAGCAGTGAGGGACCCAGAAGCACTCCGGCAAGCATTTCGCCGACGACTTGCGGTTGTCCTAAGCGTTGCGACACCAGCCCGACGAAACGGCAAGTTGCCAGGATGACGGCCAGTTCGAGGAAGAAATGGACGGCTGTTGCGGCGGGCACTGATGAGGTCCTTAGCGGTTCGAAGTGCGGACAGGCTACAGACAGGGGTGCTACGGGTTGATTCGTAGTCAGGCGGCCGTCGGATGGGGCGGTGGCTCAACTCCCTGATCTAGGGAGTGTCAAGGATCAGCCGAAACACTTTCAGGCATCACCCGAAAGTGAAATGTCGGCCATCAGCCGAGGTCATACATGTTATGTGTGGGGCGGGCGGGGCTCGAACCCGCGACCAACGGATTACCGATAGCCGAATCTCGACAACGCCTATAATTGCCCTTCTTTCCTTGTGGGCCAAGTAGTTTCACCGCTCGACATGTCCTATGCGGCGAGGCTGATTCCGGTCATTTCTCAGGCATTGGCGGTGAATAAACGGTAACAAGCGAACCGTGTTACGCCCTGCTCCGGAAAGCGATGGGCCACGCCTTGCTAGAAGTCGCTCAGAGAGTGTCGAGCGCCATTGCGATATGGTCCAGCTCGTCGTCAAAGAGGTCGGCGTAAGTGTGTGCAGTGACGGTGATGGATTGGCTACATTGAGGGTCCGGCGCTGGCGGTCGCTGGCCCGCCGGCCAGAGTCGTCGGCGGCGAGACTTACCTCTGGGCAATGGCCGCACGACCGCGTTTTCGCCTTTTGCGATGTGGTTGGCGAGCGATCCCGAGTAGTCGTCGCCTGACAAGTGCTCGTTTGAAAAGCGGCCTGAGGAAGTTCTTGGGCGTGACGTGGCGAGCGATCTTCCGCCGTGCGGCCAATCCGCGACTTGGCCGTATTGGCCGCACGAAAGGGCCGAAGGTCCGGTCACGGGTTATGTCGAGTGGTGGATCTGAGCCCATTACCTGCACTGATGGTGGTGGCCAGGGGCGGGATCGAACCGCCGACCTTCCGCTTTTCAGGCGGACGCTCGTACCGACTGAGCTACCTGGCCGGAAGGCAGCGTGTGCCTCGCCGTATTGGCGACCCTGACGGGACTCGAACCCGCGACCTCCGCCGTGACAGGGCGGCGCGCTAACCGACTGCGCCACAGGGCCTTGCTCTGCTGCTCCGCGTCGCCGCGTCGCAGTACCCCCTACGGGATTCGAACCCGCGCTACCGCCTTGAAAGGGCGGCGTCCTAGGCCGCTAGACGAAGGGGGCCAGAACCGAATCTCTCCGGGGTACTCGCAACGTGGTCATTGGGAGCCACGTCAGCTTAGGTCACGCCAAGCCTAATCCTCAAACGAGCGTCGTTTCCAACACAGTATTCTGAATCTCCACGGCCCCTATAGCTCAGTTGGTAGAGCTACGGACTTTTAATCCGCAGGTCGCAGGTTCGAGCCCTGCTGGGGGCACTGAAAACCGAGTATGACCTCGGCCGATGCTCGACTGTCGGCTTCGGGTTACGCCTGACAGCGTGTCGTCTGGTGCGTGACAGTTACTTCGGCTGATTCTTAACACGCTCGCCGGACGACATAGCTCGGCGTGGCTTGATCGTGGCGGCCCGTTTCGGTGTCCATCGGCATGGCTATGCTTCCCGAGATGAATGAGGACGACGTCTACCCCACCCCGCCCGCTGCCGCGCCCGTGGCTCCATCCGTCGCCGCGCCCGTCGCTTTGGTCACGATGGAAATCCGTCACCCTGCAACGGATTCCCTGACCGAGTCGACCAACCGAGAGCTGAAACACCTGCTCGCTGACAGCTTGCCGATCGAACGGCAGGCCCAGGACATGAGTTGGGGAATGGTCGCCCCCGGTGCCGCCCCAACGCCAACCGCGGAGCGCTTCGTCCGCTTCGTCAACCGCGACAACACGTTGGCCGCCTCGATCAAGAGTCAAGCGGTCGTCATCGAGACCACCAACTACACCACCTTCGAGGCCTTGCGCGACATTGCGATGCACGTCGTGGACGCCCGCGCACAGGTCTCGTCCCTGGTCGGAGTGGAGCGCATCGGCCTGCGCTATGTCCTCGAGATCCGGGTTCCCGTGGGGGTCGACGGCCGTGTCGAGTGGAGCAACTGGATCGCGGAGCCGCTGCTCGGGCCGGAGCGTCTCGCTCCCGCCGGTCTGTTCCTCACCGAGTGGCAGGGTGCCGCCGTCTACCGCGAGCCACAACCGGGTAAGTCGCTCGTCGTTCGCTATGGTCCGGGTTTCGGTCAGGCGCTTGATGCGAATTACCACCTGCGCCGCGTCACCCCGGTCCAAGCCGGCCCATACTTCCTGATGGATATCGACAGCTTCTGGACGCCCAGCGGCTCCATTCCTGAATACCGCCGGGACGAACTGCTCTCGACGTATCAAGCCTTATACGATCCGGCCCGTTCCGTCTTTCAGGAAATGCTCACCGGCCGCATGAAGGACGACTTGCTCCGCCAATAGGAGCCAATCGGAGCCACTAGGACGGCTTATCGCGCGAGCACCGCGCTGCTGTAGGTCACGTCGGCGAAGGCCTTTGCTACGTCGTCGTCGGGATAGGTGAAGCCGTTTGCCGCGTGCAGCTCTGCGACCGTGTAGGGCGAGACTTGCCAGGCACGCTGCTTCAGGTAGTCGATGATGTGACCGCGCTGGCCGTGATAGACCAGATCATTGAAATCGACTTCGAATCCGAGTTCGCTCATCCGGTCATGGTGTGCGCGCCATCGCGGGTCGGCGAAAACCGCAGTGTCGGGCACGAATTCAAAGGCCAGCCGACTGCCGGGCGCACTCAAAGCGGTGATGTTGTCGAACAGCGCATCCTGAGCTTCGTCGGGCAGGTAGACCAGCAATCCTTCGGCACTCCAGGCGGCCGGAGCCTTCGGGTCGAATCCGGTGGCCTGCAACGCCGTGGCCCAGTCGTCGCGCAAGTCGACCGCGACGGTGCGCCGCTCGGCCGTCGGCTCAGCGCCAAGATCACCCAGGGTCAGGGTCTTGAACTCGATCACCTCGGGCATGTCGACTTCGTAGACCACGGTGCCCGCCGGCCACGGCAGACGGTAGGCGCGCGCATCGAGACCCGACGCGACGATCACCACCTGGCCAATGCCGCTCCGTGCCGCATCGAGGAAGAAGTTGTCGTAAAACCGAGTGCGGCAGGCCATCCCCTGGGCCATTCGGTCTGGATCGAATTCGGAATCCCCGCCGACGGGAATCTCGCCGTTGACCAGACGAACATAGACATCTATTCCGACGGCACGCACCAACGGCGCGGCGTAGGGGTCGTCGATGAACTTTGCGTCGGAAGCAAGCGCCCGCTGGGCGGCGACCATGGTCGCCGTCGCCCCGACGCTCGTCGCGAGATCCCAGCGATCACTATCGGAGCGCGCCATGGTTCTTCCCCATCCCGAAACCACCGGATAAATATAGACTGTCTAGTTAATACCACAGCGGCGACCTTCCAGCTCGGGACTACACCTCACTGTTGACAGCGCCGTCGGCGCTTCGGCTATTATCTGCGTATGCATGCAGGTAATAGTGAAGGGCGGTTGCCCGATGATCAGGCCGGTCTGGTGGTCGAGGTTTTCCGGATGCTGGCCGACGCCACCCGCGTGCAGGTGCTCTGGTCGCTGACGCATCGCGAGATGTCGGTCAACGAACTCGCCGAGCACGTGGGCAAGCCCGCACCGTCGGTCTCTCAGCACCTGGCCAAGCTGCGGATGGCGCGTCTGGTGCGCACCCGCCGGGACGGGACCACCATCTTCTACAGCCTGGAAAACGAGCACGTGCGCCAGCTCGTCATCGATGCCGTCTTCAACGCCGAGCACGCCGGTCCCGGGGTTCCCCGTCATCACCGGCCCGACGGCGGGCTGAAGGCCCTGAAGGCCGCAGCCGATTCGGCGCCTGCACCCCAGGCGAACTGAATCCACAAGAGAAACGACATATTTCGCAGAGAAAGTTGACAATCATGTCCGATCAGCACACCCACGACGCGCCGCACGCGCACGAGCACCAGCACGGCCAAGCGGCTCACACGCACGCACACACCACGCATGCGCACGACCACGTCACCCACGAGCACCCCCACGCCCACGCCGACGGGACTGAGCACACTCATCAGCACGTGCACCAGGCGGGCCTGGAAGAGGCGCACAGCCACAGCCACGCGTAAATGCCGAGCGCCAGGGCCGCTCCCCGTCAGACCTTGGGGCAGTAGTGCATCGGGTTGTCGCGCTCGTCCAGCGGCGGCAGATTGCGCGCGGGCGTCTGCACTAACGGGGCGTCGGCCGGGATCCGCCCGACGGCACGATCCCAGCCGGCGCGCGCCCGCGGGTGCTTCTGGTACCGGCGCGGAACGAAGGCGAAGATCAGCCGCACGATCTTGCCGAAGCGCCGGTGCAGCCATTCGTCGCGTCGCGACCACCGGTAACCCATCAGCTCGCGCACCGGCGGATCGTAGAGACCGACGGTCAGCCACACGAAGAACGGGGCCAACAATTTGCGCTGCGCAGCCCATATCCAATCCGGAACCCGTTGGGCGAACGGGGGTCTGGGCAGTTCGGTCAGATCGAGCACGGCACGTGCCGCGAAGTTGCTCTCCAACACGTTGCGGCACATGTGATCCCAGTACTCCTGAAATTCCTCCCAGGACGCCGGCACCGGTCGCATGCTCATGCCGTACATGCGATACCACTCGACGTGTTCGTCGAACAGCTGGCGCTTCTGCGCTTCGGTCACGCCGCCGCAGAACCGCTCGGCGACATGGATGGTCCCGACGAAAAAGGTGGCGTGTGCCCAGTAGAAGACATCGGGATTCAGCGCGTGGTAGCGGCGGCCTTGTGCGTCGGTGCCCTTGATGGTCGTGTGGTAGTCGCGTACCTCTGCGCCGGTGAGCGGGGCACGGTCGCCGTCGAAAACAACCCCGCCGATCGGGTACAACGACCGCATCAGCCGCGGCCAGCGTTCACGGAAGAACGTCGAGTGCTCTTCGACCGCCGCGCCCAGCTGCGGGTGCATGTTCTGCATGGATCCCGCCCAGGGGCCCTGCAGCATGCCGCGCCAATCACCGAAGTATCGCCATGTCAGGGAATCTGGGCCGAGCGGGGCCGGCGGTGCGTCATAGCCCAGCGGGGAGACCGGGCAACCGCCGGCCACACCGGACGCTCCCTGTTGGACCGCGTCGCTATCGGCTTTGGTGCTGGTCAGTGGGCATGGTGGCGACGTATGTTGAGTCACTGGTCAATTTCCTACAAAGTTCCGTGATTCTGACTACATGCGTTGTCACTTTGAAGTCTAGGGAGCGAAGTGCCGTCCGGTCAACGACGGAGCCGTTGGTCCGGCGTCCCACTCGAGAGTCGCCTCGCACTCCGACGAGAAAACCTCATTGCCGCCGGTGTGCAGTTGCTTGGCGAGGACGGCGGCCCAGCGCTGACCGTTCGAGCGGTATGCCGTAAGGCCGCGCTGACCGAGCGCTACTTCTACGAAAGCTTCTCCGACCGTGACGAATTCGTGCGCGCGGTTTACGACGACGTGTGCACCAGAGCAATGGCGACCCTGGTGTCGGCAAAAACGCCCCGGGAAGCCGTCGAACAATTCGTCGAGCTGATGGTCGACGATCCGGTCCGCGGGCGCGTGCTGCTACTGGCACCGGCGGTCGAACCGGTGCTGACCCGGTCCGGCGCGGAGTGGATGCCCAATTTCATCGAGCTGCTGCAACGCAAGCTGTCCCGGATCAGCGATCCGGTGCTGCAGAAAATGGTCGCCACCAGCCTGATCGGTGGCCTGACGAGCCTGTTCACCGCGTACCTGAACGGACGGCTGGGCGCCACGCGCGAACAATTCATCGACTATTGCGTCGAGATGCTGATGAGCACTGCCGCCACTTATGTCCCCAGCCTGCCGCCACTGCCCCGCGATTGAGCGAGGTTGCGGCGTGCCACGCCGGGGAGGAACTTGATGCTACTTGAGTACACAGATATATTGACTGCAACCCAAAGACACAGATAACTGGAGGGATCATGTCAGCCCAGCTGACCGACCTACAGCTGCTGCATGAGCTTGAACCGCTCGTCGAGAAGTACCTCAATCGACACCTCAGCATGCACAAGCCCTGGAACCCGCACGACTACATCCCGTGGTCAGACGGAAAGAACTTCTATGCGCTCGGCGGCCAGGACTGGGATCCAGAGCAGAGCAAGCTGTCCGACGTCGCCCAGATAGCGATGGTGCAGAACCTGGTCACCGAAGACAACCTGCCGTCGTATCACCGCGAGATCGCGATGAACATGGGCATGGACGGCGCCTGGGGCCAGTGGGTCAACCGCTGGACCGCCGAGGAGAATCGGCACGGCATCGCGCTGCGCGACTACCTGGTCGTGACACGTTCCGTCGATCCCGCCGAGCTGGAGAAACTTCGCATCGAAGTGGTCAACCGGGGCTTCAGCCCGGGTCAGAACCGCCAAGGCGACTTATTCGCCGAGAGCCTCACCCACTCCGTCCTCTACGTCAGTTTCCAGGAACTGGCCACCAGGATTTCGCACCGCAACACCGGCAAGGCCTGCAATGACCCCGTCGCTGAGCAGCTGATGGCCAAGATCTCGGCCGACGAGAACCTGCACATGATCTTCTACCGCGACGTCAGCGAAGCCGCGTTCGACCTCGCTCCCAATCATGCGATGAAGTCGCTGCACATGATCCTGCGGAACTTCCAGATGCCCGGCTTCCAGGTACCCGAGTTCCGGCGCAAAGCCGTGATCATCGCAGTAGGAGGCGTCTACGACCCGCGCATCCACCTCGACGAGGTCGTCATGCCCGTGCTGAAGAAATGGCGCATCTTCGAGCGCGAGGACTTCACCGGTGAGGCAGCCGAGTTGCGCGATGATCTTGCGCTGCTGGTCAAGGAACTCGAGATGTCCTGCGAGAAGTTCGAGGTGTCCAAGCACCGCCAACTCGAGCGGGAAGCCCGCACAGGCAAGAAGGTCACCGCATACGAGCTGCATCAAACCGCGGGCAAGCTGGTGATGAGCCGCCGGTAGCCTGCCTTGCGCATCGGTCCGATCACGCTGGCCAGCCCGGTTGTGCTGGCCCCGATGGCGGGTGTGACGAACGTCGCATTCCGGTCGCTGTGTCGTGAACTGGAACAGTCGCAGGTCGGCACGATCAGCGGTCTGTATGTCTGTGAGATGGTGACCGCACGGGCACTCGTCGAGCGGCATCCTGTCACCATGCACATGACGACGTTCGCGCCGGACGAGTCGCCGCGCTCGCTGCAGCTTTACACCGTCGACCCCGCCACCACCTACGCGGCCGCCAGGATGATCGCGGACGAAGGCTTGGCCGACCACATCGACATGAATTTCGGCTGTCCGGTGCCCAAGGTCACCAAACGGGGCGGCGGAGCGGCGCTGCCGTACAAGCGGCGTTTATTCGGCCAGATCGTGGCCGCGGCGGTGCGCGCGACCGAAGGCACCGGAATACCGGTCACCGTCAAGTTCCGCATCGGCATCGACGACGACCACCACACCCATCTGGACGCCGGGCGCATCGCCGAGTCCGAGGGCGCCGCCGCGGTCGCGCTGCACGCCCGGACGGCCGCGCAGCGCTATTCCGGGAGCGCCGATTGGGAACAGATCGCCCAGCTCAAGCAGCACGTTCGCACCATCCCGGTACTCGGCAACGGGGACATCTACGACCCCAACGACGCGCTGGCCATGATGGCCACCACCGGGTGCGACGGCGTCGTCATCGGCCGGGGCTGCCTGGGCCGGCCGTGGCTGTTCGCGGAGCTGTCGGCCGCGTTCACCGGCAGCCCGCCACCCACCCCGCCCACCCTCGGCGAAGTCGCCGACATCGTCCGCCGGCACGGCGCGCTACTCGCCGCGCACTCCGGGGAAGACAAGGGCATGCGCGACATCCGTAAGCACATCGGCTGGTACCTGCACGGCTTCCCGGCGGGATCCGAGTTGCGGCGAGCGCTGGCGCTGGTCAAGACGCTGGACGAGCTCGACGGGCTGCTGAACCAACTCGACGGCGCTGTCCCGTTCCCGGACGCCGCGACCGGCCCGCGAGGCCGGCAGGGTTCACCTGCCCGCGTGGCCTTGCCCGAGGGCTGGCTGGCCGACCCGGACGATTGCACGGTGCCGGCCGGAGCCGACGTGATGCACTCGGGTGGCTGAACCGAAACGCTCTCGAAATCGCGAATACGTCAAGAACTCAGTACGATATGGGCCTGCTGGATGGCGTCGGTGGCGGATCGATTTATCCCGCCGCACGAGGGCTACAAGTACGGCGCGACCCATCGGTAGCGCGGCGCGGACACGGACAACACTGACTTCCGCTTGAGAGTTTCGGAGGCCGCTGAGACATGAGTGACGGCGAGCACGACGCCACTCTTGATCGTTGGTGCGCGTCTGCTCCGTGGGAGCGATTTTCTGCACCTTCGCCCGACGACGCCCACCGCTGGCAGGCCGAGCCGCCCGTCGAGGATCGGGGAGGTGATACCGAAAAGGGCGGAAGTCACGCCGACGGCGCGCTCAGTGTCGCCGACCTGATCGCCAAAATCGGCGCCCCGCCCGCCGACCGGCCCAGCCATCACCGCGTGGCCGATGAGGCCGACGAGCCCGATGAGGCGGCCGCGGATGTCAAATCTCACGACGTTGCGTCGGACATGCCCATCGACCTGCAAGACACGCAGGTCATCGACACCCCGGCGTACTCGCTTGAGCTCGTCTCGGAGCTTCCCGACCTCGGCTCCGCCAACTACCCCGACGACAACGCTGACGAGAACGCGGCGCCCAAAGCCAAACGCGGCCGTCGGCCGATGTTGCTGGCCGCGCGCTCGCTGGCGGCACTGTTCGCCGTGCTGGCGCTGACCCTCACCGGCGGCGCTTGGCAATGGAGCACCTCGAAGAACAACCGCCTGAACACCGTCAGCGCGCTCGACCCGCAGTCGCGCGACATCGTCGATCCCAATGGCCAGTACGGCGATGAGGACTTCCTGCTAGTCGGTATGGACTCGCGCGCCGGGGCCAATGCCAACATGGGTGCCGGCGACACCCAGGACGCCGACGGCACACGATCGGACACCGTGATGCTGGTCAACATTCCGGCGAACCGCAAACGCGTGGTGGTGGTGTCGTTCCCCCGCGACCTGGCGATCACCCCGATGCGATGCGAGGCCTGGGACCCTGAAACCGGGAAGTACGGACCCCTCTACGACAAGAAGACCGGAAAGTATGGCCCCCGGATGGTCTACACCGAGACCAAATTGAATTCGACGTTCTCCTTCGGCGGTCCGAAATGCCTGGTGAAGGAAATCCAGAAGCTGTCCGGTTTGAGCATCAACCGTTTCATTGCCATCGACTTCGTCGGCTTCGCGCGGATGGTCGAGGCGCTCGGCGGCGTCGAGGTGTGCAGCACCACCCCACTGCAGGACTACGAATTGGGCACGGTGCTCGAACATTCGGGACGCCAGGTGATCAACGGGACAACGGCGTTGAGCTACGTGCGGGCCCGCCAGGTCACCACCGAGAACAACGGTGACTACGGCCGGATCAAACGCCAGCAATTGTTCCTGTCCTCGCTGCTGCGCTCGCTGATCTCTGAGGACACCTTGCTCAACCTGAACAAGCTCAACAATGTCGTGAACATGTTCATCGGCAACAGCTACGTCGACAATGTCAAGACCAAAGACCTGGTCCAGCTTGGCCAATCCCTGCAAGGTATGGCAGCCGGGCACATCACGTTCGTTACTGTGCCGACCGGCGTGACAGACCAGAACGGCGACGAGCCGCCGCGCACCGCCGACATGAAGGCGCTTTTCGCCGCGATCATCAATGACGATCCGCTGCCGCTCGAAAACGATCACAACGCGCAGAGTTTAGGGACCTCCTCAGCCTCGGGGCCGACGGCCACGCCCTCTAGCCCCTCTGGCCCGCCGTCCACCACCAAGAAAGCGCCGGGCGCAACCTCCGATACTCGGCGCGAGCAGGTGACGACGACCTCGCCGGAGGATGTCACGGTGCAGGTCTCCAACGCGACCGGCCAAACCGGCCTGGCGGCCACCGCAACCAGCCAGCTCAAGCACAACGGCTTCAACGTGATGACGCCGGACGACTACCCGAATTCGCTGAACGCGACCACGGTGTTCTTCTCGCCCGGCAACGAGCAGGCGGCCGCTACGGTGGTGTCGGCGTTCGCCAACGCAAAGGTCGCGCGGGTCAACGGCATTGGTCAAGTAGTTCAAGTGGTGCTCGGCCCGGATTTCAGCTCGGTGACCGCTCCGCCGCCCAGCGGCTCGTCGATCAGTGTGCAGATCGACCGCAACGCCAACACTCCGGCGACCAAGCTGCCCGAGGACTTGACGGTCACCAATGCTGCCGACACCAGCTGCGAGTAACCCCGTTCAGGCGTCGCTCGGGCCGACTTTTCCGGCGGCGAGAACGTAGGCTGGATCACATGCGAACCGCATACCATGAGCAACTCTCGGAATTATCGGAGCAGCTCGGCGAAATGTGCGGGCTGGCGGGTATGGCCATGGAGCGGGCAACCCAAGCTTTGTTGCAGGCCGATCTGGTCCTGGCAGAGCAGGTGATCTCCGATCACGAACAGATCGCGACCCGCAGCGCGCGCGCCGAGGAGAGCGCTTTCGTCTTGCTGGCCTTACAAGCGCCGGTCGCCGGCGACCTCAGGGCCATCGTGAGCGCCATCCAGATGGTGGCTGACATCGATCGGATGGGCGCGCTGGCCCTGCATGTCGCCAAGATCGCCCGCCGCCGCCATCCCCAACATGTGCTGCCCGAAGAGGTCAACGGGTATTTTTCCGAAATGGGTAGAGTCGCAGTCGAATTGGGTAACAGCGCGCAAGAGGTGGTGTTGTCCCGCGATCCGGAGAAAGCCGCCCGGATCCGCGAGGAAGACGACGCGATGGACGATCTGCACCGGCACTTGTTCTCGGTGCTGATGGACCGCGAGTGGAAGCATGGCGTGGCGGCCGCCGTCGACGTGACGTTGCTCGGCCGGTTCTACGAACGCTTCGCCGACCACGCCGTCGAAGTGGCACGGCGGGTCATCTTCCAGGCAACCGGCAAGTTTCCCGAGGACGAGGCGACGCCACCCGCGCGGTAGCCGATTTAGCCGAAGCGCCCGGAGATGTAGTCCTCGGTTGCTTTCTGGGTCGGGTTGGAAAAGATCTTCTCCGTGTCGTCGATCTCCACCAACCGTCCGGGTTTCCCGACGGCTTCCAGGTTGAAGAACGCAGTCTGATCGCTGACCCGCGCGGCCTGCTGCATGTTGTGGGTGACGATGACGATGGTGTAATCCTGCTTCAATTCACCGATCAGGTCTTCGATGGCCATCGTCGAGATCGGGTCCAGAGACGAGCACGGCTCGTCCATGAGCAACACATCGGGTTGTACGGCGATAGCGCGCGCGATGCACAACCGCTGCTGCTGCCCGCCGGACAATCCGCCACCGGGCTTGTCTAAGCGATCCTTGACCTCATCCCACAGGTTCGCGCCGCGCAGCGAGTATTCGGCGGTATCATCGAGCACCTTGCGATTGCGCACGCCCTGCAACTTCAGGCCGGCCACCACGTTGTCGCGAATCGACATGGCGGGGAACGGGTTCGGGCGCTGAAACACCATCCCGACTGCCCGGCGCACACCGACCGGATCGACGCCGGGGGCATAGATGTCTTCGTCGTCGAGCAACACGATGCCCTCCACCCGCGCGCCGGGGACGACCTCATGCATCCGGTTCAGGATGCGCAGCACAGTCGTCTTGCCGCAGCCCGACGAGCCGATGAACGCCGTCACACTGCGCGGCAGAATCGACAACGTCACATCCGAAACCGCCTTAAAAGTCCCGTAATAGATGTTGACGCCTTTGAGGTCCAACCGCTTGGCCACGTGCTTTCCTGTCTACGACTTCTTGGGAGCGAAGATTCTCACGACCATCCTGGCCCCGACATTGATGATCCCGATCACCAGGATCAGTGTCAGCGCAGCGCCCCACAGCCGATCCGTGGGAATCGGGTTCGCTCCCGCGCCCATCGATGTCTGGTCATACATCATGCCGGGTAACGACCCCATGAACCCGCTGAAGATGTCGAAGTTGATTGCCTGCGAATAGCCGACGAGGATCAGCAGCGGGGCCGTCTCGCCCATCACCCTGGCCAACGCCAGCATGATGCCGGTGATGATGCCCGCCAACCCCGTCGGCATCACCACTCGGGCAATGGTTTTCCACTTCGGAATGCCCAGCGCGTAACTGGCCTCGCGCAGGTCTGTCGGAACAATCCGCAGCATCTCCTCGGTCGCGCGCACGATCACCGGCAGCATCAACAGCACCAGCGCCAGCGACACCGCAAACTGGGAGCGGGGCAGCCCCAGGGTCGCGACCCACAGCGCGTAGATGAACAACGCCGCGACGATCGAGGGCACACCGGTAAGGATATCCACCACGAAGCTGATTAGCCTGCCGAGCGGAGTGCCGCCACCGTATTCGATCAAGTAGACCGCGACCATGAGACCGATCGGGACGGAGATCGCGGCGCATACCGCTCCCTGCAGCAAGGTTCCGACGACCGCGTGGTACGCGCCGCCGCCGGCCACGAATGCCGTCATACCCGCTTGCGAATGCGTCCACCACGCGCTGGACAGGATCGCCCGGAACCCCTTGGCGATCACCGTGTACAGCACCAAAACCAGAGGCGCCAAGGCGATCACCGTCGACGACGTCACCAACACCGTCGCGGCGCCGTTCGCTATTCGACGACGCGGGCCGGGTCCCGAGAACGTCCGTGGCTTGAGGGGGCGGTCCAGGATCGAGGTCATCGGGCGCCCCGTCGGGCTCCGGTTCCGGCGACCGCAGCGCGCGCCACCGAATCGACCACAAAGGTGAACAGAAAAAGCACCAGTCCCGCGGCGATGTAGGCGCCGGCCTTGTATTTGTCGTTGAATTCCGATGCTGTGCCTGCGATTTGGGTCGCGAACGTCGAGCCGCCGTCGAACAGCGACCAGCCGAACGCCGTCTGGGTGCCGCGCAGGATGACCAGCAGCGCCACTGTCTCCCCCAGGGCGCGGCCCAGACCCAGCATCGCGCCGCTGAGGTATCCGGATCGCCCGAATGGCAGCACGGTCGTCTTGACGACTTCCCATCGGGTGGCGCCCAGCGCCAGCGCAGCCTCGATCTGGTCCTGCGGGGTCTGCACAAAGACTTCGCGAGTAACGGCGGTGATGATCGGTAGGATCATCACCGCCAACACGATCCCGCCGGTGAAGATGGTGCCGCCGCCTGCCACCGACGCGTTGCCACTGGCGAACAGAAAGCACCACCCCATGGTGTGGTTGAGCCAGGTTGCGACGGGCCGCAGCTGCGGTGCGAGCACATACAGACCCCACACGCCGTAGATGATCGAGGGAACCGCGGCGAGCAGATCAACCATGTACGCCAGCACTCCGCCAACACGCCGCGGCGCGTAGTGCGTGACGAAGATGGCCACACCAAGAGCGATCGGCATCGCGAGAATCAATGCAAACACCGACACCAACGCGGTCACCTGCAGCAGATTGAGGATCCCGAATCGCATAGCCGAGGTGTTCGTGGTGACCCATTTGCCGCCGTAAGTGAAAAAATTCACTTGATTGCGCTGCAAGGCCGGTACCGCCCGCCACAGCAAGAACACACCGATCGCGGCGACCAGCACCACCATCAGGACACCGGAGCCCTCCGACAGCCTGCGAAATACGCGGTCCCCCAGCCGCGGCCGGGCATTCCCCCACGGGTTCAACGGCACGATCGGCGGCTCGGGAAAGGGCGCAGCGACGACCGCGCCCGAACCCGCGTCGCTTGGGTTTGGCGTTGTCACTGGGATCCCGTCACTGTTCGCGCTGGGTCAACGGTTACCGCATTGCGTTGATCGCGCTCACCAATCGCCCCTTGACTTTATCGGGCAGCGGTACGTCGCCGGCCGACGAGACATCGGTCTGACCGTTATTCGTGGCCACGCTGAGGAAAGACTTGATCGCCGCGACCGTGTCCTGGTCATAGCCCGCCGAGCAGACAAGCTCGTAGGTGGCCATCACCAACGGGTAAACACTCGGGTCCTGGGAGCCATAGATCGCGTTCAGGTCCAGCACGAGATCGTTGCCGCCGGCCACGAAATGGGCCAGGTTGACGGCGTTGCGCGCCGTGTCCTCGTTGAGCGGCACTCCGCCGCTGCCGGTGTCGATCTGAGCGAATGGCAGACGGGCCTGGTCCGCGAAGCCCTTCTCGACATATCCGATAGCGCCCGACGTGGCGTGCACCGCCTGAACCACACCGGCTGACTTCAGCACACCTTCGCCGAAGCCGCCTTGAAACTCGGTGCCGATCCCCGTGGTCCAACTCTGTGGTGCGTCGGCCGTCAAATATCGCTGCAGGTTGTCAGTGGTTCCCGAAGAATCCGTTCGGTAGATCGCCGTTACCCGTGTGTCGGGCAGGGCAACGCCCGGATTGAGTGCAGTGAGTATCGGATTACTCCACGTCGTGATCACGCCACTGAAGATCTTGGCCAGCACGTCACTGTTGACGACCAGGGTCTGGACGCCCGGCAGGTTGTAGACGAATGCGATGGGTCCGAACACCAGCGGCAGGTCCCACGCCGGGTTTCCGTTACAGCGTTTGGCGGCCGGCGCGATCTGGTCCGAAGTCAGAGGCGAGTCCGATCCGGCGAAGTCGACGTGGCCGGCAACGAATTGCGCGCGGCCGGCACCTGATCCGGTGGGGTTGTACGACACGTTTTTGCCAGGGCACGACTGTCCCCACAAGTGGTTGAACAATGCGATCGCGTTCTCTTGAGCGGTCGACCCCTCGGCCGTCAGTGCTTTTTTGCCGCCGCAGGGTACGGCGCCGGCGGAAACACCCGAGACGACCGCCGTCGAAGCGGCGCGGTTGTCGTCGCTGCCGCAGGCAGTCAGCACGCCGTCAGAAGCCACGAAAGTAATGATCAACGCCACCACTGCGGCCGACGTCCTGCCCACCCCGCGCCTCACCTATGTCACTTTCTCAGCGCATTCTCGACACGTATCTGCACCGCTGGCCCCGCCCGTACGACGTCCCGAAAGAAGGTCGCCAGCTCACCCGGCAAGTATGCTCCGGCGGCGGTCAGGAGCACGCCCATCCGGTGAACATGGTGTGAACAGCAGGCCGCGGATGGGTCCGCGCCGTCGGTCAGCTCCCAGTGCGGGTCGCCGCGTAGGCGGTGTCGACGCTGTAGGTGGTGAAGCCGAGACGCTCATAGGTCCGCACCGCGGCAACATTGTCCGATTCCACGTAGAGCATCACGGTGGGTTCGCCGGGGACATTCGGACCGGCCAGCCGCTCTGCCAGCGACGCGATCCCGACCGCCGTCAACACCTGCCCCAAGCCCCGGCCCTGCGCCGACGGGTCGACGCCCACGACATAAACCTCACCCAGGCCCGCCTGGTCGGAATGCACCTTGGTCCAGTGGAAGCCCAGCAGCCGGTCCTCTTGACCGCTTGAAGCAGCGTCGAATGTGCCGAACGCCAGGAACAACCCCGCGGGGTCGAACCACGGTTCGCTGCGTCGCTCCTCCAGCTGGGTCGAGGTCCACCCGCCCTGTTCCGGGTGGTAGGCGAATGCCGCGTTATTGACCCGCAGCAACTCCGCGTCATCGGTGGTCCCGGCGTAGGTACGGATCCGCACGCGAGCGGGAATCTGCGGTTCGGGGACATTGCGCAGCGAGCGCCGCATCTGGACCAGTTCGCGAACCGGGACCAGACCCAGCGCGGACGCGGTCGCCTGGGCCGGCGGTAGCGTGCCGTGCGCCCAGAACCGGTTATGCCCCGCGGTCTTGGCCAGTGCGGCGCGCCCCATCGCGGCGCCGATCCCGCCGCGGCGGGCCCGCGGGTGCACCACGAACTCGGCCATCGCGGCATCCGTGTCACGCGGCGAGCTGAGATGAAGGTAGCCGGCGATTCCGTCGTCGCGTCCCGGATGGGCGACTAGTAAGTGCTCGGTGCGTTCGTGGCCGAGTTCGCGCAGCACCTGCTCGCCGACGGGGGCTACCCCGTCGAATTCGGTTGCCTCAGCAGCGAGTTCACGCACCTGCCGCTGCTCTTCGGTGGTCAGCGCGGAGCGCCAGACCGGCAGCGTCACTGACTGCGCAACGGGTCGACCAGCGGATCCCGAACATCGTCGTGGCCGTCTGAGCCGGGCTCGGCGGCTTCGCCGAATTGGTCAGCCTGATCAGCTTGATCATCGTTGGGGTCGGAAATCGGCGCTCGGCCGCGCGCCGGCCGGACCGCCTTGTAGCCCACGTTGCGCACCGTGCCGATCAACGCTTCGTGCTCGGGGCCGAGTTTGGCCCGCAGTCGGCGCACGTGCACATCTACGGTCCGGGTGCCGCCAAAGAAGTCATAGCCCCACACCTCGTGCAGCAACTGCGCGCGGGTGAACACCCGACCGGCATGCTGCGCCAGGTATTTCAGCAGCTCGAACTCCTTGTACGTGAGATCGAGCGGACGGCCCCGCAACCGCGCGGTGTAGGTGCCTTCGTCGATAACCAGCTCGCCCAGGCTGACCTTGCCCGCGCTCTCCTGGTCGGCCAGCCCGCCGCGGCGACCGACGACCAGCCGCAGCCTGGCGTCGATCTCGGCGGGCCCGGTACTGGGCAACAGGATCTCGTCCAGGCCCCAGTCAGCGCTGACCGCCACCAGCCCGCCTTCGCTCACCACCGCCAAGACCGGGACCGAGCGCCCCGCAGTGCTCAAAAGGCGGCACAGACCGCGTGCGGACGACAGATCGTGGCGCGCGTCAACGAGCACGGCATCCGCCGTTCCGGCCTCCAGCAACGAAGATGGCTCCGCTGGCGCCGTCCGAACCGTGTGCGGAAGCAGCGACAACGATGGCAAGACCGGGTCGGGATGCAGCTCCGAGGTCAGCAGTAGTAGCTCCAACGACCCCCTCCAGCCTCGGGGGAATCCCATTCCCCAAATTGATAACACCGTGTGGCGTTTGTTACCGGGACATCTAACGATAACGTGCCACCAGGCCTTAGGCGGCATCAGTCGGGACAGTGTGAGCCCCGCCACCAGGCGTCCGCGACGGACCGGTCGCACAGATTTGCGCCACAATATGCGGATGCCCAGGGTGCTGATCGGTGTGGTCGCAGGGGCGATCGCGGTGGCCGTGGTTGCCATCGGCGCAATCGGCGTCGATTACGGAACCAGCATCTACGCCGAATACCGGTTGTCGTCCAATGTACGCAAAGCGGCACATATGGGATCGGACCCGTTCGTCGCCATCCTGGCATTCCCGTTCATTCCGCAGGCACTGCGCGGCCACTACAACGAATTGGAAATCAAGGCCAACGCCGTCGATCACGCGGTGGTCGGCAAGGCCACGCTGGAAGCGACGATGTACTCGATCGACCTGACCTATGCATCGTGGCTGATCAG
This sequence comes from Mycobacterium sp., assembly GCF_052144515.1. GTDB lineage: Bacteria > Actinomycetota > Actinomycetes > Mycobacteriales > Mycobacteriaceae > Mycobacterium. Next base: position 69,151 of record NZ_JBKQQD010000417.1, on the reverse strand, counting down.
GCCCGATGCCAAGCTCCCAGTCGGCAGGCTGGAGAGTCGCATCATCATCGATTCGATGCATCTGGGCCGGTACCTGGGCATCAGCGACCTGATGGTGGAGGCACCACCCGCCGAAACCAACAACGCCACCGGCGGCACCACCGAATCGGGGATCTCGAGCAGCCACGGGCTGGTGTTCAGCGGCACGCCGAAGTCGGCCAACTTCGACCACCGGGTGAGCGTCTCGGTGGACCTGGCCATCGCCCCCGACGACCAGGCGACGCTGGTGTTCACCCCCACCGGCATCCTGACCGGACCCGACACCGCCGACCAAACCGTCCCGGACGACAAACGGGACGCGGTGCTGCATGCCTTCACCGCCAGGCTGCCCAACCAGAGGCTGCCGTTTGGGGTAGCGCCGACCAGCGAGGGCGCGCGCGGCTCCGACGTCATCATCGAAGGCATCACCCGGGGAGTAAGTATCACGCTCGACGGGTTTAAGCAGTCATGACTGCCGTGCTCGTCGCGATCGTGGCCGCTGGTGTCCTCACCGGCCTTCTCGGATGGTTGTTGACCCGGCGCTCCGGAACCGTCCGGGAAATCGGATCGGCGCCAGGTACCGATTCAGACAGTCTCGACACCGCAGACCTGGGCCTTTCCCGTACCGGACCGACTGTCGTGCATTTCAGCGCCCCCTGGTGCGGGCCGTGCGATCGGGTGCGCCGGGTGGTTGATCAGGTCTGCGGCGACCTGGGCGATGTGGCCCACGTCGAAATCGACCTGGATGCCAATCCGGCGGCCGCGCGCCGATTCTCGGTGCTGTCGCTGCCTACCACGTTGATCTTCGATGTCGATGGACGACAGCGGTACCGGGCCTCCGGAGTCCCCAAGACCGCCGACCTGCGGTCCGCCCTGGAACCGCTGTTGGCTTGATCACCATGTCTTTGGGTAAGCTGTCCGACGTGCCAGCCCGCATCGAGCCCCCGCTCGCCAGGCGCCGCGCAGTTGATCTGTGCCGCGTCGCGGGTTGTTGCTGTTGCTGTAGCTGCTGAGTAGCCGCGCCCTTAGCGCAGGACTCGGAGCAGCTTCGGGCCTTCCGTGGCGTGCCTCCACCCTTCCGTGCAATAGGAGTTTCTAGGAGTAGCCCCGTGTCGAGCAGTAACACCGCCGCCACCCAACCGGACCTCGTCGACGTTCGTGGACCAAGGTTCGCTGCCTGGGTCACCACCGCCGTCTTGGTGATCACGCTGATCGTGTCGGCGCTCAGCCCGCTGGCGGCCGCGGTCATCTTGGGCCTGCAAGCCCTGATCTTTGCCATCGGCGCCGTTGGCGGGCCGCGCCGGCGCCCCTATGGGCGGGTGTTCGCCACCCTGGTGGCGCCCCGGCTGGGGCCGGTCAAGGAGCGCGAACCGGTGCCGCCGCTGAAGTTCGCCCAGCTCGTCGGCCTGATCTTTGCCGTCATCGGCGCTGCCGCATTCGCGGCCGGCGCGTTCTTGGTCGGGGTCATCGCCACCGCGGCCGCGCTGGTGGCCGCCTTCCTCAACGCCGCATTCGGGATTTGTCTGGGCTGTCAGCTCTACCCGCTTGTCGCGCGCTTCCGGCGCACCCCCCACCCCGCTTAACCCCCCGTTCGTCAGAAGCAATCGAAAGGATCCCCACCATGGCACGCTCGGACGTCCTGGTCTCCGCCGACTGGGCTGAGAGCAATCTCGGCGATCCCGGAGCCGCCAACGTCGTCTTCGTCGAAGTAGACGAGGACGCCAGCGCCTACGACACCGGCCACATCGCCGGCGCGATCAAGCTGGACTGGCGCACCGATTTGCAGGACCCGGTCAAGCGCGACTTCGTAGACGCTGAGCAGTTCTCCAAACTGCTCAGCGAGCGCGGCGTCGCCAACGACGACACCGTGATCCTCACGGCGGCAACAACAACTGGTTTGCCGCCTACGCGTACTGGTATTTCAAGCTGTACGGGCACGACAAGGTCAAACTGCTCGACGGCGGCCGCAAGAAATGGGAGTTAGACGGCCGCGCGCTGTCCAGCGACCCCGTCAGCAGGCCCGCGACTTCCTACACCGCGGCCCCTCCGGACAACACCATTCGCGCGTTCCGCGACGAGGTCATCGCAGCCATCGGCGTCAAGAACCTGGTCGACGTGCGCTCCCCCGACGAGTTCTCCGGCAAGATCCTTGCGCCCGCGCATCTACCGCAGGAACAAAGCCAGCGGCCCGGGCATATCCCCGGCGCAATCAATGTTCCGTGGAGCAAGGCCGCCAACGAGGACGGCACCTTCAAGTCGGACGAGGAGCTAGCCAAGCTGTACGCCGCCGCCGGTCTGGACGGGTCGAAGGAGACCATCGCTTACTGCCGGATCGGCGAGCGGTCATCGCACACATGGTTTGTGCTGCAGGAATTGCTCGGGCATCAAAACGTGAAGAACTACGACGGCAGTTGGACGGAATACGGCTCCCTGGTGGGCGCCCCGATCGAGTTGGGAAGCTGATATGTGCTCAGGACCACAGCAAGGACTGACGTTGCCCGCCAGCGTCGACCTGGAGAAGGAAACCGTGATCACCGGTCGCGTGGTGGACCGCGACGGCCAGGCCGTGGGTGGCGCGTTCGTCCGGCTGCTCGACTCGTCGGACGAGTTCACCGCGGAGGTCGTCGCATCGGCCACCGGTGACTTCCGGTTCTTCGCCGCACCAGGATCCTGGACGCTGCGCGCGTTGTCCGCGGCCGGGAACGGCGACGCCATCGTGGCCCCGTCGGGAGCGGGCATCCACGAGGTTGACGTCAAGATCGCCTGACACTGCCCGAAGGTCCGTCCCCCGAAGCCGCCACCGGCGAACAAAGGCGAATAGACTCGCCCCCGTGGTGCTCTTCTTCGAGATCATGCTGGTCGTGTCCGTGGCGGTCATCTCGTGGTTCGCGCTGTACACGCTTTACCGGCTCATCACTGACGAGTCGTGAGTCCTGAAGAGAGCCCGGACTCCGGCGACCGAGCGATGGCTGCCGCGGCTGAACGCGCCAAGGTGACCGCGGCCCGTAACATCCCGGCGTTCGACGATCTGCCCCTCCCCGCCGATACGGCGAATCTGCGCGAGGGCGCCAACCTGAATGACGCGCTGCTGGCGCTGCTGCCCCTGGTCGGCGTGTGGCGCGGCGAAGGCGAGGGCCGCGCGGCCGACGGCGACTACCGGTTCGGCCAGCAGATCGTGGTCTCCCACGACGGCGGCGACTATCTGAATTGGGAAGCCCGGTCCTGGCGACTCAGCGACACGGGCGCCTACCTGGAACCCGGCCTGCGTGAGACGGGCTTCTGGCGGTTTGTCAGCGACCCGGACGACCCGACCGAGTCCCAGGCCATCGAATTGCTGTTGGCCCATTCGGCCGGTTACGTCGAATTGTTCTACGGGCGGCCACGTACCCAGTCGTCGTGGGAATTGGTCACCGATGCCCTGGCGCGCAGCAGATCCGGCGTGCTGGTCGGTGGCGCCAAACGGCTCTACGGCATCGTGGAGGGCGGCGACCTGGCCTACGTCGAGGAGCGAGTGGACGCCGACGGCGGGCTGGTGCCGCATCTGTCGGCGCGGCTGTCTCGCTTCGCCGGCTGACAGCGTGGGGGTTTCACCCAACCAGATCGAAATCTCGCCGAACGTGGGCCCTAAGTACGCGAACTGCCCTTGAAATCGTTCATAGGCCCCACGCTCGTCGGCTCAGATTGGGCATCCCCCGAGGTCGGCGGATGCGGTCCGCCTCTAAGGCCACCAAGACATGGAGCGGCCCCCGAGCAAAGCTCCTGGTTGGACAAAACCGGAAGCTCGGGGGCCGGGTGGCTACGGGGAATTCGCCAGCGCACGATCGCTAGCTCTTCCGAGCCGGTGCAGCTAGCGCGTAGCCACCTCACATGTCCATGAAGCTAACAATTCGCGGACCACCTCCTTCCTTGTGTACGGCCGAACGTACCCGCAGTCCGGCCTGACCACAACAGGAATTCACCGGCTCAGCGGTCGCTGACGATCGCGGCGTCGACCAGTTCGGCGAATTCCGCGGCGATCGGCGAGCGGGGCAGTCGCCGGCCGTCGAGGGTGTGCACGCGGGCGGCCAGGGTCATGCTCGATACCAACCAGATCCCTTGGGCACCATGGAGATCGGCGACCCGCAAGGCGCGGTAGTCACAGTCGTAGCCCTTGGTGCGGGCCACCTCGAAGAGAGCCTGCTGCGTGGTTCCGCGCAGTATCGGATACCACGGTGGCGGTGTCAGCAGGCAGAGATCACTGTCCGCATTTTCGTGTGAGTCGGTGGCAATCACCACCGTCGAGCGCGGGCCCTCCAGAACGTAGCCGTCCGAGCTGACGAAGATGACGTCACCGGCACCCTGCCGCGCGGCGTGACGCAGCGCGGCCATATTGACCGCATACGACAGCGTCTTGGCGCTGGCCAGCAGCCAGGGCATTGCGTCGACACCAGTGGCGGGCAACCCGCGGTCCAGCGTCACCGCCGCTAACCCCTCGCGGCGGACCGCGGCCACCCGGTCGGGCAAGGGGTTGACCATCACGTAGGCGGTTGGCGCCGAGCCGCTTTCGCGCCCGCGGCTGTAGATCATCCGCAGCGCGCCGTCGTCAGCGCTGCCCGCGGCCCATTGCCGCGCGGCCACGTCGATCGCGTGCCGCCAGCTGGGGAGGTCCGGCTCAGGCAGATCCATCAATTTGGCCGACTGGGTCAGCCGTTGCAGATGCGACTCGACCAGGCATGCCCCGCCGTCGCGAACCAGCAGCGTCTCGAAGATGCCGTCGCCGCGAACCACGGCAAGGTCATCGGGGTGCAGCAGCGGTGTCCCCGGCGCGTGTACGCCACCGTCCAGCGTGACGATCACAGTCGTCTGCCTAGCCATGGACGAGAAGCCTAGCCGCGAGCGTGAAGCGAGCTTCACGCTCGGCGGGCGGTCCGTAGAGTTGACGTGTGAACCGCCACGCAGTCCCTGCGCCCGATCCCGGACCCGACGCGGGTGCGATCTGGCACTTCGGCGATCCGCTGGGCGAGCAGCGCGCCGCCGAAACCGATGCCGTGCTGGTGGACCGTTCACACCGCGCGGTGCTCACCCTGACCGGTAACGACCGGCAGAGCTGGCTGCACAGCATCTCGACCCAGCACGTCAGCGAACTCCCCGACGGTGCCAGCACGCAGAATCTCAGCCTTGACGGTCAAGGCCGGGTAGAGGACCACTGGATCCAGACCGAGCTCGGTGGCACCACCCATCTCGACACCGAACCTTGGCGGGGTGAGCCGCTGCTGGAATACCTACGCAAGATGGTGTTCTGGTCCGACGTGACCCCGAGCGCCGCCGACACTGCGGTGCTGTCCCTGCTGGGTCCGCGATTGGCTGACCGCGCGGTGCTCGATGTGTTGGGCCTGGATGCCCTGCCGGCCGAGTCGATGGCGGTTTCCATCGCCGGCGGTGGCTTCCTACGCCGGACGCCCGGGGCTCCAGCCGGCCAACTAGAACTGGATCTGCTGGTGCCGCGTACCGCGTCGGCCGACTGGCAGGGCCGCTTGGCGCAGGCGGGCGTGCGATCGGCCGGCGTGTGGGCCTATGAAGCTCACCGAGTGGCAGGGCTGCGCCCCCGCCTCGGCGTCGACACCGATGAGCGCACCATCCCGCACGAAGTGGGTTGGATCGGCGGTCCCGGCGACGGAGCCGTGCACCTCGACAAGGGTTGCTATCGCGGGCAGGAGACCGTCGCACGGGTGCACAACCTGGGCAAACCGCCGCGCATGCTGGTCTTGTTGCACCTCGACGGGTCGGTGGAGCGGCCCTCGACAGGCGATGCGGTGCTGGCCGGCGGGCGCGCCGTCGGACGCCTCGGAACCGTCGTCGAGCACGTGGACTTGGGGCCGATCGCGCTGGCGCTGCTCAAGCGCGGCCTGACGGCAGACACCGAACTGGTGACGGGTCCGCAGGGCCCAGACGCCCAAGTCGCCGCGGTGATCGATGCCGACTCCCTGCCACCCACCGACGAGATCGGCGCCGGACGACTGGCCCTTGAACGGTTGCGCGGGCGATAGCGTGACTAGTCTTGTAAGTTGTCCACGACAGCGGCGGGGGGCGCCGACGCCCCACCATGAAGCACGGTAAACTGTCGGCAGGACAATAAACGACACCAAGAGATCGGAGCCGCCTACTCGTAGGCCGCTCCGTTATTGCGCGAGGGGGTTCCCCCATGGGCCGCGGCCGGGCAAAGGCAAAGCAGACCAAGGTTGCTCGAGAACTTAAATACAGCTCCCCGCAGACCGACTTTCAGCGGCTTCAGCGCGAGCTGTCAGGTACGAGCGGCGACGACTCCGACGGGCTGGACGGCTTGGACGGTGATGACAGCCCCGACAATTCATGGAGCGACCAGGACGACTGGCGCCGCTAGTCCATCCCACTTCCCGTGCCGATGCGCTTCGCATCGGCACGCTGCTCGTTCCAGCTAGTCCCGATTCCTAGAATCTCGGGTGCTGCCCGACCAGTTTGGCGCGCGGGGCGTCTTTACCGCCTTTGCAGACGGTCCCCAGCACCCGGCAGTCCAGGTGTCGCGCGGTCAGGATGGCCAGGGCCCGGTCGGTGTCTTCGGGCGCGACGACGGCGATCATGCCGACGCCCATGTTGAACGTCTTCTCCATCTCCTCGCGCGCGACGCGGCCACGCTGGGCGATCATGGCGAACACCGGTGCGGGCGTCCACGTTCCGCGGTCGACCTCGGCGATCAGCCCGTGCGGGATGACGCGTTGCAAGTTGCCGGCCAGCCCGCCGCCGGTGACATGGCAAAACGTGCGGACGTGGGTTTCGGCGGCCAGCGCCAGGCAGTCTTTGGCGTAGATGCGGGTGGGCTCCAGCAATTCTTCGCCCAGCGTGCGCCCGAACTCCTCCACATAGCCGGCCAGGTTCATCCGGTCGATTTCCAGAAGCACCGCGCGGGCCAGCGAGTAGCCGTTGGAATGCAGGCCGGAAGACCCCAGCCCGATGATGACGTCCCCGGGTTTCACGCGGTCGGGCCCCAGGACGTCGTCGGCTTCGACCACGCCGATGCCGGTGGCCGACAGGTCGTAGTGGTCCGGCTCCATCAGGCCGGGGTGCTCGGCGGTCTCGCCGCCAAGCAGTGCGCAGCCCGCGCGCACACACCCCTCGGCGATACCGCCGACGATAGCGCTCAGTCGTTCGGGCACTGTTCGACCGACGGCGATGTAGTCCTGCAAGAACAGCGGCTCGGCGCCGCACACCACTAGGTCGTCGACCACCATCGCCACCAAATCCAGGCCGACGGTGTCGTGCTTGTCCATCGCCTGAGCGACCGCCAACTTGGTGCCCACACCATCGGTGGAGGCCGCGAGCACCGGCTCGCGGTAGCCGCCGCGAAGAGCGAACAATCCGGCGAATCCGCCCAGCCCGCCGCGCACCTCCGGTCTGGTGGCCTTGGTTGCCAGCGGCTTGAATAAGTCGACGGCGCGGTCGCCCGCCTCAATGTCCACCCCGGCGGACGCATACGTGATGCCGAGTGCGCCCAACTCGTTTCCGTGGGTTTTTCCGGAGTCCGTCATCGCGATAAAGGCTACCGGGCGGCGCTCACGGCCGGGATCAGTTGCACAACCTGGTCAAAGGTAATCGACGGGTGATTCTCGTCAGCGACCAACGGGGACTTCGCCGGCAGCCAGATCGCCCAGCTCGGACCCACGCGCCGCAGTGGCGAGCATGTGCTCGACGACGTTCTTGCCCAGCACGGTCTCGCTGGGCAGCTCGATCGGGTATTTGCCGTCGAAGCATGCGGTACAGAGCCGCGAAGCGGGCTGCTCGGAAGCGGCGACTAGGCCCCGCAGCGAGATGTAACCCAGCGTGTCGGCCCCGATGGCATGCCGTACCGCCTCAAGCATCTCCTCTTTGTCTTCGACCGCGTTGGCGATCAGCTCGGCCGGCGACGGGAAGTCAATGCCGTAGAAGCAGGGCCACTTCACCGGCGGTGAGGCGATGCGCACGTGCACTTCAAGAGCGCCGGACTCGCGCAGCATGCGCAGCAGGGCCCGCTGGGTGTTCCCCCGAACAATCGAGTCGTCGACGACGATCAGCCGCTTGCCCCGGATCACCTCTTTGAGTGGGTTGAGCTTTAACCGGATGCCGAGCTGGCGGATGGTCTGCGACGGCTGGATGAATGTCCGCCCGACGTAGGCGTTCTTCATCAGGCCCTGCCCATAAGGGATGCCGGACTCCTGTGCGTATCCGACCGCGGCGGGAGTGCCCGATTCCGGAACGCCGATCACCAGGTCGGCGTCGACCGGGCATTCGCGGGCCAGCCGACGACCGATCTCCACCCGGGTGCCGTGCACGGACCGGCCGGCGAGCGTGCTGTCCGGCCGCGCCAAATACACGTATTCAAAGACGCAACCCTTGGGCGTGGGGTTGGCGAAACGGGTGGACCGCACGCCGTCAGCGTCGATCGCCAGCAGTTCGCCCGGTTCGATGTCGCGGACGAACGAGGCGCCGACGATGTCGAGCGCGGCCGTCTCGGAGGCCACCACCCAGCCGCGGTCCAGCCGCCCAAGCGACAGCGGCCGCACCCCATGGGGGTCACGGCACGCGTAGAGGGTGTTTTCGTCTATGAACGTCAGACAGAACGCTCCGCGCACGGTCGGCAGCAGCTCCAGCGCCGCCTGTTCCAGGGTGGAATCAGCCGCACCGTGGGCCAGCAGCGCGCCCAGGATGTCGGAGTCCGTTGTCGCCGGGGCCGGGCAGCGCTTTGCGATCAGCCCCGCTTCGCGGGCGCGCGCGGCAAGGGCAGCGGTGTTGACCAGATTCCCGTTGTGCCCCAACGCAACCCCGGTGCCCGCCGCGGTGTTGCGGAACACGGGCTGGGCATTTTCCCACGTGGTGTCGCCCGTGGTGGAGTAGCGACAGTGGCCGATGGCGACGTGGCCCTCCATCGCTGCCAACGTCTGCTCGTCGAACACCTGGCTGACCAGGCCGAGATCCTTGAAGACCAGCACCTGGGAGCCATCGGCAACAGCGATCCCCGCGGCTTCCTGCCCGCGGTGCTGCAACGCGTACAGGCCGTAGTAGGTGAGTTTGGCGACTTCTTCGCCCGGGGCCCAGACCCCGAATACGCCACACTCTTCGCGGGGTGAGTTCAGGTCCTGCTCGGGTTCCTGGACGGTCACGGTTCGGCGGCTCCCCGGGGAACGGATGGTGACGTACAGGAGTCTACGGGCACGACGGCGCCGCCGCGGAATCGACCGGGCGTGTTGACCGTGGAAAACTCGGCAAAATCGAGTCCATCACCCTAAACCTGCAGTTCAGGGTTATATTTAGCTGACAGCTATCAGGGGCAGCCAGTGCTCAATCTCACTGGCCCGGGAGCCCGAGAGCGCCAGCGCCCCGGTGGCCTTCGCCTCGGCTGGGGGCAACAGCCCGGCAGCCAGCAGTAGCCAGGTCCGCGGGTCGGTCTCGACGACATTGGGGGGTGTTCCGCGGGTGTGCCGAGGCCCGGCAACACACTGCACCGCGACAAACGGCGGTATCCGGACCTCCACGCTGGCTCCGGGGGCCAGTGCCGCAAGGGTGCGCGCGGTGAGCCGAACCGCCTTCGCCAGAGCGTCCCGTTCGGGCGCAGGACAGGTTTCGTCACGCAGCCAGTCCGCGACGGCCAGCACGGCCTGCCGGGTCTCTGTCGGATCAGCGCTATCTCGGGCTGCCATACCTTAGGGTCTCAAAATCATGCGAGACCATCGGCCTGGTGACACCGACGGCGATGACGCTGATCGGCGTCGGCGGGTATTTGCCATTCCGCGGGACCTTCACACCGAAGACGAAGTTGACGATGGTTGCTCCGCGGGCGGGTTGTTGGCTACACCATCAAGCCCCGACGAGACACGCGCCATGACAACCGAACCAGGTGAAGCCCGGAACTGAACCAGATATGACACGAGTGCAACCGAGAGGTTGCAGACAGGTTTCTCCGAGTCACTAAATCGACTGCCTTGCCGGACTACCGGCACGATGTAGTTGTGAGCCCTGTTGGCGTGGGGTTTCTCGTTCTGCACCGACGCTCAATGTGTGGGATTCTCGCGGTGCCGTGGTCGCAATCAATTAAGGCGGTGTTCTGATGTCCAAGATCGTGTCGCGCGACGGGGGTCGGCCCGCGCGGCGCACCCTCGATCCCATCATCGTTACCCGACGGGGGAAGATTGCCCGCCTGGAATCCAGGTTGACCCCGCACGAGGCCCAGATCGAGGATCTGGTTTTTCTGCGAAAGGTGTTGAACCGGGCCGACATTCCCTTCCTGCTTATCCGCAGCCACAAAGGCCGGCCGATTCTCGCCATCAGCATCGAGCTGCGCCCGACGGTCGAGCGCGCACTGGCGGCGGCCTGCGCCAGCGAGCCGATGTATGCCAAAACCATTGATCAGCGCGGAATTTCTCCCGTGTTGGTGGCCGATGGCAATCTTTCCCGGCTGGTCGACCCACGGATTGTGCGGTTGTACCGACGGCGGATCGCGCCCGGAGGGTTCCGGTACGGGCCGAGGTTCGGTGTCGAAATCCAGTTCTGGGTGTTTGAGGAGACCCTGGTCTGCTGTCCGGTGGAAAACTCGCTAACCCGCAAGGTGCTGCCACGCAATGAAATAAAGCCAACAACCGTCAAGCTTTACGGGTATAAATGGCCGACCATTGAGGGAATGTTCGCTCCCCACGCCAGCGACGTGACGTTCGATATCGATATGGTGTTCTCCTGGGTCGACGGTAGTGATCCGGAATTTCGGGCGCGACGTGCCGCGCAAATGTCACAGGTCGTGGTGGGTGAAGGCGACGCGGCTGAGGCACGAATCCGCCAGATCGACGAGTTGAAATACGCTTTGCGTTCGGTGAACATGTTTGCTCCGTGGGTCCGTCGCATCTTCATCGCGACGGACTCGACCCCACCACCGTGGTTGGCTGAGCACCCCGTGATCACCATTGTCCCCGCGGAGGAACACTTTTCGGACAGGGCAGCGCTGCCCACCTATAACTCGCACGCGGTGGAAAGCCAGCTGCACAACATCCCCGGCCTCAGTGAGCATTTCCTGTACTCCAACGACGACATGTTCTTCGGTCGGCCGCTCAAAGCCAGCATGTTCTTCTCCCCGGGTGGGGTCACGAGGTTCATCGAGGCCAAGACCCGGATCGGGCTCGGCGCAAACGATCCCACGCGCAGCGGCTTTGAGAATGCGGCCCGGGTTAACCGACAGATCCTCTTCGAGCGGTTCGGGCACGTCATCACCCGTCACCTCGAGCACACTGCGGTCCCGCTGCGCAAAAGCGTGCTGATCGAGATGGAACGCGAATTCCCCGACGAATTCGCTCGCACTCAGGCGAGTCCGTTCCGCTCCGGCACCGATATCTCAGTGACCAACTCGTTCTACCACTACTACGCGCTCATGACCGGACGCGCCGTCCAGCAAGAAAAGGCCAAAGTCCTCTACGTGAATACCACCACGCACGTCGGCCTCAACCTACTTTCCGAGCTGCGCAAGCGACGCGGGTACGACTTTTTCTGTCTCAACGACAGTAGTTTTCCCGAGGTCTCCGCCCACGAGCGGGCAGACCGCGTCGTGGGTTTTCTGGAACGCTATTTCCCGATACCGGCGCCCTGGGAGAAGGTCGCGGCGGACGACGTCAGTCGACAAGGATTTGCGGCGCAGATGGCGTCAGCACCATTGGAGGGTGCGCAAATAAGGAATCCCGCGACGACGGCTCGATAAAGAGGCCGCTTTCGGTGATTTCGCGTCGCGCCTGCTCGGGAGACACAAAGGTGCCCACGGTTTTTCCGGTGCCAAGCGGAATCACCGAGTGCACGACCGTGTCTTGATACACGTGCACGAGGTTGCAACCCTGCGCACCGTCTTTGCCGCGCGTTCCCCCGGCGGCGACCGTCAGATCCTGGGTATAGCAGGTAGCCGAGGCGACCGACACCGGGATGCCGACGAAGGTGGCATTCGTCGAGTAGTGCAGGTGCCCGGCCAGAATGGCACGAACATCGCTGCCCTTGAGCACCCGCCCGAGCGAAGCCTGGTCGCGCAGTTCCACCGTGACGGCCAGGTCCAAGACACTCGGAATCGGCGGATGATGCAACGCCAAAATGGTGCCGTCCGGGGCTTCGGTTTCCAATTGTCGGGCCAGCCAATCCAACTGGGATGCGGTGATTTCGCCGTAATGATGTCCCGGCACCGACGTATCCAGGGTGACCATCCGCAGCCCGTCGATCATGCGCACGCGGTCCAGGGGTGCCATCGAGGGCGCCTCGTCCAGCAACATCCTGCGCAATTCGGCACGGTCGTCGTGGTTGCCCATCACCCAGACGAGTTCAGAACCCAGCTCGGCCGCGAACGGCTCGATCAGACCGCGCAGTTTTCGATATGCCTCCGGCTCGCCCTTATCGGCTAAATCGCCGGTGAAGATGATCGCGTCGGGGCGTAGCCCGGACTCCTTCAGCTGCTCGAGCAGCTCGCCAAGCCGGCTGTCGGCATCAACAGCCCCGTAGAGAGTGTCGTCCCCTCCGATGAGATGAGTGTCGCTGATGTGCAGAAGGACGTAATCCGGCCGCGGATGCTCCGCGGCCCTGAGTCTGTGCACCGGAGGTGCCAACCCCTTCCATGATCGAGCGGTTTACATAGAAGAAACATTGAGTATAACTGTGCTGCTGCCCAAACCCGCGCGCTTGTGAGCCGTTCCACGCGCCTACCGGAAACGACGCCGCGCGGCCAGGGCCGCCACCGCACCAGCCTCGTTGATGGCCAGGTGCACCAGGAGTGGGGCCGCCAGGCTCCCGGAACGGTCGGCGATCCGTCCGAACAACCAGCCCCCGATACCGGTGGCCAGCACGGTGGCCACCACCGGCTCACCCATCGCGCGCGCATCCGGGATGTGGGAAAGCCCGAAAGCCGCGGCCTGCAGGAGCCGTCCACCGGAGTTGCCGAAGGCCGTGGAACCGGCCGTCACCAGTGCCGCACGGAAGGCGGCCTCCTCGGCCCAGACCGTGCCGACGGGTATCCGCAAAACCAGCCAGCCCGGCACCGATGCCGGCAAGTCGCGATGAGACATCGACCGCCGCACCGCCGGCAGCGAGGTGGTCGCCGCTATCGCGGTGGCCGCGACGGCTCCAGCCGCAGACCCCAGCCGCAACCCCGCCCATAACCGAGGCGGACGCAGGCCTAGCGGCGCACGGGTCACCAGCGCCAGCAGCCCACCCACACCAGCCTGCAACGCTGCCCGCCAAACGGCGGGCAGCCGGGGACTCAGGAAGCTCCAACCAACCAGGCTAGCGGCTAACGAAAGAGCTTGTACCCGACGGAAACTCAGCCGAAGATTCGCGGCAGCACCGCCTCGGACGTCGCGCGCAGTTCCGCCAGGGGCACGGTGAACAGGGCCTGTATCTCTATCGCGTCGGAACCCTGATCGACGACGCCGATGCGGACCGCCGGCAATCCCCGCGCCTCGCACATCGCACGGAACCGGCTCTCCTCGGTGCGCGGCACCGCCACCAGCACCCGGCCCGCCGATTCGGAAAACAGCATCACAAACGGGTCTGCATCCTCGGGAAGCACGATGCGGCAACCGGTTTCACCCGCCAGTGCCGATTCCACGACGGCCTGGGCGAGGCCGCCTTCGGACAGGTCGTGCGCCGCGGACACCAGTCCGTCCCGCGATGCCGAGCTCAGCACGTCGGCGAGCAGCTTCTCGCGCGCCAGGTCCACCGCCGGCGGCCGCCCGCCCAGATGGTCGGCGGTCACCTGCGCCCAGACGGAGCCGTCGAACTCGTCGCGGGTGTCGCCCAGCAGCATCAGGGTCTCCCCCGGCTCGCTGCCCAGGCCGGTCGGAAGACGTCGACTCACGTCATCCAAGACGCCGAGCACCCCGACCACCGGCGTGGGCAGGATCGCTGCCGACCCGGTTTGGTTGTAGAAGCTGACGTTGCCGCCCGTCACCGGAATCCCCAGGGCCACACAGCCATCGGCGAGGCCGCGCACCGCCTGCGCGAACTGCCACATCACCCCGGGGTCCTCGGGCGAACCGAAGTTGAGGCAGTTGGTCACCGCGACCGGTGTGGCACCGGTGACGGCGACGTTGCGGTACGCCTCGGCCAGCGCGAGTTGGGCGCCGGCATAGGGATCCAGCAGGGTGTAACGCCCCGACGCGTCGGTCGACAGCGCGATGCCGCGGCCGGTGGACTCGTCGACGCGCAGCACGCCACCGTCAGCGTGCTCGGCCAGCACGGTGTTGCCGCGCACGTAGCGGTCATATTGTTCGGTGATGAACGCGCGGCTGCACAGGTGCGGACTGCCAAGCAGCGCAAGCAAAGTCGCGCGCAGCTCGGCACCGGTGCCCGGGCGCGGCAGCCGGGACGAACTGTCGGCGTTGAGGGCATCCTGCGATTCGGGGCGGGCGACGGGCCGCTGGTACACCGGGCCTTCATGGGCCACCGTGCGCGGCGGCACGTCGACGACCGTCTCGCCGCGCCAGGTAATTTGCAGTCGGTCGCCGTCGGTGACCTCACCGATCACGGTGGCCAGCACCTCCCATTTGCGGCAGACCGCCAAGAAGGCATCGACGTTCTCGGGCGCGACGACCGCGCACATCCGCTCCTGGGACTCACTGCACAGCACCTCGGCGGTTGTCATCTCCTTGGCCCGCAGCGGGACGGTGTCGAGTTGGATCGCCATCCCGCCGTCACCGGCTGACGCTAATTCCGATGTAGCGCAGGACAATCCGGCTCCACCCAGGTCCTGGATGCCGATCACCAGTCCGCCCGCGTACAGCTCGAGGCAACACTCGATGAGCACCTTCTCCATGAACGGGTCGCCCACCTGGACCGACGGCAGCTTCTTGCGGGACCCTTCGCTGTCGAAGGTGTCCGATGCCAGTACCGACACACCGCCGATGCCGTCCAGCCCGGTTCGCGCGCCGAACAAGATGATCTTGTTGCCGGCGCCCGAGGCGAACGCCAAATGCAGGTCCTCCTGGCGCAATACGCCGACGCAAAGCGCGTTGACCAACGGGTTGCCGGCGTAGCACGCGTCGAACACGGTCTCACCGCCGATGTTGGGCAGGCCCAACGAGTTGCCGTAGCCGCCGATGCCGCGGACCACACCGTCGACCACGCGGCGGGTATCGGGGGCGTCAGCGGCGCCGAACCGGAGCTGGTCCATCACGGCGACGGGTCGCGCGCCCATGGCCATGATGTCGCGCACAATACCGCCGACGCCGGTCGCCGCGCCCTGGTACGGCTCGACGTAGGACGGGTGGTTGTGTGATTCCACCTTGAACGTGACCGCCCAGCCGTCGCCGATGTCGACGACGCCCGCGTTCTCCCCGATGCCGGCCAGCATGCCGGCGCGCATCTGGTCGGTGGTGGTCTCACCGAAGTAGCGCAGGTGCACTTTGGACGACTTGTAGGAGCAGTGCTCGCTCCACATCACCGAGTACATCGCCAGCTCGGTGTCGGTGGGCCTGCGGCCTAATATCTCGCGGATCCGCTGATACTCGTCGTCTTTGAGGCCCAGCTCGTGAAAGGGTTGCGGCTGGTCGGGGCTGGTGGCGGCATATTCGACGGTGTCAATCACCTGGGTGCGCGCGCTCGTCACGCAGACAGTCTAAGAGTGCCGGCCTACCTCAGCGACTGTCACGGGTGCCCATCGAGAAAACCGCTGAGTCCACTCGGCTGGTGCGGCCCGAGTGCGATCTGTTCGACGACGCCCACACCGCGGCGGTCGCCCATTTTCGCGGTGACGAGGTTCTGAATGTGGATCGATCCGAAATCGAGGGGGTCGAAGTCGTCGAGTCGTATTGATTCGCGACCGGTTTCGAGCTGCCCGTGGTTGCTGCCGTGTAACCAGTGGGGGTGCCAGTAGCCGATGCCGCGCATGCGGAAAGTGAACTTCTTCTCGACCTCGATATGGGTCTCGCCCTCAATCGGATCGTGGAACCACAGTCGGGCCCGCCGCATCTCGCGCCGTCCAGGCTCCCATTCGATCTCATAGCCGATGTCGTCGCATTCGCGCGCACCGGCGTTGTCCCATCCGGGCGTGCCGTCGGGGAGGGGGTCGAGGACGAGCGCGGTCTCGAGCCATCGTCGGCCGTCTTCGTGTTCGTGAAAAGCCAAGTGGGTGAACCGATCCCCGAAGTGGAGCGGCGCCCAGAGCCAGAAGACCTGGAATCCCATGGGCTGGCGAAGCACCGGGATCTGTTCGCCGACGGGCCGAATGCCCCACGAGCGGTCTCGGGTGCCGGACACCTCGGCGGGGTCGATCCGGAGCTCTTCGCCGTCGACGACGACGGCGCCCTCCCACGTTCCCCACTGGGTGAGCCGAGTGTGGTCGGTCAGCAGAATCCCTTCCGGGCTGCGGCGTTGTTGGCGGGGCTCTTCGATCGCGACGGTGGTAGCCCGAAAGGTGAGGTCGCAGGCGATGCCGTGCTCGTTGGGTTCGACGATGTAGCGGATGGTCCGCATGGGTTCGGGTACCTCCACGCGGATCGGCCCGATCGCGGTCGACCGGTCGAGCGGCATGGCGCCGGAGGCGAAGATCGAGTGCTCGACTCCGTCTTTGACCAGGCTGAAGGCGGCGTCGATGACGCCGCGGACGGGATAGTGACCCATCGCCGCACCCAGGTAGAAGTCGCCGTCGCACTGGTGGCCGTTGAACCAGTAGCGGTCGTAATGGTTGGGGTCGCTGCTGGCCGGCGTAGCAATCGGATCCGCCGACGCATGGATGGGGAAGTCATCGAATGGGCTGAGCATTGCGCCCCTCCTGGGTTCGGATCTTGACGACGGCGCCGCCGTCGACGTCGAGGACAGCGGCGGTGATGAACGCTGCCTCGTCGCTGGCCAGGAACGCGACGGTGGCGGCGACGTCCTGGGTGCGGCCGTGCCGCTTGAGCAGCTGGACCTTCTCGTAGTGCGACCAGAACAGGCCGTCCTGGCCTAGAAACGCCTTCCCATTTGTCGGTGAGGATGCGGCCGGGGCGCACCACATTGACACTTTCACGCTGGTCGACAATCCATTACTGACCCGCCACGCAGAACACATTGCCCTCGGGGTCGGCCATTACC
The DNA here is from genome assembly GCF_052144515.1 of Mycobacterium sp. Taxonomy (GTDB): domain Bacteria; phylum Actinomycetota; class Actinomycetes; order Mycobacteriales; family Mycobacteriaceae; genus Mycobacterium. Next base: position 52,063 of record NZ_JBKQQD010000417.1, on the reverse strand, counting down.
ACCCAGCGGAAGGTGTCGCTGATTGTGCGCCCACCCACCTCGGTGGCCCCAGCCGACTTCAGCCGCGACACTTCGGCATCCACATCCGCGACGCTGAAGTCGAGATGCAAGCGGTTCTTTCCAGGGGTGGGATCCGGCACCTTCTGGAATCCGAGCCGAGGCCCCTCGGGCCGGGTCACCGCGAAGAATTCGCCGGGGAGCAACTCCTGCGCCGTGCCACCGAAATGCTCGGCCCACCAGCCGGCCAGCTTCGCCGGATCGCCGCAATCGAACGTGACCATCGCAACCTCGAGCGCCATATCGGCAGACTCTATGCCCAGTGCTCAAACGCCGAACCCCGGCATGCCAGTAACGACGTGAGTCGCCTTTGAGCGCGATAGGATCTTCCTTTGCAGACCGCCACGTGGCGACCCAGACCTAATGGAGGCGCGAGGTGCCATTCGTAATCGCGATGCCCGAGATGGTCACAGCGGCCGCAACCGATCTGGCAAATGTCGGCTCGACGATCAGCGAGGCCAACGCGGCGGCGGTCGCCCCCACCGCGGCAGTGCTGGCCGCGGGCGGCGATGAGGTATCGGCAGCCATAGCCGCGCTGTTTGGGGCACACGCTTAGGCGTATCAGGCACTGAGCACCCAGGCCGCGACATTCCATGCCCAGTTCTCAAGGCGATGAACGCCAGCGCGAACGCCTACGCCAGCGCCGAGGCGGCCAATGCCTCACCGATGCAAGCAGCGCTCAGTGTGGTCAATGCGCCCACCGAGGCACTAGTGGGGCGTCCAATCATCGGCAGCGGGACAAATGGCCTCCCGGGCACCGGAGAGAACGGCGGTCCCGGTGGGATACTTATCGGCAACGGCGGCAATGGGGGTTCCGGCGGGGTCGGCGAGCCCGGTGGTAACGGCGGTGTCGGCGGGATAATCGGCAATGGCGGCGGGGGCGGCGACGGCGGGCCCGGCAGCCCCGGCGGCAACGGCGGGGCTGCCGGGCTATTCGGCCACGGCGGGGCCGGTGGAACCGGTGAGCCTGGCGGGATCTTCGGCGCGGCCGGCGGCAACGGCGGCGCCGGCGGGAGAATTTGGGGCAACGGGGGGAGCGGCGGGGCCGGGGCGGCCAGTGGCGCGACAATGGGCGGCAGCGGCGGCGACGGCGGCAACGCTGGGCTCCTCGGTCACGGCGGCGACGGCGGCACCGGCGGCGCTGCCCTGGCTCCGGGCACCATTGCCGGGTCCGGCGGCACCGGCGGTCTCGGGGGGCTGGTCGGCAGCGGCGGCAACGGCGGCGACGGCGGCGACGCGACCTCGACCTCCAGCGCGATCGGCGGCACCGGCGGCACCGGCGGCACCAGCAGGCTGTTTGGCAACGGCGGCACCGGCGGCGACGGCGGCAACGCCGATCTCGCGACTGGCGGGGGTGGCAGCGGCGGCAACGGCGGCCCCGGCGGCATTGTCGGCAACGGCGGCAACGGTGGCGTCGGCGGCAGCGGCTTTGGTACCGGGCCGGGCGGCCTCGGCGGCGCCGGCGGGGTGCTGATCGGAAAGCGCGGGAGCAACGGGTTCTGACGGTCCAGGTCCACCCGGCTACCGTTAGTGATTCGCCATCCCGACCGACAAAACGGGCTAGCCGGCGATTTCAGCCAGCGCTGACGGGGTGTCGAGGTCGGCGTAGGCGGTCGAGTACCGCTGGGCCAGTGCAACTGAGACGTCCGTACGCTGCCACTCGCCGGCGCTGGCGGTAACCAGCCACACGGTCAGCCCGTGCGCGACCGACGCCCGGTACCGCAACGGCGCGTCCATCACCGACCGAAACCGTCAGTAACCGTCAGTCGGGAGAAAGGAACGCGCGCAGCGCCGCCGAGTACTCGGCCACGTCGTGCGCACCCATCAGCTCACGCGCGGAGTGCATGGCAAGCTGGGCAGCGCCGACGTCGACGGTGGGAATGCCGGTCCGGGCCGCGGCCAGCGGCCCGATCGTCGAACCGCACGGCAAATCTGCCCGGTGCTCGTACCGCTGCAATCCGACCCCCGCCTGCCGGCAGGCCAGCTCGAACGCCGCCGCCGTGCGTGAATCGGTGGCGTACCGCAGATTCGGGTGCACCTTGAGCACCGGCCCGGCGTTGACCTCGATCAGATGGCCGGGCTCGTGGCGCTCCGGATAGTTGGGGTGGGTGGCGTGCGCCATGTCGGCCGAGGCCAGCAGCGAAACGGGCAACCGGCGCAGGTAGTCGTCCCGTCCGCCGCCGGCGGCGAGCACGATGCGTTCCAGGACGGTGGTCAGCAGGTTGGACTGTGCGCCGTGGTCGGAGGTCGAGCCGACCTCCTCGTGGTCGAAAAGCGCCAGCACGGGCAGGAAGCCGCGCGGCTCGGCGCGCAGCAGCGCCTCCATCCCGGCGTAACAACTGGCCTGGTTGTCCAACCGGGGCGCGCTCAGCAGACTGCCGTCAACACCGATCACCGACGACGGCGTCAGATCGTGCGTCATCAAGTCGGCGGCCAGCACGTCGGTCGGCGCTACCCCGGCCCGCTCGGCGACGTAGCCCACAAATGACACCGCGTGCTCGCCAACGCCCCACACCGCGTTGACATGTCGCTGGGGGTCGAGCGTCACCGACCTACGATCCTCGGCCAGATGGATGGCCAGTTGCGGCACCCGCAAAATCGGATCGTCTATCCGGACCAGCCGGTGGCTGAGCCCGGAGCCGTCACGAACCGACAAGCGTCCACTGACACCCAGATCGCGGTCCAGCCAGGAGTTGAGCCACGCTCCCCCGTACGGCTCGAGCGCCACTACCCGCCAGCCCGCGACCAGCCGGTCCGGATGCTGTTTGACGCGCAGGTTGGGGCTGTCGGTGTGCGCGCCGACGATCCGGAATGCGTCCGCTCGCTCGTCCGCATTCCAGGCGACCAGCGAACCGGCGCGGACGGTGAAGTATCGGCCCGGTTGCTCCGGCCAGCGGTCGGCTTCGCAGAGTTCGGTGTAGCCGGCCTCGAGCAGCCGTGCGGCCACCGTGGCGCAGACATGAAACGGCGACGGCGATGCGTCGATGAATTCGCAGAGGCCTGTAGCACTGGCCGACATGTCCAACATCATGGCTGTCCGGGACAGCGGAGTTCACGCTAGGGTCTGCAGAGTGTCTCCGGTTCAGCCGCAACCCATACTCGCGCCGTTGACGCCTGCCGCGATTTTCCTCGTGGTCACCATCTCCGATGGCGGCGAGGCGACTGTGCACGACGCGCTGCCGGACCTGTCCGGGCTAGTGCGTGCTATCGGCTTCCGCGACCCGACCAAGCATCTCTCGGTGATCACCTCGATCGGCTCCGATGCCTGGGAACGATTGTTCGGCGGGCCGCGGCCCGCCGAGCTTCACCCCTTCATCGAGCTGAACGGACCACGGCACACAGCGCCGGCAACGCCCGGAGACCTGTTATTCCACATCCGGGCCGAGTCGTTGGACGTGTGCTTCGAGTTGGCCGGCCGCATCCTCAAATCGATGGCCGGCGCGGTGACCGTTGTCGACGAAGTGCACGGCTTCAAGTTCTTCGACAACCGTGATCTGCTGGGTTTTGTCGACGGCACCGAAAACCCGGACGGCCCAACCGCTGTCAGCGCGACTGCGATCGGTGACGAGGATCCTGAGTTCGCCGGCTCGTGCTACGTCCACGTGCAGAAATACCTGCACGACATGCAGGCGTGGGAATCGCTGTCGGTCACCGAGCAGGAACGCGTGTTCGGCCGCACCAAGCTGGACGACATCGAGTTCGACGACGACGTGAAACCGTCCAACTCGCATATCGCACTCAACGTGATCGAAGACGACGACGGCAACGAGCTCAAGATCGTGCGCCACAACATGCCGTTCGGCCAACTCGGCAAAGTTGAGTACGGCACCTACTTCATCGGCTATTCGCGCACCCCTGAGGTGACCGAGCAGATGCTGCGCAACATGTTCCTCGGTGACCCGCCCGGGAACACCGATCGGGTGCTGGATTTCTCCACCGCGGTCACCGGGGGGCTGTTCTTCTCGCCCACTGTCGACTTCCTCGAAGATCCCCCGCCCCTGCCCGCCCCGCTGGTGACGGAGCGCCCGGCGGCACCCGCTTCGGACAACGGCTCACTTTCGATCGGCAGCCTGAAAGGAACCTCTCAATGACGAACAACCTGTACCGCAATCTGGCACCGGTCACCGACGTCGCTTGGACCGAAATCGAATTGGAGGCAACGCGAACGTTCAAGCGCCATATCGCCGGGCGCCGGGTCGTCGACGTCAGCGAGCCCGGCGGGCCAGTCACCGCGGCCGTCAGCACCGGACGGCTCATCGACGTCGACGCCCCGACCGACGGCGTGGTCGCCCACCTGAGGGCAAGCAAGCCCCTTGTCCGGCTGCGGGTTCCATTCACGCTATCCCGTGACGAGATCGACGACGTCGAGCGCGGCGCGCGGGACTCCGACTGGGACCCGGTTAAGGCCGCGGCCAAGCAGCTCGCGTTCGTCGAGGACCGCGCCATCTTCGAGGGCTACGCCGCCGCCTCTATCGAGGGCATCCGCTCCGCCAGCTCCAACAAGCCGCTGACGTTGCCCGCGGACCCTCGCGAAATTCCCGACGTCATCACGCAGGCACTCTCCGAACTGCGACTCGCCGGCGTCGACGGCCCCTATTCGGTGCTGCTGGCCGCTGACGTCTACACCAAGGTCAGCGAGACCACCGAACACGGATATCCGATCCTCGAACACATCAACCGACTGGTAACCGGCGAAATCATCTGGGCTCCCGCCATTGACGGCGCCTTCGTGCTGACCACCCGCGGGGGCGACTTCGATCTCCAGCTGGGCACCGACGTCTCGATCGGTTACACCAGCCACGACGCCGGCACCGTGCAGCTCTACCTGCAGGAGACGCTGACATTCCTGTGCTACACCGCCGAGGCGTCAGTCGCGCTCAGCCCGTAGGAATAAATGCCGGCGTGCCTGTGCTTGGGCAGGAGCAACTGAACTTCTCTCAAGGCAGGTTTCGATGGCAATAACGCTGGACGGCTCCACCGCACTGGTCACGGGCGCCACATCTGGGATTGGCCGCGAAATAGCTCTTCAACTCGCTGAGCGTGGTGCGCAGGTCGTGGTACACGGACGCAGCGCCGAGCGCGGCGCCAAGACGGTTCGTGATATCCAGAATGCCGGTGGCAAAGCATGTTTCGTCGCCGCGGATCTCAACAACGCCGACGACGTCCGACGGCTGGCCGCCGAGGCGGGACCGGTGGACATCTTGATCAACAACGCCGGCATCTACAAGTTTGGCGGGACCCTAGACGTCGATGGCGCGACTTTCGAAGGGCATGTGAACGTGAACCTGCGTGCGCCGTACATCTTGGTGCAGCAATTGGTTCCGACGATGGTCGGCCGTGGTGGCGGCGTCGTGGTGAATGTGAGCACTCTCGCCGCCTCGGTACCCACCAGCGGTGCAGGAATCTATGGAGCCACCAAAGCCGGGCTGGAACAGCTGACGCGGGTGTGGGCAGATGAATTCGGCCGGACGGGAGTGCGGGTCAACGCGATCGCGGTCGGCCCGACTGACACTCCGGGGGTCGCGGTCATGCCGGGCGTGCTGGAAGCCGTAGCGGCGACCACTACGTTGGGCCGGCCCTGCAGAACCGAGCGAAATCGCCGGCGCGGTAGTCTTCCTCAGCTCCGCGGAAGCCAGCTATATCAACGGCGCGGTCTTGCACGCGACCGGCGGTCAGCGTGCGATTGCCGCTTAGCACAGGGGCTTTCGCTACAGATCCAAGACGAGGTCCGTTTCCGGAGCCGCCGAGCAGATCAGCACAGTCCCCTGCTCAGGGAGCTCCAGCGGTGACTGGACATAGGTTGTCGCTCCGGCCACCACCCCGGTGACACAGACGTGACAGACGCCGCTTCGGCAGGCGAATCGTGTTGGCACGTAGCATGCTTCGGCCAGGTCGAGAATGCTGCCGTAGTCTTGCGACCAGTTGACCGTAAGCCCGCTGCGCGAAAAGGTGATCGATGGCCCAGTTCCCGGCTTCCCGGGCGGCGGGTGCGGCGGCTGGTGCTGTCCCGTGTCGACGATGCCCGGGTTGATGGGCGGCAGCGCGCCGAATAGTTCGCTGTGGATGCGTGCGGGGTCGAATCCGATGGACGTGAGCGCATCACGCATGTCGGTCATGAATTGCGTTGGGCCGCAGAGATAAGCCGCGGCGCCCGTCGGCAAGTCCAGCCCCGTGATGGACCGTTGATCCATGCGCCCGTCGGTTTGTGTGTAGAACACCCGCTGCCGCGCGTGGGACAACGACTCGATCAGCGTCGTGACTTCGGTTGCAAACGCTTGGGTCTCAGGATTTCGGCTGGTGTGCAGCCACCAGATGTCGCGGCTGCTGCCCGCAGCCGACAGCGCGTGCAACATGGCAAGCACGGGGGTGACACCGATTCCTGCCGAGATCAGAACCACCGCGGTGCTGTCATCGGTCAGACAGAAATCCCCACGGGGGGCGGCGGCTTCGATGACCGACCCCGGTTGGATGTGAGCATGCAGCCACTGGCTCACCAGGCCGTGCTCTTCGCGTTTGACGCTGATGCGGTAGCTGCCGGCGTCGGGATCGCCGGAGAGCGAATAGCTGCGCAGCGCCGTCGGGTTGCCGGCCCCGGGAATCCGCACGGTGAGGTATTGACCCGGAAGCGCCCGCGGAAGCGGGGTATCGTCTTCCGCCGCTAGGCAGATCGACAGCACGTTATCGCTTTCGCGATGCACCGCGCTGACGCGCAGCGCGCGAAATCCGTTCCAGCCCGGCTCGACTCCGATGGGCGGCGCCGTCGGCGTAGCGGAACTCTCGTGCGCTGCCAGCATCTCATTGAACGACTGCTGCCAGCCCGGGCTCAGCGCCGGAACGTCGACGATCTTGCGGAGTTGTGTGATGTCGCGGTCGGGCAGATAAAGCAGCGCGTCGACATCGGCAACGCTGAGCTCGTGGCGGCCACGCCGGGTCCGCACGATGTCGTCCCCGGCCCGGACGTGCCCCTCGGTGATGACGCGGAAGTAGAAGCCCGGACGGTGCTGGGCAACAAGCAGGTAGGGCATTTCCGGCTCGTTCAGGCGAAGGCCGACGCGGAAGCAGGTGACCCGTGGTTGGGTGACCTCGAATTCGGCGTCCCCGATGCGGTAGCGGTCACCGATGCAGACTTCGGCGTCCGCCAGCCCGGTGACGGTGAAGTTTTCCCCGAAATGACCGGGCGCGAGGTCGTCGCGATTCAGGTAGGTCTTCCAGAAGTCGTACGATTCGGTTTGATACACCATGACCGCGCGCTGCTCGCCGCCGTGGCCGGCCAGGTCACCCTGGCCGTCGCCGTCGAGATTGATGCGCCGCACCATGACTGGTCCCTCGACCGGGGCCTTCCATATCCCCGTGTACACGGTCTTGCCCCGCCATGGGACGTTCTTCGGCATACCCACGTTGACCGAAACGAGCCTGCCCATGGCGCCTCCTCGGCCTCAGACAAGTGGTTCGCCACCGTCGATCTTCAACGTCATGCCGGTCATGAACGTGTTGGTCATCGCGAACAATACGCCGCTGGCCACGTCCTCGGGCGTCCCGATTCGCCGCGCCGGGTTGTTCTCGGCGATGCGCTTGAAGTAGTCCTGCTTGCCGTCCTCGCCCATCGCGTCCCAGGCGCCCGTATCGATGACCCCGGGCGAAATCGCGTTGACCCTTATCGGAGCGAGTTCGACGGCCAGCCAGCGGGTGAGGAAGTCCACAGCGCCATTGGTGATACCGACCCCGAGGTAGCCGATATTGTGCTTGAAGGCATGCACCCCTGAGAACAGCACGAACGAACCGCCCGTATTGATTTGAGGGGCAAAGTATTTGGCCAGCATGGTGGGACCAATGACCTTGGTGTCGAATGATTGCTGCAGGTTATGGCGCTGTAGGTCGACCAGTTTTCCACGGGCGCGGGCCGAGGCGGTCGACACCACGTGATCGACGGCGCCAATCCGGTCAGCGAGAGCGGCGATCGATTCATCGTCGGTGATGTCAACGAACTCGGCGGTGATATCACTGCCGGTGTAGGCACTGGCGAGTTTTGCTTGATCGCGTCCGGCCACGATCACCCGCGCGCCTTCCGACTGCGCCAGCAAAGCGACCGCCCGCGCTATCCCGCTGCCCCGCCCGACCACCACGACTGTCTTGTCCCGCAACGCGTTACCCATCGCGCACTTGCTCCTTGCTCCGCAGGCGGGCAACCGCCTGCGCGCCCGCAGCTACCGCTCAGCTCGGGCCTAAATTGGGATGTGTGGCCCAGAATATTCCAACCTGGCACAAGGGGCAATACCTGGCCCAAACACTGTTGCGCACCGACCGTTTGGTGCATACTGGGTCATACAACCCAGAACTGCAGAGGGGCGCGCCATGCCGGCTGTTCATCACCGCTATGCCACAATCGACGGTCATCGGCTGTTCTACCGCGACGCGGGCGACGCCGATGCGCCCGCAGTAATCCTCCTGCACGGATTTCCGACCAGCTCCCACATGTTCCGGGATCTGGTTCCCGCACTCGCCAACCGCTACCACGTGATCGCGCCGGATCATCTCGGCTTCGGACTCTCCGACGCGCCACCCGTCGAGGAGTTCGACTACACCTTCGACGCGTTGACCGACCTCACCGCAGGCCTGCTCCGCACGCTCGGAATCGACAGGTACGCGATGTACGTGCAGGACTACGGCGCCCCCATCGGTTGGCGGCTGGCGCTGCGCGACCCGGCCGCTATCACGGCGATCGTCAGTCAAAGCGGCAACGGCTACGACGCCGGGTTCGTCGAGAGCTTCTGGAAGGTCGTCCGGGCCTATCAATCGGAACAGACCCCCGACAACGAGGCCGCAGTGCGCCAATTCCTCACGTTGGACGCCACCCGGTGGCAATACCTCACCGGCGTGCCCGACGAGACGCTGGTGAACCCCGAGTCCTGGTACCACGACTACGCGCTGATATCGCGGCCCGGAAACGACAAGGTGCAGCTAAAGCTGTTGCGCGACTACGCCACCAACGCACCGATGTACCCGCGCGTGCACGAATACTTCCGCGCCACCCGGGTGCCGCTGCTGGCGGTATGGGGTCGCGGTGACGAGATATTCGGTCCGGCCGGCGCCGAGGCGTTTGCCGACGACCTGCCCGATGCCGAGATCCACCTTCTCGACGGCGGGCACTTTCTGCTGGAGTCCGCGCTGGAGGAGGTCGCGGCGTTGATCCGAAACTTCCTCGCCAAGGTGCACGTGCCCGCCTGACGCGGACCCGCGGGCAGCACTCTCTCCGACCCACCTTCTAATGGGCTGGATATCCCATATTCGGAGGCGGCCCCGGGTTAGCCTGACGCGATGGCCCATCCCGACGTTCAGGACGAACAACGGTTGACCCCCAAGGGGCGCGCCACCCGGGACCGGATCGTGCAGGCGGCCGCCGAGCTGATCGTCACCGAGGGTCTGGCGGCGTCGAACTTGGAACGTGTGCGAAAGGCCGCGTCGGTCAGCGGCTCTCAACTGGCGCACTATTTCACCGATAAGAGCGCACTCATCCGCGCGGTCGTCCGGCGCCAGACCGGGGTGGTGCTGGACTTTCATCGGCAGCCCAAGCTTCGGGACTTGGACTCGTTCGACGACTTCGAACGATGGATCGACCTCAATATGCGCTACCTCAGGCGGATCGGAACCTCGGGCCGCACACCGACCTTCCACGCCCTGACCGCGCAGCTGGCAAAGTCCGACGACGCCACCCGCGCCACGTTGGCCGCGGGCTACCGGCAGTGGATCGAGCTGCTTGAGGCGGCGATCGAGCGGATGAAAGACCGCGGCGTTCTGGTCGCCGACGCCGACCCGCGACGGTTGGCATTGACCATCGTCAGCGCCCACCAGGGCGGCGGTACGTTGGCCTTTACCTATCGGGCGGAATGGCCGCACGCCGACGCCATTCGATTCGCGGTCAACTATCTGCGCATGTTCGCTACCGACCCCGGCGAACGGGCTCCGCGCCCGCCGCGCCGTCCCCGCGGCCGGCGTGCCACGGCCAACGCCACCTGATGAACGACGACAGCGCATCTCGGTTCACCCGCAAAGGCTTGGCGACCCGGGCGCGCATCATCGGCGCTGCGGCAAAGCTCATGTTCGAACGAGGCGTCGCCAACACCAGCATCGACGAGGTGCGCAGCACCGCCGGAGTGGGCGGATCCCAGATCTCGCATTACTTTCGCGACAAGCGCGATCTGACCCGCCAGGTCATCGCCGCACGCCGCAACGACGTCGTGGCGTTCCACACTCAGCCACAGCTCGGCGCGCTCGACACCCTCGATGCCCTGCAAGCGTGGGCCGACGCCTGTGTGGCCGACATCGACACCGTCTACCGCCTGGGCGGATGCGTCTACGGTTCGCTGGCGGGCGAGCTGATCGACGCCGACGACGAAATCCGCGACGATCTCGCCGACGGGTATGACGAGTGGCTTGACTTGTTCCAGACCGGCCTCACGGCGATGCGCAGACGAGGCGATCTGCGCGACGACGCCGACCCGCGACACCTCGCCGTGGCGCTGGTCATCGCACACCAGGGCGGCGCGATGATCACCCACGCCACCGGCGACGCGGAACCGCTGCGGGTCGCTGTTAACGCCGCAGTCGACTATGTGCGCTCCTTTGCGCCGCAGCCCAAGGGCCGCGGCAGCCGGTCCCGGCGCAGACCCAAATCCTGAGCGCGCCGATGCGGCTTGCCTGGCGGCGACCATCGCGCTTCCCGACGATCAGTAAATTGTGGCTGAGACTTCTCGAGGCCTATCGGGATGGGTCTCAGGACGACACGGGAAGGTGACACGGAGCGCTCATGGCAACTTCGGACGGATTTCACCCCGACTTCGACTCGAGGACAACAGAAGTCACGCGGAATAGGGTGCACCACGTTAGGGCCTCGGACATCACTTCGGACACCGCACAGTCAGAGGGGATGCGGCGCTTCGCTGCGCTGAGTGGACGATCGGTGGGTGCCGAGAAGCTGTGGATGGGAGAGACACATGTGTCTCCCGCAACCGCGTCGGCCAACCATCATCACGGCGAAGCCGAGACGGCAATCTATGTGCGAAGCGGCAACCCGGACTTCGTATTTCACGACGGCGTCCAAGAGGTGCGCATTTCAACGCGGCCCGGCGACTACATCTTCGTCCCGCCATATCTACCGCACCGGGAAGAAAACCCCGATCCGAACACACCCGCGGAAGTCGTGATCGCGCGCAGCACTCAAGAGGCCATCGTGGTCAACCTTCCGGCCTTGTATCCGCTCTGAGCAACGGGTTCAGTAGACGGCGATCTCGATGAGATTGCCGTCGATGTCGCGGCAGTAGTGTGACGTCATCGGACCCAATGCGCCTGCCTTGGTGACCGGTCCGGAAACGATTTCAACTCCGCAGTCGACGAGATGGGCGCGTACCTCGCCAGGGGTGCAACGCGTGACGAAGCACAAGTCTTCAGAACCGGCCGCTTCGACGGACCCGGTGACCCAGTCAGGATCATCGGCCTGCGCACCGACGGGTCGTAGGTTGATTTTCTGATTTCCGAAGCAAAGAGCAGTCCTATTCGACGGCCCGAACGTCTCGCGCTTCATGCCCAGCACCCGCTCGTACCACGCTGCGGTGGACTCGACATCGCGGCAATTCACAACGATATGGTCGAACCGCTCGACCGTTAATCCCATTTCACCCCCGGGGCCGGCTTCCTCAGCAAATTCTCAACAGATTCTTCGGTCCTTGAAGGCTCGGCTCAAAGGATCCCCAAAGCCGCTGGCCTCAAGATCAAACCCATGAACAGTGCCTCGCCTTGCGCGACCCTCGTCGAACGCTACATGTCCACCTGCGGGCTGCGGTTCTTCCGGGGACAGCACGATGGCGAATACTTCTTCGTCGCCAACGCCTATCCGCGGCTGCACGTCCATCTCGAGGTGTCCCCCTCGTTCGGCGACGTCGTGATCATCCGGGTCACTCCCGCGTCCTTTTACCCCGTCGCCGACCGCCCCTGGCTGACGCGCTTCGCCGACATGTGGAACCATCAGAACCGCGAAGTCACCGCGATCGTGCACGGCTCCTCTGACCCACAGCGCATCGGTGTTGTGGCCCGCAGATCCCAGTGGATCCGCGAAGGCATTTCTCTCGAGGACTTCGCTTCCTTCGTCGACCGCAGCGTCACAGCCGCGATCGATCTCTTCGCTGAGTTGACCCCGGTTGTGGAGCTGCCCTGCCGGTTTCAAGGGGAGCAGCCGTTGCTGCGGGACGCCGGCTGAGAGTCAGTCCCTTACGACACCGGCACGCAGTCGCTGATGTCGGAAAGGGGCTCGCCCATCTCGGTCCGGCAGCGCGCGACCATGCCCGGCAAGTCGTGAAGTTGCCGGGGTTGACCGGGATGCCGCCGTGGGGTTGACGCGGGTACGACGGCGGTCCAAACAACGCGGCGCCCACCCGGATCTGGCCGACGCATTCGATGCACCGCCGACCTTCCTCAACCATGTGGTGTCACCCCAGCGGCGGTTCGCCAGCGCGACGCTGCCGCTGACCGACATAAAAGCGACCGCAGCCCAGCTGGGCATCACCATCAACGACGTGGTGCTGGCGACAGCGGCCGGCGGATTACGGAAGCTCTTGTTGGATTACGACGGCACGGCCGACCGACCGATCATTGCGTCGGTTCCGACCGCCACCGACAAGTCGGACCGCGTCACCGGGAACGAAATCAGCGGTTTGTCCGTGTCGTTGCCCGTTCACATCGCCGACCCCGCCGAGCGGGCTCGGCTGGTCGCGGTGGCGACCCGGATCGCCAAAGAGGACCACGAAATCCTGGGCCCGCACCTGTATGGGCGGATGATGACCTATCTGCCGACCGCGATCGCGCCGGCCGCGTTTCGCTGGCTGGCGCGGCGCGAGGCGCCGAACAAGATGATGAACGTGGCCGTGTCCAGTGTCGCCGGACCGCGTGAACGTGGCCGGTTCGGAGGCGCATCGGTCAGCGAGATCTACTCGACCGGGTCCTCTCGCCGGGTGCTCCGGTGAACATCACCGTGTGGAGCTACGTCGACCAGCTCGGCGTCGCGGTGCTCACCGACGACCAGACGTTCAAGGACGCGCACGACGCCACCGACGCGCTCAGTTCCGCATTCGCCGAATTACGCAGTGCTGCAGGGGTTTTACCGGTTCATGCGGCAAGGACGGCGTCGAGCGCCGAATAGAACAGGCCCAGCCCGTCGTCGGAGGGTCCGGTTAACGCTTCGGTGGCATGCTCGGGGTGCGGCATCAGTCCGACGACGCGGCCGTTGGCTGAGCTGACTCCCGCGATGTCACGCAGCGAGCCGTTGGGGTTCTCGTGGTAGCGAAACACCACCCGTCCCTCGCCCTCTAGCTCGTCGAGCACATCCTTGGAGGCCACGTAGCGGCCCTCGCCAGATTTAAGAGGCACCAGCACGTCGGCGTCGGGCTCGAAGCGCGACGTCCACGCCGTCGAGTTCGACGCCACCCGCAGCCACACGTCGCGGCAGACAAAGTGCAAGCCCACGTTGCGGGTCAGCGCGCCGGGCAGCAGCCTGGTCTCGCACAGCACCTGAAAACCATTGCAAATCCCCAATACCGGCATGCCCCGGCCCGCGGCGGAGACCACTTCGGACATCACCGGGGCGAACCTGGCGATCGCACCGGCCCGCAGGTAGTCGCCGTAGGAAAACCCGCCGGGGACTATCACGGCGTCGACGCCCTTGAGGTCGGCGTCGGCATGCCACAGGCTGACGGCCTCGGCGCCGACCCGCCGCGCCGCGCGCGCGGCGTCCACGTCGTCGAGTGTCCCGGGAAAGGTGATGACGCCGATCCGCGACGTCATCGCGACTCCCGGCTTATCGTCCAGTCCTCGATCACGGTGTTCGCCAACAGCGACTCCGCGATCTCGGCGAGCGCGCTGTCGTCGACAGTGTCGTCCACTTCGAGTTCAAACCTCTTGCCCTGACGGACATCTGAGATGCCAAGGTGTCCGAGCCGCCCCAGAGCACCGACAATCGCCTGGCCCTGCGGATCGAGAATCTCCGCTTTGGGCATCACGTGTACGACCACCCGGGCCACCGGCATTCCTCCTCAGATCTGGCTCAGATCTATTCGCGCGCCAACTCTACCGGCGACAGGTGTCACCGGCTCACGGACACGACGCTATGTAGGCCTCGCATAGCGGTGCAACCACCCGGGTCGGGGCACAATCGTAGACATGCAACTGACGCATTTCGGCCATTCCTGCCTACTTGCCGAGTTCGGCCACACGAGCGTGCTCTTTGATCCCGGTACGTTCGCGCACGGTTTCGAAGGAATCACCGGCTTGTCCGCCATCCTGGTTACCCACCAGCACCCCGATCACGTCGACCCCGCGCGCTTGCCGGCGCTCATCGAGGCCAACCCGGACGCAGCCCTGTACACCGACTCGCAAACCGCGGCGCAACTGGACGCACCCTTCCAGGTGGTGCACGTCGGCGACGAGCTGTCAGTCGGGGAACTCACGATCCGGGCACTCGGCGGCCGCCACGCGGTGATACACCCGGAAATCCCTGTGATAGAGAACCTTTCGTATCTGGTGGACGACGGCGGTCATCGGGCCCGGTTGATGCACCCCGGCGACGCGCTGTTCGTGCCCGACGAACCGGTGGACGTGCTGGCCGCTCCGGCCTCGGCGCCTTGGATGCGAATCTCCGAGGCCGTCGACTACTTGCGGGCGGTGGCGCCGGCACGCGCGGTACCCATCCATCAAGGCATCATCGCTCCCGATGCGCGAGGCATCTACTACGGCCGGCTGACCGAGATGACCAGCACCGACTTCCAGGTGTTGCCCGAAGAGAGCGCGGTCACCTTCTAGGACGGACAGTCATCTTCTTTGCGCGAATTCAGTCAGGCGGCGTCGACAACGGCCTTGTCGGACAGCCACTTGTACACCGTAGGCGTGCAACCGTGCAGCGCCGCCAGATCGAGGGCATCCAGCATCGCCTGCAACGGCCCAGGCTTGCGCAACTGGCGGGCGGCGACCGCGACGCGCACTACGCCACCGCGGCGGGCGATTCGCTCCGCGGACAGCACCACCATCCGGCACCACCACGGCTCGGTCAGGAAGCCTTCGCCGATGCCCAGCACGCGGGTACGCACGGTGGTGTGCCGGACAAGATCGGTAACCCCGTGAAGATCGGCCAGCAGTCGAAAGCCGTTGCGCGGCAATGCCTTGACAACACCGGGTGACACCACCCAGCCCGGAGCCGCGAACAGCCGGGTGCGTAGCCCGAGGTGCTCGAG
The DNA here is from genome assembly GCF_052144515.1 of Mycobacterium sp. GTDB lineage: Bacteria > Actinomycetota > Actinomycetes > Mycobacteriales > Mycobacteriaceae > Mycobacterium. Next base: position 36,734 of record NZ_JBKQQD010000417.1, on the reverse strand, counting down.
CACCCGGTCCGCGGCAGTCAGCCGCAGGTTGGCCTCATGGGCGCGCAGCATCGCGAATTCGCTGCGCCGCTTCTTGGTGGCCGCGTCGTCGTAGCCATGCAGGACGATGGCGTCTCCGGCGGCCCGCCGATTGGTCAGCCACTCGACGGTGCGCGGATCGCGGTCGAGCCGATAGTCACCACTGAGCCGAGGAGCCACCAGCAACGAAACCGGTACCGAGCGGGCATCCATCTGCGCGCAGAACGCATCGACGTCGGCCAGGGTCCGCTCCCCTATCCCCGAGACCGAGACGATCAGTTTTCCAGACACACTCGCAGTTTGACGATTCGAGATGTCGGGACGGTGAAGGACACGCAGACGGCAGGCGTATATCCAATCCTCTCAGCACCGGGCAAGGCGCCGTGACCAGGCCTTGCGGAGCGGGCTAGTCGGTCGAGCGGACAACCGAATTCACTGTCGGCCAGCAAACGCGGACCAGCGTCGGAGCCGGCAATCGATTCGATATGCTAAGCAACGCCATGGAGAAGGCCCGTTCCGCAGCGGCCGACACCCCGCTGCCCACCGCCCCCGCCGGGCAGGTTGGCGCCCCTGGCGCCCAAGAGCGGGTCTATCCCGACAAACTGGACGCCCACCTCTTACGCATCTCCGGCGTTTGCATCCTGGCCACGGTGATGTTGATCATCGATGTCACCGTCGTCAGCGTCGCGCAGCGCACCTTCATCGCCGAATTCGGGTCTAGCCAGGCCGTCGTCGCCTGGACGATGACCGGCTACACGCTCGCCCTGGCGACCGTGATCCCACTGACGGGCTGGGCAGCCGACCGGTTCGGCACCAAACGGCTGTTCATGGGTACGGTCGTGGCGTTCGCGCTGAGCTCGGTGTTGTGCGCTGTGGCATCAAGCATATTGCAGCTCATCGTATTTCGGGTCATCCAAGGCATCGGCGGCGGAATGCTGTTGCCCCTGGGATTCATGATCATGACCCGCGAGGCGGGCCCCGGGCGGCTCGGCCGCCTCATGTCGATCATGAGCATCCCCATGTTGCTCGCCCCGATCGCTGGGCCGATCCTGGGCGGCTGGCTGATCGCCACCTCCAGTTGGCGGTGGATATTCCTGATCAACTTGCCGATCGGGATCGTCACCGCAATCCTCGCGGCGATCGTCTTCCCACGGGATCACCCGGCCCGGTCGGAGACCTTCGACGTGATTGGCGGGCTGCTGCTCTCGCCCGGCCTGGCCACGTTTCTGCTCGCGGTGTCGTCCATCCCGCGCTTCGGGACCGTGGCCGACCGTCGCGTGTTGATACCGGCGGCCATCGGGCTGACGCTGATCGCTGCCTTCGTCGTGCACGCGTGGCACCACGCGAATCACCCGCTCATCGATCTGCGGCTGTTCCAGAACAGGGTGATCACTCAGGCCAATGTGACGATGCTGGTGTTCGCCACGGCCTTTTTCGGCGCCGGGCTGCTGCTGCCGAGCTACTTCCAGCAGGTACTGCACCACACGCCGATGCAGGCCGGGGTACACATGATCCCCCAAGGGCTCGGTGCGATGCTGACCATGCGGCTGACCGGACCGCTGGTGGACAGGCAGGGACCGGGCAAAATCGTGCTGGTCGGCATCGCCCTGATGACCGCAGGCCTGGGCACCTTCGCCTTCGGCGTGGCCAGGCAGGCACACTACCTGCCCACGCTGTTGATCGCGCTATCGATCATGGGGCTGGGCATGGGCTGCACCATGATGCCGCTCTCGGTCGCCTCGGTGCAGGCGCTGGCGCTGCACCAGATCGCCCGAGGCACGACGCTGATGAGCGTCAGCCACCAGGTGGGCGGCTCGATGGGAACCGCGCTGATGTCGATGATCCTGACCAACCAGTTCAACCGAAGTGGAAACATCACCGCGGCAAAGACACTCGCAACACTGCAACAGAACGCCGCCAGCAGAGGTGTGCCGGTTAACCCTGCGGCGATACCGCGGCAGACCCTTGCCCCTGACTTCGCCGACCATCTGCTGCACGATCTTTCGCGCGCCTACACCGCAGTGTTCGCGGTCGCCGTCGTGTTGGTCGTGTTCACCGTCATCCCGGCGTCGTTCCTGCCCAAGAAGCCGGCCAGCCAAACAGTCGGCGAATAGCGCGCTCAGCCCTCGAACAGCATCGTCGCTATCCGCATTACGGTATCCGTCGGATCCGTCTGCCGCACTTGATCGTTCACCGCGCCATTGAGCCACAGCATCGAAAACCCGTGCACCAGTGACCATGCCGCCAGCTGGGCACCAGCGGGGTCGGCGTGCGCGTTGGGATCCCGCAGCGTCGCCACGCCGCGGGCCAGTTCGGCGCCGGAAGCGGCCTCGGCGGCGACCAATTCGCTGTCTGACGCGTCGAGTAGCGACTTGTTGAACATCACTTGGTAGTGGCCGGGGTGCTCGATGGCAAAACGCACATAGGCCAGGGCCGCATCGGCGAAGTGCGGTCGGGCGTCGATGAGCGCCTGGGCCAACAGCTGAAACCCCTGTGTGGCCAGGGCGGTGAACAGACCCCGCCGATCGGTGAAGTGGTGGGCGGGCGCGGCATGCGACACACCCGCGTCCCGGGCCAGCTCGCGAAGCGACACCCGGTCGGCGCCCCGCTCGGCCACCAGGCGCGCGGCCTCGGTCAGAATGACGGCCCGCAGGTCGCCGTGGTGATAGGTCGGACGACTCATAGCGGCAGCATATCAGCACCAACTTGACAGTGACTAGTTCAGTGCTTAGTGTTTATCTTGTCGTTGTCTAGATTAGGGAGGTTGAAATGGCTCCGCTGATTGCCTTGCTGGTGGGCAGCATCGTCGCCCGGATCGCCGGTTGGCTCGGTGTCGGCTATGTCGACAGCTGGACCGCGGCGATCGCCGTCGGGCTGGCGGCAATGTTCGTGCTGACCGGGGTAGCGCACTTCGCGCCGCCGATGCGTCGCGACCTCATCGCGATCGTGCCGCCGCGGTTGCCCGCGCCCGGTCTGCTCGTCACCGCCACCGGCGTGCTGGAGCTGCTGGGCGCCGCGGGCCTGTTGCTGCCTGTCACCCGGGTGGCGGCGGCGGTGTGCCTGCTGGCGCTGATGCTGGCCATGTTCCCGGCCAACGTCTACGCCTCCCGGATGGCCAATCCGCCCAAGTCGATGACGACAAGGCTATCCCTGCGCACCGCCACCGAGGCCGTCTTCCTTGGCGCCGCCGTAGCGGTCGCCATCGGCGGCAGCTAGCAGCCAGGCATACTGGTATGCGGTTTCCTTCCAGGCTTTGTAGCGACCGCTGACGCCCCCATGGCCCGCCGCCATCTGAGTCTTGAGCAGCACCGGATTTCCGTCAGTCTTGGTGTGACGCAGCGCCGCAACCCACTTGGCCGGCTCCACATAGTAGACCCTGGTGTCGTTCAGTGACGTCATGGCCAGAATGGCCGGATAGTGTTTGGCCTCGACATTCTCGTAGGGCGAGTAGGACTTCATGTAGGAGTAGACATCGCTGTCGATCAACGGGTTTCCCCATTCGTCCCACTCGGTGACGGTCAGCGGCAACGAGGGATCCAGGATGGTGGTCAGCGGGTCGACGAAGGGCACCTGCGCGAGGACCCCGGCGAAAAGGTCGGGCGCCATGTTGGCCACCGCACCCACCAACAAACCACCGGCGCTACCGCCGTAGGCCACCAGTTCCCGCGCCCGCGTCAGCCCCGTGTCCACCAGATGCCTTGCCACCGCGACGAAGTCGGTGAAGGTATTCTTTTTCTCCAGCAACTTGCCTTGCTCGTACCACAACCGGCCCATCTCACCGCCACCACGGACATGGGCGATGACGAACACCATGCCGCGATCCAGCAGCGACAAGCGTGCGATGGAAAAGCCTGGATCCGTGCAGATCTCATAGGCGCCGTAGCCGTAAAGTAATGCCGGAGCCGGGAATTCGATACCCGCGCGGTGCACGAAGGACAGCGGAACGAGGGTGCCGTCGTCCGCGCGCGCCCAGTCGCGCCGCTCGACGTAGTCTTCGGGCCGGTAGTCGCCGAGTACGGGTTGCTCGCGCAGCAGGGTGCGCTCGCCGGTGGCCAGGTCGAGGTCGTAGACCCGCGCCGGGATGACGAAAGATCCGGCCCTGATCCGCAGTTTGGGCGAGTCCCAATTCGGGTTGGCGCTCAGTCCCGACGACACCAACTCGGAATCAAACAAGATCTCCTCGGGCTCACCGTAGTTGCCGTCAGAGCCGATCGGCCACAGCTGGATCCGGGGCAGCGCCTCACGCCGGTAGCTGACCACCAGATGACGGGCGAAGGCATCCACGAAGTCCAGGCGCACGTCATCGCGATGCGCGATCAGGGTACGTTGCTGGGTCGGATCACTCACTGGCGCCTCGACGAGCGTGAAGTTCACCGCACCGTCGTTGTGCAGGATCAAGAACCGGTCTTCGCCCCCGACGAGCGCGTGCTCCACCGAGTACTCGACGCCCTCGCGCCGTGGCAGCACCACCGCGAATTGTGCGTCGGGGTCGGCCGAATCGGCGTAGCGGACCTCGGAGGTGATGGCCGATCCCGCCGCAATGACGACGTAGGCCTCGCTTCGGGTGAGCCCCACCCCGAGCCAGTAGCGTTCGTCGGCCTCGTGGTACACCTGCTCGGACGGCTCGCCGGAGCCGAGCCGGTAGCGCCACACCTTGTCGGGACGCCGGGCCTCGTCCAGGGTGGTGTAGTACACGGTGCGGTTGTCGGCGGCCCAGGTGACTCCGGCAGCAACCGGTGTGATCTCGTCGGGGAACAGCTCGCCGGTGCGTAAATCTTTGAACCGCAAAGTGTATCGCTCGTCGCCGAGGACGTCGACGGAGTACGCCAGCAGGTGACCGTCCAGGCTGACCAGGCAGGCGCCCAGCGCAAAGAAGTCATGGCCTTCGGCCTCGATGTTCGAGTCGAGCAGGATCTGTTCACCGGGTATTTCGGTGTCCTCGTCGAGAACCGGCGGACTCCAGTCGCCGGAATCTTTTACCGGGCAACGGCACTGGACGCGGTACTGCTTTCCCTCGAAGGTGCGGCCGTAGTACCACCAGTCACCTTGCCGAACCGGCACCGACAGGTCGGTTTCCTTGGTGCGCGCCTTGATCTCGTCGAAGATGCTCTGCCGCAACGGTTCAAGATGAGCAGTCGTTTGGTCGGCGTACTCGTTCTCGGCCTCGAGGTAGGCGATGACTTCGGGGTTCTCCTTGTCGCGCAGCCATTCGTAGGGGTCGACGAAGACGTCACCGTGATACTCGCGTCTGGTGTCGATGCGTTTGGCCACCGGCGGTAGTGCGCCAGTCATGCGTCCGGGCCGATCCAGTCGCTGAAACTGAGACCGGAAATGCGTTCGTAGGCATTGACATAACGACCTCGGGTGGCGTCGATGATGTCGTCGGGGAGCGGTGGCGGCGGCGCGGTGCCGCCGCGGTCCCAGCCGGAGGCGGGACTGGTGAGCCAGTTACGGACGAACTGTTTGTCAAAGCTGGTCTGCACCACGCCGGGCCGGTATTCATCGGCCGGCCAGTAACGCGACGAATCCGGCGTGAAGATCTCGTCGGCCAGCAGCACATTGCCGTCGGGGTCGATACCGAATTCGAACTTGGTGTCGGCGATGATGATTCCCTTCCTCAGCGCATGATCGGCGGCCTGCACGTAAGTCTGTAGCGTGCGGTCGCGCAGCTGGTTGGCGTGCACCGCGCCCACCAGCTCGATCACCCGCGCGAACGAAATGTTCTCGTCGTGGTCTCCCAGTGCGGCTTTGGTCGCCGGCGTGAACAACGGTGTGGCGAACTTGCTGGCCTCGACTAGTCCCGGGGGCAACGGGATGCCGCAAACCTTTCCGGTGGCCTGGTAGTCCAGCAGCCCCGAGCCGGTCAGATAACCGCGGGCCACACACTCCACCGGGAACATCTCCAGCCGCCGAACCACCAGCGCGCGGCCCAGGACCTCGTCGGGAATTCGCGGGTCATCCGGCGGCCCGGCCAGGTGGTTGGGGGGGTCGACGAGGCCGAAGAAGAAGACGCTCATCGCGGTCAGGATGCGGCCCTTGTCCGGGATGGTGCTGTCCAAGACATAGTCGTATGCCGAGATGCGGTCGGACGCCACCAGCAACAGGTGCTCGTCGTCGACGCGGTAAATCTCGCGGACCTTGCCGCTGGCCAGGTGCTGGTAGTCGGACAATGCGGGGCGCATCGGGTCAGCCTATCCGGCAAGCACATCGCAAAGTGTGCTGGTATCAGTGCTATGAGGTTCATGCCGTACTCCACCAAACCGCTGCGACTGTTCGCCCAATTGATGAGCGATATCACCGTCTCGGTGTGGACGACGATATGGGTGTTCGTCGGTCTCGCTGTCTACAGCGCCATCTCGACGATCGCCGGCGCCGGCCGGCAAGTGGAAAGCGGCTCGAAGGGGGTTGCCGACAACCTGGCATCGGCAGGCCATAGCGCACAGCATATTCCGTTGCTGGGCGATGCGGTCAGCAAGCCACTGACCGCGGCCAGCGAGGCCGCGCTGGACATCGCGGGCGCCGGTCATGACCTGGACACCACGGCGAGCTGGCTCGCGGTGTTGCTGGCGATGGCGGTCGTCGCGCTGCCGATCCTCGTAGCGGTCGTGCCGTGGCTGTTCCTGCGGCTCCGATTCTTCAGGCGCAAATGGGTGGTGACCGCCTTGGCCGCCACCCCGGCCGGCGAACAGCTGCTGGCGTTGCGGGCATTGACGAACCGGCCGCCGCGCAAACTGGTGGCGATCAGCCCGGATCCGGTTGGCGCGTGGCGCCGCGAAGATCCCGTCACCATTCGGGCGCTGGCCGCCCTCGAACTGCGGGCGGCCGGGATCGCGATTCCCGCGCGCTAGGCCACCTAATCCACGCCGGCGCGGACGATTCGATCGGCGCGCCAGCACCACGCCCGCATGGGGATCTCGATCGTGTCGGCCCCCGGGAAACGCTCCTCCAAGGCAGTGCGTGCTTCGGCGAGCGCCCGCGCGCGGTCATCCGCAGACGCGACGATCGCCCGGCTGTAGGTGCCGAGCATCGCAACGGCGTCCCCGACTGTCATGGTCCGCACGAATCGGAACACTTCACGCGCGATGTTGTGGAAGATCTGCGGTTCCGGGAGGTCGAAGTACAGGCGCTGCCGGAACCGGTCTGCCAATTGCGCGTCGACCCTGTCCCCGCCAGGCAGCCGGTCCAGGTTGCGCACCCAATCCACCTCACGGTCTCGGCTCGTCCAGATCAGACCGAACCGACCGCCGTCGCGCAGCACCCGACCGATCTCTGGAACGGCCCGTTCGGGATCCATCCAGTGCCACGCCGACGAGACGAACACCGCGTCCGCGGCAGCGTCCGCAAGCGCAATCGACTCGCCACGGCCCTCGACAACACGAACTCCCGGGGACCGTGCCGTCAGCACCGTGCGCATCCGTGCGTCGGGTTCGACAGCGATGACCTGTCCCGCCCTGCCCACCAGCGTGCGGGTGAACAGCCCGGTGCCCGCACCCACGTCGACGGCCACCTCGCAACCGGTCGGTACCAGCCAGTCCACCGCCTGCTGCGGGGCCTGCGGGCGCAGTTCGTCGTAGTTTTCAGCGATTGATCCGAAGGACATGGCGCGCTCTTGTCGGTTCGTCACGACACCCAACGGTAGGCCGACAAGCTATGTGTTGGCTGTGCCGGCTGTGCCGTTAAGGATCAGCGCAGTTCCACGACCAGGTGCCGGATGCCGGTGTGCCGGTTGCTGCGGGTCCATTCGACGGGCTGCACAACACGTACACCGCCGAACCGCGAGAGTAGTTCCTCGTATAGCACCCGCAATTCCAGCCGGGCCAGGTTGGCGCCCAGGCAATAGTGCACACCCTGACCGAAGCCCAAGTGCGGGTTGGGCTTACGTGTGATATCGAACTCGTCGGGGTGGTCGAACACGTCCGCGTCGCGGTTGGCCGAGCCCTCCCAGATCTGGACCTTCTGCCCCGCCTCGATCGAGTGTCCGCCGAGCGCGACGTCGCGGGTGGCGGTACGGCGCTTGGACGGGGACGGCGACGTCCAGCGGATCATCTCCTCGATCGCCGTCGGCAACAGGTCGAGATCGGTACGCAGCGCCTGCAATTGCTCAGGGTGCTCGGCCAGCGCCAGCAGGCCGCCGGCGACCGCGTTGCGCGTTGTCTCGGCGCCGGCGCTGAACAGCAGGCTGAAGAACAGGTAGAGCTCGAGATCCGACATGGCCGGCGCTTCGGTGTCTTCCAGCATGGCGTTCGCGACCACCGACAACATGTCGTCGGTCGGCTCCGCACGCTTCGACGCGATCAACTCCTGGCCGTAGGCGTACATCCGCGACCCGGCTTCCTCAACCGACAGCTGCGAAAGGGACGCCTTGCGTGAGCCACCGAAGTCGAACTGCGGCTCGATGGCCTCGAAGAGCCAATGTCGTTCGGCCTCAGGCACTCCCAGCAGGGTGCAGATCATCTGCATCGGCAGTTCGGCGGCGATGTCGACGAGGAAGTCGAACGGTTCGCCGGGCACCACCGCATCCTGCAGCCGGCGTGCCCGGGCCCGCAGATTGTCCTCGACGCGACGGATCATGCGCGGCGTCAGCCCGGAACTGACGAGCCGACGAATCTGCGAATGCCGTGGGTCGTCCATCATGTTGAGCACCTGGCCCGCGATGGCCAGGTCCTGCAACAGCGTGCCGCCGAACGCCCGCGAACCACCGGTGACCGACGAGTACGTCACCGGATCGCGCAGTACCTCAAGCGTTTCCGCGTGCGTGGCGACCGACCAGAAGCCTTCGCCGTCGGGAGTGTTGTCGGTCGGCTGGTGCCAGTACACCGGCGCCTCCCGCCGATGCACGGCGAACAACTCGTGCGGGAATCCGTTGGCGAAATTGTCCAGATCGGTGAAGTCGATGCCCGAGAGCGCGCCGGCAAGGGTCACAGGATCGCACCCGGGGTGTACTTGGCCGCGTCCGGATAGCGGCCCACCAGTTCGTCCACCTGCGCAACCACCTCGTCGACCTGGTCGCCGGCGGCACCGGTGAACGACTTCTTGTCGGCCAGTGCGGCATTCAGCGCCGCCCGGTCCAGCGGCAGCCGCTCGTCTGCGGCCAACCGGTCCAGCAGGTCGGGCTCGGCGCCGCGTTCCCGCATGTCCAGCGCCGTCGCCACCGCATGTTCGGAGATCACGTGATGCGCGGCCTCCCGGCCCATGCCCGCGCGCACCGCCGCGATCAGCACCTTGGTGGTGGCCAGGAACGGCAAGTAGCGGTCCAGCTCGCGGCCGATGATGGCCGGGTAGGCGCCGAACTCCTCGAGCACCGTCAGGAACGTCTCGATCAGCCCGTCGATAGCAAAGAAGCTGTCCGGCAACGCGACCCGGCGCACCACTGAGCAGAAGACGTCCCCCTCGTTCCACTGGGTGCCGGCCAGCTCGGACGCCATCGAGGCGTAGCCTCGCAGGACCACCTGCAGCCCGTTGACCCGTTCGCAACTGCGGGTGTTCATCTTGTGCGGCATCGCCGACGACCCAACCTGTCCCGGCGCGAAGCCCTCGGTGACGAGCTCGTGCCCGGCCATCAACCGGATGGTGTGCGCCATCGAGGAAGGCCCGGCGCCAAGCTGTACCAGCGCGGAGGTCACGTCGTGGTCCAGCGAACGGGGATACACCTGCCCGACGCTGGTGAAAACCGTTGCAAAACCCAGGAATTCGGCGATGCGACGTTCGAGTTCGGCCAGCTTGCCCGTATCACCGCCAAGCAGGTCGAGCATGTCCTGCGCGGTGCCCATCGGTCCCTTGATGCCGCGCAGCGGGTAGCGATCGAGCAATTCCCGCAGCCGGGTCAGCGCGATCAGCGTCTCCTCCGCCGCCGACGCGAACCGCTTGCCCAACGTGGTGGCCTGCGCGGCGACATTGTGGCTGCGTCCGGCCATCACCAGGTCGCGATAGGCCACCGCCCGCTCGGCGAGGCGCGCCACCACCGCAACCCCGTGGAGAAGCACCAATTCCAGCGATCGCCGGATCTGCAACTGCTCCACGTTCTCGGTCAGGTCGCGACTGGTCATCCCCTTGTGCACGTGCTGGTGACCGGCCAGCGCGTTGAATTCCTCGATGCGGGCCTTGACGTCGTGGCGGAGCTTCCGTTCGCGGGCCGCGATGGAGGCCAGGTCGACATCGCCGAGCACCCGCTCGTAGTCGGCAATCACTCCTTGGGGAACGGGCACACCCAATTCCGCCTGTGCCCGCAGCACGGCGAGCCACAGCCGTCGCTCCGCGATGACCTTGGCCTCCGGCGCCCAAATCCCGACCATGTCCGCGCTGGCGTAGCGATTGGCCAACACGTTCGGGATGCTCACAGACACACAGCTTACGGATCCCGGCGCCGAGGTTGCCGGGGTTCTCGCGCAGGTCACATTCGCCACATGCGTCTCTGCTCCGGCAGGCACACAATTTGCCCGCCTCGCAGCGACTCGCGTTGTCGCTCGGAGGCGGGCAAAACGAACACCGCTCCCCAGAGAGGCCGGTGTGGCGCAATGTGACGTACCCCCCGGGAAACCCCGCCTAATCTAAATCGGATGTACTTCGTCGGCGTCGACCTTGCCTGGGGCGTACGCAATCCGACCGGTGTCGCGGTGATCGACTCACACGGCCGTTTGGTGCATGTCGGCGCGGTCCGCGACGACGTCGACGTGTTGGCCGCCGTGCGCCCATACGTACAAGACGACTGCCTGGTCGCTTTCGACGCGCCGTTGGTGGTGACCAACCGGACTGGCCAGCGTCCCGCCGAGACGGCGTTCAACCGCGACTTCCGCAGGTTCGAAGCCGGCGCGCACCCGGTCAACACCGGAAAACCCGAGTTCGCCAACGGTCCTCGCGGGGCGCGGTTGGCTCAGACGCTGGGGCTCGACATGGATCCACAGTCATCCGCTGCGCGCCGCGCCATCGAGGTCTACCCCCATTCGGCGACGGTGGCGCTGTTCCGGCTGCCACGCACGCTGAAGTACAAGGCCAAACCCGGCCGCGGTCTCGACCAGCTCAAATCCGAGCTGCTGCTGATGATGGACGGCATCGAGGGGCTTGCGCACGCCCCGGTGCCGCTACAGGTTGCCGGTCCCGAATGGGCCGGGCTGCGCCGGCAGGTGCTGACCGCGCAGCGCAAGAGCGACCTGCGCCGCGCCGAGGATCCGATCGACGCCGTCGTCTGCGCCTATGTGGCGCTCTATGCCGTGCGCTGCCCGGACGGCGTGACGATCTACGGAGACTTCGCCACCGGCTGCATCGTGACGCCGACGCTGCCCGCGGATTTGGCGTGACTTGACGGGGGCGGTCAGATCCGCACCGGACGCTGGTCGATCGGTGCGAGCACGTCGATCAGGTCGACGACCGTCCCGAGCGCAGCCGTGAGGGGATCTCGCCCTTCGACCAGCGCAGAGACCACCGAACCGTCGACCGCACAGATCAGCGTGCACACCAGCTCGATATGCACGGATCGGCCCGATTTTTCGATGGCTTCGGCAACGGCCTCGGCGCGCTGCCGCAGGCTGCGTCGCATTGTTTCGCGCAGCGCGGGCAGGCGGGTACAGGCGATGTGACGCTCGTATCGCGATATCAGCTGCTCGGCAAGTCCCGGACCCGACATGTCCCCCACAAGCAGGTCGACCAGCATTTCAGCGGTGGTCTCGGGGCCCCGCCGCCGCCGAGACAGCGCGGTGACCCGCGCGCGTAGCTGGGCAATCTCGATCATCCCGATGTGCTCGACCGCCCGGGCGATCAAATCGTCCAGCGATGAGAAGTAGTACGTGGTTGACGCCAATGGCAGGCCGGCGCGCCGGGCGACCGCCCGGTGACGCACCGCTTCGAATCCGCCCTCGCCGAGCAGCTCGGCGGCAGCACTCACCAACGCATACCGTCGACGTTCTCCCTTGGGAGTAACTGCTGCAGTCACGGTTGACTATGGTGCCAGCCAAAGTGGTACTGCGATGCCATTTTGGCCAAACGGCCATGGGATAATTGCTCGATGCCCGACTTTAGCCGTCGCGCGGTGCTTCGCCTGGGCGCCGGCGTGGCCCTCGGCGCGGCCGGCGGATACGCGCTCGACATGCTGCTTCAGCCGCGACCGTCGCAGGCCGTGCCACTATCTGCGGGCGGAACTCAGGTTCCGTTGGCGCCGGCCCCCCCGCTCGAACCGGCGGCCCCGGCGCCAACCATGACGACGGGCTCCTTCGCGTCCGCGGCACGCGGCGGGATATCAACCAACTGGGCGATCGCGCGTCCGCCGGGCCAAACCAAGCCGCTGCGACCTGTGATCGCGCTGCACGGAAAGGGCAGTGACGCGGCGACCGTCATGGCCGGCGGCGTCGAGCAGGGTCTGGCGCAGGCCGTCAACGCCGGATTGCCGCCGTTTGCGGTGGTCGCCGTCGACGGTGGCGGCACTTACTGGCATAAGAGGGCTTCGGGCGAGGACGCCGGTGCCATGGTGCTCAACGAGCTGATCCCGATGCTGGACAAGCAAAACCTCGACACCTCGCGGGTAGCGTTTTTGGGCTGGTCGATGGGCGGCTACGGCGCACTGCTGCTCGGCGGCCGGTTGGGGCCGGCACGCACCGCGGCGATCTGCGCGGTGAGCCCGGCGCTGTGGCTGTCTTCCGGGGCGGCCGCACCCGGCGCATTCGACGGGCCCGACGATTTTGCGGCTAACTCCGTATTCGGAATGCCGGCGCTGGCGTCCATCCCGATCCGGGTGGACTGCGGCGACAGCGACCCGTTCTACGATGCGACAAGGCAATTCGTCGCTCAATTGCCCAATCCGCCCGCGGGCGGTTTCTCGCCCGGCGGCCACAACCCGGGGTTCTGGAGCTCGCAGCTGCCGGCCGAGCTGACCTGGATGGCGCCATTGCTGACGGCCTGAGTGCCGAGCAGACGCAAAAGCCCTTAATGCGAGCCGATCTTCGGGGCCTTTGCGTCTGCTCGCGGTACCTAACGTTGAGCACGCGGCGACACCCGTGCGACGATCCGACAGTGACGAAGCCTTATGGGCCTTTCGGTTGGGACTTCCCGTACCCGTGGCCGCGAAAGCCCATCCTGGCGGCAAACGTCGTGTGCACATCCCAACCGCTTGCCGCCCAAGCAGGCCTTCAGATGCTCGCCGAGGGCGGGGGCGCCGTCGACGCGGCCATCGCCACCGCCATCACCCTCACGTTGGTGGAACCGGTGTCCAACGGAATCGGCTCGGACGCCTTCGCCATCGTCTGGGACGGCCGGGAATTGCACGGCCTGAACGCGTCCGGTCGCTCGCCCGCGGCGTGGACGCCAGAGTACTTCGGCGGCAAGGGTGTTCCAGCACGCGGCTGGAATTCGGTGACCGTGCCCGGAGCGGTGTCGGCGTGGGTCGAATTGCACGCCAAGTTCGGCAGGCTACCGTTCGAAAGACTCTTCGAGTCTGCGATTTCCTATGGCCGCAACGGCTTTCTGGTCTCACCGACCGTCGCGCAGCAGTGGGCGGCGCAGGTGCCGCTGTTCAAAACCCAGCCCGGGTTCGCCGAAGCGTTCATGCCCGGCGGGCGAGCGCCGAGACCCGGGGAACAGTTCAGGTTTCCCGACCACGCGGCCACTCTCGAACAGATCGCCACAACCAACGGCGAAGCGTTTTACCGAGGAGAACTGGCGGCCAAACTCGAAGCGCATGCGACGGCCAACGGCGGAGTCATGCAAGCCGGCGACCTGGCGGCTCATCGCGCCGACTGGGTCGAAACGATCAGCCGAACCTACCGCGGATACACCATCCACGAGATACCGCCCAACGGCCAGGGGATCGTGGCGCTGATCACCCTGGGAATCCTGGAGCAGTTCGACATGTCATCGCTGCCCGCCGATTCCGCCGATAGCGTGCATCTGCAGATCGAAGCGCTGAAGCTCGCTTTCGCCGACGCACAGGCCTATGTGGCCGACATCGACCACATGCCGCTACGCCCGGAACACCTGCTGAACAACGAATACCTGAAGCATCGCGCCAGATTGATCGACTGGAAGCGGGCAACGCCGGCCGACGCCGGCACCCCGAAGGGGGGCACCGTGTATCTCACCGCCGCCGACTCGTCAGGGGTGATGGTGTCGATGATCCAGTCGAACTACATGGGATTCGGCTCCGGTGTGGTGGTGGGCGACACCGGAATTTCGCTGCAGAATCGCGGCGCGGATTTCGTTGTGGCTCAAGGGCATCCGAACCAGGTCGGGCCGAACAAGCGTCCTTACCACACGATCATTCCGGGCTTTGTCAGCAAAGAAGGCGCACCGGTGATGAGCTTCGGGGTGATGGGCGGCACCATGCAGCCCCAGGGTCATGTCCAGGTGCTGGTGCGCATCGCCGATCACGGCCAGAATCCGCAGACGGCGTGTGACGGGCCCCGGTTCCGGTGGGTCCAAGGCATGGAGGTGAGCTGCGAGATGGGTTTCCCGCACTCAACGCTCGACGAGCTCCGACAGCGCGGGCACGACCTGGTCGCCGTGGACGACTACAACCAGTTCGGCAGCTGCCAGGCGATTTGGCGCCTCGATGACGGCTATTTGGCGGCGAGCGACCCACGCCGCGACGGCCAAGCCGCAGCGTTCTAGTTGGGCTCAGCCGGTTCCGAACCGCGGAGCCCCCGAAACGGGGCACGCCTTTAGCCCAATCGCGGGTGCCCAACGGGCGAAGAGGATTTATATGAGCTGAGCGACGTCGAGCAGCTCTTTGGCTTTGGCTTCGCCTTGCACTTTTCCGTATTTGGCGAATTGGCTGATGAACAGATCGGCAGCGGCTGGGCTCGCCGGCGCTGGCGGCGGACCGCCGAGGAAGACATGGTTAAGCCAGTCGAAGATCGCCGCCTGGGCGTAGCTCAATCCACCCATCTGGCAATGGCTTGACGCGCCTTCGGCTCGGGTGAACAGGCGGATGTAGCGCTCGCATTTGAGGGCGAGCATAAAGTCGAGCGTGTCGACGATGATGTCGGCCGAGGGCGCAGCGGCGTCGCGGATATCATCCTCGCTGAACAGGAACAACATCGGGTTGTGGTACCGATCGGCGAAATCCTTGATGCTGTAGGGCTGGTACACCTGCACCCATTCATGGGCGTTTCGGATGCCGAGACTCCAAGCGGAATGTT
Organism: Mycobacterium sp.; assembly: GCF_052144515.1. GTDB lineage: Bacteria > Actinomycetota > Actinomycetes > Mycobacteriales > Mycobacteriaceae > Mycobacterium. The sequence goes on along the minus strand of NZ_JBKQQD010000417.1, from coordinate 21,594 downwards.
GGAATCCCCACCGGACCGGGCCATTGACCTTCATCACCAGCTTGAACGCCGCATCCATAAACGTCGTGTTCTTCAGTAGCCCGTTCATCCCGGCTCGCGCGGCCGCGCCGCAGTCGACGACCAACGAGTTGGGGATGCAGGCGCGGATTCGTTGGTCGAGCGCCCCACGAGTCGCAAGGTAGCCACCCATCGAGTACCCGATGATGGCCACCGCGCCGGGATCGACGTCGCTGCGGCTGAGCAAGTAGTCCACCGCGGCCCCCACAGGCTTCTCGTAGTCGGGGCGAAACGTCAGGCCCGGGTTGGTCTTCAGAGCAGCCCACTGCCCTGGGCCCTCGAACATCAGGCAGTTCCAGCCATAGGCCGGGGCTGCGGCGCCGATCCAGCAGTAGAGCTCCTCCATAGTGGAGTCAAAGCCTCCCAGCGCGATGAGAGTGGGACGCTGACCGTCGCCTCCGGAGACGAAATAGGCTGGCAGCCGTGCCCCTTCGAAATCGATGTCTATACATTCGAGGGGAGCGTCCATCAGAGCGATCATCCGCTGAAAGCAGTCCTTGCTGCGCCGCCACAGTTCGGTATGCCGCGCATCGGTGTGGGCGACGTAGAACACCGCCATCCGGTAGTAGTTGGCGGCACGAAGGAAGGCATCGCGAGCGCTGACGCGGTTGCCGATCCGATCTTCACCCTCTGCGAAGCCCGCAACCCGGTCAGCGGTGACAGCCCACTGGGTGATCCAGCTGTCGAAGCTGTTGTCTTTGACGCGGCTCATGGTGTCCATACACTCGCCGTATTCGGCGGCGCCAACAGCCTGAAGCGAGAGTCCGCGAACGAACTCGAAATTGAACCCGCCCACGGTCTTGTTGGCGAAATCGACCTTCATCGCGCCTCTCCTGTCACCGTTGTAAGGCTCGTCGTAGTGCATCGATCCAGCTGTTCACGACACGGGAGTCGGCACGATACAGCGTGCCAGACGGTACGCCCAAGTAGCGCTCAATCACTTCGATGTGCGCCCCATAGGTGGCCGCTATCTCCTTCGCGTGCGGGGCGCCCGGTGAACCAAATGCCACGGCCATCAGCTGGTGGGCAAGCGCGTCCTGCAGCGCCTGAACGAGGACGACGATGATCGCACCAGCCTGCTCGGGATAGGCGGTGACGAATCGGTGCTCATTGACACCCTGACGTACGATCTCCGTCAACAGCGGCGCCAGTCGTTTCGCTACGGCCCGGTCAACCTGCAGTCGAAAGACAATATTGTCGGGCCCGTACCAAACGGGCAGCATCGCCACAAACAGGTCCTGGCGCAAGGACTTCCAGCGGATGATCTCGGCGAAGAATCGTTTCAACTTGCTGCTGGCCCCCAGCTTGGGGTTAGCAACAATCGGAGCAAGCACCTCCACCGATTCGCTCACAAGCCGCTCAGTCAGGGCCTCGATCACCGCCGGCTTGGAATCGAAATAATGGTAGAAGGCGCCCTTGGAGATCTGCAGGTCATCAAGAAGATCCTGAACCGTCAGCCGCTCGTAGCCCTCTGAAAGGACGAGCCGCTGCGCGGCATCCAGGATGGCGTCGCGCCGCGCGGCGCGTTCTGCAACGTTAACGGTCCGAGCCATCGACTCCACCAATACTTAGACCGACGGTTGGTTTATTAATTGATTCTGGCTCATCTCACCACCGTGGTCAAGGCGTCGCAGGTTGCAGCGACCACCAGCGGCAAGCGGGCCCCGCTCCTACGGAAGGTGTCGCCGGCTAGACGCGAATCTTGCCCTCGGCTGCCTGCAAACCGATATCGCGTCGGAAATGACTGCCAGGCAACCGAATTGAACCGAGGATATCGTATGCGTGCGTGCGTGCCGCGGCCAGGTCGGCCCCGGTGCCCACCACCGACAGCACCCGACCGCCCGACGAGACGATCGTGCCGTCGTCGCGGCGGGCCGTCCCGGCGTGTAGCACCCCCTCGGCTTCGGAGCCGACGATGACGTCTCCGACCCGAGGACGTCCTGGATAGTTTTCAGCCGCCAGCACCACCGTCACCGCGGTACCTTCACGCCAGCGCAACTCGCCGAAGTCGGACAGCGTACCGGTGCCTGCCGCGTACAGGAGCTGTCCAAGTGGCGAATCCAGCAGGGCTAGGACGGCCTGCGTTTCCGGATCGCCGAAGCGGCAATTAAATTCGACAACCGCCGGCCCGTTGGCGGTGATCGCGAGCCCGACATACAGTAACCCGCAGAACCGACTACCACGCCGAACCATCTCGGCTGCAACGGGTTCGGCGATCTGGGTCACCATTTCTCGGCAGACATCGTCGGGAAGCCACGGCAGCGGCGCATAAGCGCCCATGCCGCCGGTGTTGGGTCCGGTGTCCCCCTCGCCGGCCCGCTTGAAGTCCTGAGCCGGCAGCAACGGCAGCACGGTTTCACCGTCGACGACGCAGAACAGCGATACCTCCGGGCCGTCCAGGAAGGATTCCAGCAGCACCGGGTGCCCGGACTCGAGCAGCCCGGCGGCGTGTGCGCGCGCGACATCACGGTCCGCCGTCACCACCACGCCTTTGCCGGCGGCAAGTTGATCGTCTTTCACCACCCATGCGGGGTCGCCGGCGGGCGGCCCGAACCGGTCCAGGGCAGCATCCAAATTCGCTGGGTTGTCGATGATTTCGCTTTTGGCGGTGCGCACACCGGCGGCCAGCATGACCTCCTTGGCGAACGCCTTGGAACCTTCGATCTGGGCGGCGTCCTTGCTCGGCCCGAAGCAGACGATGCCGGCAGCGCGCACCGCGTCGGCCACTCCGAGCACCAGCGGCACCTCGGGTCCGATGACCACCATGTCGGCACGGACACCACGAGCAAGGGCGACGACGTCATCGCCGGAGGTGATCTCGACGTCGTGTTGCTCGGCCAGCCGGGCGGTGCCGGCGTTGCCCGGAGCGACGATCAGCCCCGTGACCTGCGGGTCTCTGCGGAGCGCCAGCAGTAGAGCATGTTCACGGGCACCGGAACCGATCACCAGGACGCGCACGACGGCCACTTTAGCGGGCCGCCGCACCATCCGACCGGGTGAGGTTTCGGCCCATCGGTGCGCCGGTCAGGCCCTAGCCGCGGGCCTCTCCGGCGTTCATCTTCAACGCGGCGTCGACGTTGGCCTTCTTGTCCTCTCCGGCGCCCTTGGCCGCGGCCTTCTTGCGCTTTGCCACGACGGCGCCGACCGCGCCGTTGAGCGCGGAACCCAGCGGGAATCCGAGGTAGTGGGTGAGGAAGACGGCCATCTCCTTCAGTTCGCTCTCGGTGAGCTCCCCATTGAGCAGCGCCGCGTTGATCTGGATCTCGGCCAGGTCGCGATTTCCGACCGCGGTCACTGCCGTCAGCGTCATGATGCGCTTGTCGCGCATCGACAATCCCGGCCGGCTCCAGATGGTGCCGAACAAGTGATCGACGGTGAGGTCGAAGTACGCATCGCCCTCGATGTTGGGCATCTCCCAGCCGTAGACCTCGTTCATCTTTTCGAGGCCTTTGCGGCGCAGTTCGTCCATCGTCACTCCTTCGTGTGTGGAACCCCGAGCCCATCGGCCAGGTTCTGCAATGCCAGCTTGGCAAGCGGTAGCTCGACGCCGACCGCTTCACCCAGTGCGAGCGCCAGGTTCAGATCCTTCTCACCGAGGCCCCGGGTGTGCAGGAAGGGCTGGTAGAGGAAGTGGTCCGGCTCCAGCGGGGCCATGTTCTCGCGGATCATGATCATGCCCCCACCCGTCGAGGCCTCGGTGTGCCGCACCACCCGACCGAGGGCCTGCAGATCCAGCCCGGCCCCCTCGGCCAATCTCAGGGCCTCGCAGGCCGCGGCGTAGTAGGTGAACGTCAACATGTTGCGCGCCAGCTTCATTCGCGTCCCCGCGCCGGGCTCGCCGGCGTGGATGATCAGCGACGCCCACTGCTTGAACACCGGCTTGACCTGCTCGTACACCTCACGCTCGGCGCCCACCATGGTGGCGAGTTCGCCCTTCGCCGCGACCGCGGCCCCGCCGCTGACCGGCGCGTCGGCGATGTGAATGCCCTGCGGCTTGAGTGCAACGGCCAGTTCGACCGCGGTCGTGTCGCTGATGGTCGAATGGATCGCGATGACGGTGCCCGGCTTGGCGCGCTCCGCCAACTGCCCCACCACATCGCGCACCTGCTCGTCGTTGAGCACGGTGACGCTGATGATGTCGGCATCGGCGACCTCGGCCACGCTCGCCGCCGCGGCGGCTCCGGCCTCGACGAACGGCGTCATCGCCTCGTCTCTGATGTCGAAGACCGTCAGGCCGCCGGGCCAGTCGAGGTAGCGCTTGGCCATCGGCGCGCCCTGGTTACCAAGCCCGATATACCCCAGCTTCAAGTCCTCTGACACGATGCGCCGCTCCTCCTCATCGCTTCGCTCTGCATCGTCGCCGGCGGTCATGACCGGATTATCTGTCCGCCGTCGACGTTGAAGATCTGCCCGGTGACCCACCGGGCCTCATCGGACAGCAGGAATAGGCACATGCCGACGACGTCCTCGGGCTGTCCCATGCGCGACAACGGAATTCCCTTGACGATGTCGGCAACCATTTCCTGCGGCGTGGTGGTGCGGTTGGCCTCGGTATCGATGGGGCCCGGCGCTATGGCGTTGATCCGAATGTTCTGCCCGCCGAGTTCACGCGACAACTGCTGGGTCAGGCCGTTGATCCCGACCTTGGCTAGCGCGTAGAAGTTCGCGTAAAGCCATGCTGCTGTGGAGGACTGGTTGACGATCGCCCCGCCGCCCCGCTTGGCCATCTTCTTGTACACCGCGCGGGTGCACCACAGCGCGCCGTCGAGGTTCACGCTCATGAACCTCTTGTAATACTCGGGGTCGACGGTGACCAGGAAGTCCAGCTTCATGCCGCCGAAGATCGCCGCGTTGTTCACCAGGTAGTCGATGCCGCCGAACTCGGCCAGCGTGCGGTCGGCCATCTCCTTGGCCGAGACCGGATCCGACACGTCGACGGGCAGAGCCAGCGCCGTACCGCCCTCGCCCTTGATCCCGTCGGCCACCTTCTCGGCGCCCTGCAGGTTGATGTCGGCGACGACGACGGCCGCGCCTTCACGGGCCAGCGCCTCGGCGTAGGCCTGGCCGATGCCGCCACCTGATCCGGTGACAATGGCCACTTTGTTTTCGAACCGCATTCTCCGAGCTCCTCTAGTTGACCTTTAGCTGGCTGAAGTCGCAATAGTTTTGGTTTCCAAGTACTCCTCGAAGCCGGCCAGACCCATCTCGCGGCCATTGCCGGACTGCTTGTAGCCGCCGAACGGCGCGTCGGCCGAGTACCAGACGCCACCGTTGACGTTGATGGTGCCCGCTCGGATCCGGGCGGCAATACCGGCGGCCCGGTCCGGGTCAGCGCCAAAGACGGTGCCCGACAAGCCGTATGGCGAGTCGTTGGCGATGCGCACCGCGTCGTCGTCGCCGTCGTAGGGGATCACCGTGAGCACCGGCCCGAAGATCTCCTCCTGTGCTACGCGGGCATCGTTGCCCAGACCGGCGATCACGGTGGGCTCGATGAAGAAACCGACCTCGCGGTCCGCCGGGCGACCGCCGCCGCACGCGAACGTCCCGCCCTCGGCGACCGCCGAGTCGAGGTAGCCCTGCACCCGATCCCGCTGGCGCGCCGAAATCAAAGGCCCGCAAATGGTTTTCGCGTCGTTGGGGTCTCCCGGCTTGATCCCGCCCATGGTGGCGGCCGCGATGGAGACCGCTTCATCGTAGCGGGTCCGCGGCACCAGCAGCCGGGTGGTGATCGCGCACCCCTGCCCGGCATGCATGCACACCGAGAACCCCGCCACCCCGGCGGCACCGCCTAAGTCGGCGTCATCGAGCACAATGAAGGCCGACTTGCCGCCCAACTCCAGAAACACCTTCTTGATGGTGGCGGCACCGTCAGCCATCACGCTGCGACCGGTGGCCGTTGAGCCGGTGAACGAAACCATATCCACCCGAGGGTCTTTGGCCAGCATGGCGCCGACGCCGTGGTCACTGGAGGTGACGATGTTGATTACGCCGGGCGGAAAGTCGGTGTGTTCGGCGATGAGTTCCCCGAGCACCGCCGCACACCATGGCGTGTCGGGCGCGGGCTTCAGGACGACGGTGTTACCGGCGGCCAGCGCGGGACCGATCTTGGCGAGGTTGATCTGATGTGGGAAGTTCCACGGGGTGATGGCGCCGACAACCCCGACGGCTTCCCGTGCGATCGTGCGCCGGGTGGGGATCCCCATCGGCGACGCGTCACCGAGATCCTGATTCCACACGTAGGACTCGGCCGTGTCGGCCGCGAACGCCAGGTCATTGACGGGGGACTCCAGCTGGGCGATGGCGGTAAGCATCCGCGGCGCGCCTACCTCGGCGATGGTGATCTCGCGCAGCTCTTCGAGATGCTCTTTCATCGCATCGCGCAGTTGGCGAACACACCGGACGCGCAGTTCGGTGTTGCGCGACCAGTCGGTCTCGTCGAAGGCACGCCGCGCGGCGTCGATGGCGCGGCCCATGTCGTCGGCGTCGGCGTCGGCGGCGACGCCCAGCACTTCCTCGGTGGCCGGGTTGACGGTCGGAAAGGTGCCCGCGCTGCCGGGGCACGGCTTGCCGTCGATGAACAGTGCACTCACGCCGTCGGCGATCAACGCCATCTTGCCGCTCCAATCGAATGGACACTTGTCCGATATTGCCTCCCCGAACCATAGCCTCCGGGTTCTCAGCGGTGCAAGACCCGATATCGCCAGGCCGCATTAACCGGTCGAAGATGGCGTCTTTACCTGCTAATTATCCGAACACGCTTGCTTCACGTCGTGACTATCCTCTAGCTTGGACATGTGTCCAGCGATGCACTGGCTGTGTCCACCTCCGAGGCCGCCTCCGAGGTCACCCCTCAGACCGCGCCGCCACGCAACCGCCGCCAGGAGGAAACCTTCCGCAAGGTGCTGGCGGCCGGCCTGGAGACGTTGCGAGAGAATTCGTACGCCGACCTGACGGTGCGCATGGTGGCGGCGCGAGCCAAAGTGGCCCCGGCGACCGCCTACACCTACTTCTCGTCGAAGAACCACCTGATCGCCGAGGTCTACCTCGACCTGGTCCTGCGGGTTCCCTACTTCACCGACGTCAACGACCCCATGCCCACCCGGGTGAAGAGGGTGTTGCACCACCTGGCGCTGGTGGTCGCCGACGAACCCGAAGTTGCCGCCGCCTGTACGACGGCGCTGCTGGGCGGCGGCGCCGACCCTGCGGTACGCGCCGCACGCGACCGGATCGGCGCGGAGATCCACCGCCGCATCACGTCTGCCATCGGCCCCGGCGCGGAACCCAGCACAGTGTCGGCGCTCGAGATGGCCTTCTTCGGCGCACTAGTGCAGGCGGGCAGCGGGGAATTCACCTATCGCAAGATCGCGGACCGGTTGGATGACGTGGTGCGGCTCATCCTGGCCGGAGCCGAAAATTCAAGCGGGAACGAGCCCGGGAGTAAGGGATGACAGTTCACGTTGGCGGGCCCGAATTGGTGCTCGATCCCTATGACTACGACTTCCACGAAGATCCGTATCCGTACTACAAGCGGCTGCGCGACGAAGCTCCGCTGTATCACAACGAGGAACTCGGCTTCTGGGCGCTGTCGCGGCACCGCGACGTGCACCAGGGCTTCCGCAACAGCACCACACTGTCCAACCGCGACGGCGTCTCACTGGACCCGGCATCGCGCGGACCGCACGCCTCCAAGACCATGTCATTTTTGGCGATGGACGATCCCGACCACTTACGGCTGCGCACCCTGGTATCAAAAGGATTCACACCCAGGCGGATTCGCGAGCTCGAGCCGCGCGTCACCGAGATCGCGGAACAGCACCTCGACACCATGTTGGAAAAGGCCAGCGGTAAAACCGTCGACTACATCGACGAGTTCGCCGGCAAGCTGCCCATGGACGTCATCTCCGAGCTGATGGGAGTACCCGAGCCGGACCGCGCCCAGGTGCGCGCCTGGGCGGACAGCGTCATGCACCGCGAGGATGGCGTCACCGACGTACCGCCTTCGGCGATCGAGGCGTCGATCAACCTGATCGTCCACTACCAGGGCATGATCGCCGAGCGCCGCAAGAAGCCCACCGACGACCTCACCACTGCGCTGCTGGAAGCGGAGATCGACGGGGACCGGCTCACCGACGAGGAAGTCCTCGGGTTCATGTTCCTGATGGTGATCGCCGGCAACGAAACCACCACCAAGCTCCTTGCCAACGCCGCGTTCTGGGGCCACAAGAACCCGGACCAACTGACGCCGGTGTACGCCGACCTGTCCCAGGTGCCGCTGTGGGTCGAGGAGACTTTGCGCTACGACACATCCAGCCAGATTCTGGCCCGCACCGTCTCCGGCGAGCTCAACCTCTACGACACCACCATCCCCGAAGGGGACATCCTGTTGCTACTGCCCGGTTCGGCCCACCGCGACGAGCGGGCATTCGACAACCCCGACGATTATCTGATTGGGCGCGAAATCGGGCCCAAGCTGCTGAGTTTCGGTAGTGGCGCGCACTTCTGCCTGGGTGCCCATCTGGCCCGGATGGAAGCCCGGGTCGCGCTCACCGAACTGTTCAAGCGAATCCGCGGCTACCAGGTCGACGAGGCCAACGCCGTCCGCGTCCACTCTAGTAATGTCCGCGGGTTCGCCCACCTACCAATCACCTTGGAGGCCAGGTAAATGCCCCGCTTCGAGCCCCATCCGGCCCGCCGGCCCGCGATCGTCGCCGGAGCGTCGTCAGGCATCGGCGCGGCCACCGCCGTTGAGCTTGCCGCGCATGGCTTTCCGGTGGCGCTCGGCGCACGGCGCGTCGAGAAGTGCGAGGAGATCGTCCAGAAGATCCGCGCCGACGGGGGCGAGGCTGTTGCCCTCCCCCTCGACGTCACCGATCCCGAGTCCGTCAAGGGTTTCGTGCACCAGGCCACCGAGCAGCTCGGCGACATCGAGGTATTGGTCACCGGGGCGGGCGATACCTATTTCGGCAAGCTGCACGAAATCGACACGGCAGCCTTCGAATCGCAGATCCAGATCCACCTGATCGGGGCCAATCGACTGACCACCGCTGTGCTGCCGGGCATGGTCGAGCGTCAGCGCGGCGACCTGATCTTCGTCGGTTCCGATGTCGCGCTGCGGCAGCGTCCGCACATGGGCGCCTACGGTGCCGCTAAGGCCGGGCTGGTGGCGATGGTGACCAACCTGCAGATGGAGCTCGAAGGCACCGGCGTACGCGCGTCGATCGTGCACCCGGGCCCAACCAAGACCGGCATGGGCTGGAGCCTGCCGGTCGAGCTGATCGGCCCGGCGCTCGCGGACTGGGCCAAGTGGGGTCAGGCGCGCCACGACTATTTCCTGCGGGCGGCCGACCTGGCCCGAGCAATCGCCTTCGTCGCGGAGACGCCCAGGGGCGGCTTCGTGGTCAACATGGAGCTTCAGCCCGAGGCGCCGTTGGCCGCGACAAAAGAACGTCAGCACCTGAAAGTGGACGAGAAAGCCTTGGACTCATGACAACAGCGATCGTGCCGCGCGTCTCCGGCGGAGAAGAAGAACACGGCCATCTCGAGGAGTTCCGCACCGACCCGATCGGGCTGATGCAACGGGTCCGCGACGAGTGTGGTGACATCGGCTGGTTCCAGCTGGCCGACAAGCACGTCACCCTGCTCTCCGGTGCCGAGGCCAACGAGTTCTTCTTCCGTTCCGCCGACGAGGATCTCGACCAGGCCGAGGCCTACCCCTTCATGACGCCGATTTTCGGCAAGGGTGTGGTCTTCGACGCCAGCCCCGAGCGGCGGAGCGAGATGCTGCACAACACCGCGCTGCGTGGCGAGCACATGAAGGGTCATGCGGTCACCATCGAGAACGAAGTGCGAAGAATGATCGCCAACTGGGGCGACGAAGGCGAGATCGAACTGCTCGACTTCTTCGCCGAGTTGACCATCTACACCTCGACGGCGTGTCTGATCGGGGTGAAGTTCCGCAATCAGCTCGACCATCGCTTCGCTGAGTACTACCACCTGTTGGAGCGCGGCACCGATCCGCTGTGCTACGTCGATCCATACATGGACATCGAGAGCTTCCGGGTCCGGGATCAAGCCCGCATCGGCCTGGTCGAATTGGTACAGGGTGTGATGAACCAGCGCATCGCCAACCCACCCGAGGACAAGAGCGACCGCGACATGCTCGACGTGCTCGTTTCGATTAAGGACGAGCAGGGAAATCCCCGCTTCTCCGCCGACGAGATCACCGGGATGTTCATCTCGCTGATGTTCGCCGGCCACCACACCAGTTCGGGCACCTCGTCGTGGACGTTGATCGAAATGATCCGCCATCCCGACGTCTACGCCGAAGTGGTCAAGGAGCTCGACGACCTCTACGCCGATGGCCAGGCGGTGAGTTTCCATGCGCTGCGACAGATTCCGAAACTGGACAACGTTCTCAAGGAGACCCTGCGCCTGCATCCGCCGCTGATCATCCTGATGCGGGTGGCCCAGGGCGAATTCGAGGTCGGAGGCTACCCGATCCACAAAGGCGACTTCGTCGCGGCGTCCCCGGCGATCTCCAACCGGATTCCCGAAGACTTCCCGAGTCCGAATTCCTTCGATCCGGACCGCTACGAGAAGCCGCGGCAGGAGGATCTGGTCAACCGCTGGACCTGGATACCGTTCGGCGCCGGCAGGCACCGCTGCGTCGGAGCCGCGTTCGCGCAGATGCAGATCAAGGCGATCTTCTCGGTTCTGTTGCGCGAGTACGAGTTCGAGATGGCGCAGCCCGCCGACAGCTACCACAACGACCACTCCAAGATGGTCGTGCAGCTGGCCCGGCCGGCCAAGGTGCGCTACCGCAAGCGCAACGCGTAAGGAGTACGGGTCATGGGCTCATTCAGGATCGAAGCGGATCTAGATTTGTGCCAGGGCCACGCCATGTGCGAACTGGAGGCACCGGACTACTTCCGTGTGCCCAAGCGGGGCAAGGTCGAGATCATCGACTCCGAACCGCCAGAGGACGCCCGCGACGAGGTCGAGCGGGCCGTCGAAACATGCCCTACCCGAGCACTATTCATCAAAGAGAAAGAAGACTGAGGACATGTCATCCAAGGCGTCATTCACGCGCGCAGAACTCGACGAGTGGGTGCAGAACTGGCTGCAGGCCAACAAGGACTGCGAAAAGGCGGGCGATTGGAAGCCGTTGGCCGACTTTTACGCCCCCGAGGCCACCTACGGCTGGAACATCGGCCCCAAAGAAGACGTGATGTGCGTCGGTATCGACGAGATCCGCGATATCGCGCTCGGCCTCGAGATGGAGGGGCTGGAAAACTGGCAGTACCCCTACCAGAAGGTCCTCGTCGACGACAAGCAGGGCGAGATCGTCGGTTTCTGGAAACAGGTCGTGCTCGACGGAGAAGGCGGTCAGCAGGAGATCTACGGCATCGGCGGCAGCTGGTTCCGGCTCAACGCCGACAAGCTCATCGAGTGGCAGCGCGACTTCTTCGACTTCGGTCACGTCTCGGCGCTCTATATGCAGCTGATCAAGGAAGGGAAGTTGTCGGCCGGCATGCAGAAGAGGATCGAGCGCAGCATGGCCGGCGAAAAGCTCCCGGGCTACTACCCGCTGGGCCAGACCCCGGTTCCGATCTGGTGATCCCCATTGTTTACTGTGCGGTGACGCACGTCATAATGGTCTGCGAATAAGAACACGTTCTAATTGCCGTCCGGCCCCGGCCGGCCCCTTTCACCGACACTCGGGTCAGGGGATGCTAGTGGAGGTCCTTCATGAAGACAAAAGGCGCGCTGATCTGGGAATTCAACCAGCCGTGGTCCATCGAGGAAATCGAGATCGGTGACCCGGTCAAGGATGAAGTCAAGATCCAGATGGAAGCGGCCGGGATGTGCCATTCGGATCACCATCTAGTCACCGGTGGCATCCCGATGGCAGGCTTCCCGGTTCTCGGCGGCCACGAGGGTGCGGGCATCGTCACCGAGGTCGGCCCCGGCGTGGAAGACCTCGCCCCGGGCGACCACGTGGTGCTGTCGTTCATCCCGTCCTGCGGGACGTGTCCGACATGTCAGGCGGGCATGCGTAACCTGTGCGACCTGGGTGCCGGGCTGCTGGGCGGCCAAGCGGTCTCCGACGGCACGTTCCGCATCCAGGCCCGCGGCCAGAACGTCTTCCCGATGACGCTGCTGGGCACGTTCTCGCCGTACATGGTCGTGCACCGCGCCTCCGTGGTGAAGATCGACCCGTCGATCCCGTTCGAGGTCGCCGCGCTGGTCGGCTGCGGCGTGACCACCGGCTACGGCTCGGCGGTCCGCACCGCCGACATCCGGCCGGGTCAGGACGTCGCCATCGTCGGCGTCGGCGGCGTCGGCATGGCCGCGCTGCAGGGTGCCGCGAACGCCGGCGCGCGCTACATCTTCGCGATCGACCCGGTGGAGTGGAAGCGCGATCAGGCCCTCAAGTTCGGCGCCACCCATGTCTACCCCGACATCAACGCTGCGCTGATGGGCATGGCCGAGGTCACCTACGGATTGATGGCCCACAAGGTCGTGGTCACCGTCGGCGAGCTGCACGGCGCCGACATCGACAACTACCTCAACATCACCCAAAAGGGCGGCACCTGCGTGCTGACCGCCATCGGCAGCCTGCTGGACACCAACGTGAACCTGAACCTCGCGATGTTGACCCTGATGCAGAAGAACCTGCAGGGCACGATCTTCGGCGGCGGCAACCCGCAGTTCGACATCCCGCAACTACTGTCGATGTACAAGGCCGGCAAGCTGAACCTGGACGACATGGTCACCACCCAGTACCGCCTCGAGCAGATCAACGAGGGCTACCAGGACATGCTGAACGGCAAGAACATTCGCGGCGTCATCCGCTACACGGACGCGGACCGGTAACCGACCGGTCCTGAGTGGCCGCCTTTCCGCACCTGTTGGCGCCGGGGCGAATCGGCGCCATGGCGCTGCGCAACCGGCTGGTCATGTCTCCGATGGAGACGATGTACGGCACGCCCGATGGCCTGCCGTCGGAGCACACGCGTGACTATTTCGCCGCACGCGCCAAGGGCGGGGTCGGCCTGATCACGTTGGGTGCCACCGGAATCGACCATCAGCACCCCGAGACTCCCGGCGGCCTGCATCTGGGCACCGACGCCGCGGTCGACGCGCACCGCGCACTGGTAGAGGTGGTACACGAACACGGCGCCAAGATCCAGCCGCAGATCGTGCACGCTGGGCCCGACGGCCTGGGACCGGAGATGTTCGGCGTTGACTCGTTGGGGCCCTCGGCGATTCCGTCCTACCTCACCGGCCGGCCGTCGCACGAAATCACGCAGGAGCAGCTGACCGAGGTGTTCGACTTGTTCAAGGCCGCGGCGCGACGCGCCGTGCAGGCCGGATACGACGGCATCGAGCTACACGCCGCACATGGCTACCTGTTGCTGGGCTCTTTCCTTGCCCCACAACGCAATCGGCGCATCGACGACTATCGAGGCGATTCGGCGCCCGGTCGGGTCCGGGTGGTACTGGAGGCGCTGGCCGCAATTCGGTCCGAGATCGGCGACGCCCTGCCCATCACGCTGCGCATCTCCGGGTACGAACGGGTCGCCGGAGGCCGGCCGATCTACGAAACCGCCCGGCTAGCACCCGAACTCGTGGCCGTCGGCGTGGACGCGTTCCACGTCAGCGGAGGCGTGATCGATCGGCTCGTCACCGGGATGGTCAATGCCGCCGACGACGGCGATGAACTCAACGTTGGCGCCGCGGCCGCGGTCAAGCAGGTGGTCGACGTGCCGGTGATCGCCGTCGGCCGAATTCACGACCCCGTACGGGCCGAGAAGATCCTGGCCGACGGGCGCGCAGATTTCATCGCCATGGGACGGCCGCTGCTGGCGGACCCCAACCTGGCGCACAAGCTGCAGTCGGGGCAGTCGCACCGGGTTCGCAAGTGCATCTCCTGCGAAAACTGCATCGACGCAATGGAACAACGCTTCTCCGTCGACTGCGCCGTCAATCCCCGCACCGGTAAGGAACGCGAGCTGGCGGCACCCCGCACGATTCGCACCAAGCGTGTGGCGGTGATCGGCGGCGGCCCGGCTGGGCTGGAGGCAGCCCGCGTCGCCGCCGAACGCGGGCACCGGGTCACGCTTTTCGAGCGCAGCGGCCAGCTGGGCGGCGCCCTGCGTTGGGCGTGCGTTCTGCACCCGGAAAACCAGCCGTTCCTGCGCTATCTGCGCGACGAAATCCGGGCCAGCACCGTGAACGTGGTTCTGCATCAGGATGTTTCGGCCCACGATGTGGTTCGCACCGCGCCCGACGCGGTGGTGGTGGCCACTGGAGGTCATGTGGCGGTGCCAGCAATTCCGGGCGCCGACCTGCCGCACGTGCTCACGGGGCCAGGTTTGCGCGAATTGCTTGGCGGACAAGCTGATTCCGCCTTCCCGGCCTGGCAGCGCCTGGGTGCTCAGGTACTGGGCGGCTGGCGGCAGCGGCTGATGCGCCCCGCCGCGATCCGGTTGACCACCCGCGCCTGGATGCCGCTCGGCCGGCGAGTCGCGATCATCGGCGGTGACCTGGTGACCCTCGAGCTCGCCGAGTTTCTCGCGAGCCGCGGCCGGCTGGTGTCAATACTCGAGTCCGGCAAGGACATCGCTCCGGAAGTGGGCAACAAGCGCAAGACCGAACACATGGATCGGCTCGACCGCCTCGGTGTCACCGTCCACGTCCGCGCCGCCGTCGAGCGAATCACCACCGCCAGCGTGGTTTTCACACCCACCGGCGGGACCAGCCGGGAGCTGCCCACCGATAGCGTCATCCTGGCCGGAACGGTCGAACCAGACACCGGATTGTTCGATGCGCTGGTCGCCGCCTTGCCCGACGCCGCCGTGCACGCGGCCGGCGACTGCAGCGGGCTTGGCCTTATCCGTAAAGCCACCGAAGAGGGTGCCCGCGCCGCGTGCGCCATCTAGAGAAGGGAAACAGCAATGACCCAAACAGTCCAAACCCCCGCATTGGCCGCCTCGCAGGCGTCGTGGCGCTGCGTGCAAGCCCACGATCGCGAAGGCTGGCTGGCGTTGATGGCCGACGACGTCGTCGTCGAAGACCCCATCGGCAAATCCGTCACCAACCCGGATGGCAATGGGGTGCGGGGCAAAGAGGCCGTCGGTGTTTTTTATGACACCAACATCGCGGCCAACCAGCTGACGATCACGTGCGAGGAGACGTTCCCGTCCAGCTCGCCCGACGAGATCGCCCATATCCTGGTGCTGCACAGCAAGTTTGAGGGCGGCGTCACCAGTGAGGTGCGCGGGGTGTTCACCTACCGCGTCAACGACGCCGGCCTGATCGTAAACATGCGCGGGTACTGGAACCTGGACATGATGAAATTCGGCAAGGAAGAATGAGCCGAGGCAAAGACCCATCAAAGGCCTAGTCATAGGCCCAGGCCGATACGTCCGATTCCGGTGATGTTGCCCTGCATGATCTTGTTGTCCATCAGGACCATAGTGGGGGTTTCGATCGGGTCGCTGAGGATGCTGGCCGATTTCGGTTGCTGGATTATGAGTCCCCCTGAGTTGGGGTCGACGACGGCGTAGGCGAAGAGGTCAAGCGGTGTGGTTTTGTCCGGCCCGATCCGGGTGATGGTGTAGATCAGGCTGTCCGGAATGGACAGGTGCGGTAGCGCCGCACTGCGAACCTTGTTCTCCCACACGGTGTGACAGCCGGGGCTGTCCAGGTCGACCCTGGTCATCCCGCCGACGAACGGCGCCGTCGGCGGCATCGCCGGTGGAGCGCCCGCCGGGACGGTCGGGTACGGATACCCGTAGGTGCTGGTTACGAACACCGATCGTCCGATGCCGATCGGCGCGTTCTCACTGCCTGGGCCGCCCTGGGTCAAAACCGTTTGCTCGCATGCCAGTTGGCCCGTCCCGGACTGGTAGATCAGCGCGTGCACCTGGGGGCTGGCGTTGTCGACGATGGTCAGGTAATCGGCCCCGGTGGTGGGGCCGAAATACACGGGGGTGGAGCCGGTCCCCCAGCTGAGTTGTCCGGGCTTGCGGCCGGGGCCGCGATCATACGCTGCGCGCCAGAGGATTTGCGGGTTCCCGGCGCCGTCGAGGTTCAGCTCGTAGAGGGCAAAGGTGGTCGCGACGGCGACGCGACCGCTCGGTGCCGACGAGATGCTGTTGGCCACTTGCTCGCCGGCGGGCAGCTGCAGGCTGGTAACGCCGCCGCCCAGCTTGGCCACTCCCACCACGCCGTTACCGGTGGCGAACCAGACGTTGCCCGCATAGTCGGGAACCAGGCCGACCGAGCCGTCGCCGGACGGTATCACGCTGGACACGTCGGTGGACTCGGTGACGGTCAGCTTCCAGCGGCCCAGCGCACCGTCCCTGGCATGACTGACGCGCAGTAGGTGGTTGCTTCCGTCGATCATCACCACCCGGTTCTCGTTGTCCAGGTAGGCATACACACCGCCAAGCAGGGTGCCCTTGGCTACCTGCAGGCTTGCCAGCGGGACGACGCGCGGGGCGACACCGCCGGGATCGATCAGGAAGATGGTCGGCACCTGGTTGACATCGGCGGTGCACAACGCCAGCACCAGGCCATCGGTGCCCTGCATGATCGTCGGACACGCCGCCAGCAGCGGGTACGCGAAGATCGCCGTCGGCAGGTTGGAGCCCGGCCCGGGCAGCGGTCCCGCATCCGACGATTCGGCGTCATTGTGCAAGGACGCGAGGCCCTGCGGCGCCATGAACGGGTTGGGTGGCGCCAGCGGCCCCCACGCGGCGGCCGCCCGGGCGGTCGCGGGAATGACCATCGGTATCAGTGCTGGGGCGCAAGCGGTCAGTACTGCCACCGGAATGGCCAGCACTGCGGCAGGAAACCGCACGAATGGTCTCCTCCCAGGATTGGGTCACAGTGGATTTTGGCGATCGTGCAGAACGACCACAGAACGACGACGCAACGACTCGTTAACGATTCGCCTGCTGTTGCGCTGAACCTATGCTTGAGAGCATGGCGTCGATCTTCACCAAGATCATCAACCGTGAACTACCTGGCCGCTTCGTCTATGAGGACGACGACGACGTCGCGTTCCTGACGATTGAGCCGATGACACAAGGCCACACGCTGGTGGTGCCGCGCGCCGAGATCGATCAGTGGCAGGGCGTGGAACCCGCGGTATTCAACCGCATCATGAGGGTGAGCCAACTGATCGGCAAGGCGGTGTGCAAAGCTTTCAGAGCCGAGCGTGCGGGGCTGATCATCGCCGGGCTGGAAGTGCCCCACCTACACGTGCACGTGTTCCCCACCCGCAGCCTGAGCGACTTCGGCTTTGCCAACGTCGACCGCAACCCCTCACCGGAATCGCTGGACCAGGCCCAAGCCAAGATCAAGGCGGCGCTGGCTCAACTGGCGTGAACCGGCTCGGGTGCCGACATGTCGCTGACGCGCGGCAGGGTGACGCGGAAGCAGCAGCCCTCCCCCGGCGCGGTTGTCACCGTGACCAGACCGCCGTGGGCGTGCACCAAGGAGTCGACGATCGACAGCCCGAGCCCGGTACCGCCGCTGGCCCGCGCCCGGGACGAGTCGGTGCGATAGAACCGCTCGAACACCCGGGACGCATCCTCCTGACTCATGCCCGGACCTTTGTCAGCCACTTCGAGCACCGCGTCGTCGCCGTCGGTGCCGACCCGCACGATGACGTCGGCACTGGTCGGGGTGTGCTGCAAAGCATTCACGACGAGGTTGCTCAGCACCTGGCGAATCCGCGGCTCATCACCGACCACCTCCGGGGTGCCCGGACCGTCGAGGACCTCCATGGTGATGGTGCGCTGGGGGTCGATCGCCTGCGCGTCGTGCACGGCGTCGCTGGCCAGCGCCAGCAAGTCCAGCCGATTGTGTTCGAGCGGCCGTTGCACGTCCAGCCGGGCCAGCAACAGCAAATCGTCCACCAGCAAGCCCATCCGGCTTGCTTCACTTTCGATCCGCGACAGCAGCATCGCGACGTCGCGGGCAGCGCCCTGCCGATACAACTCGGCGAACCCACGAATGGTGGTCAGCGGTGTGCGCAGTTCGTGGCTGGCGTCGGTGATGAACCGTCGCATCCGGTCCTCTGAACCGCGGGCCGTCTCCGCCGAAGACTCCGAAGACGCCACCGCTTGCTGGATCTGGGTGAGCATCCCGTTGAGCGCCAACGAAAGTCGGCCCACCTCGGTACGGGGGTCGCGTTCCGGCACCCGGCGATCCAACTGGCCCGACGCGATCGCCGCAGCGGTTTGCTCGACCTCCGACAGCGGTCGCAGGCTGCGCTGCACCACGGCAAAGCTGACGATTCCGACCACAACCAGCACCGCCACCCCGATGCCGAACTGCAGCCAGACCAGCGAACGGACCGTGTGCTGGACATCGGACAGGTCGACCGCAACCGTGGTCAGGCCGTGCGGCCCGCGCACCGACACAGCTCGCCACAGAATGTCCGAGCCGTTGACCGAGGGCAGCGTCACCGGATTGAGACCGACGTCGTTGTCGGGCGGTAGCGCCGGCTCGGCGTTCCGGTCGTTGATGGCCGTGAAGGTGGTGCCGTCGGAACCGATGCCCCGCACGTAGAACTTCGACGGCGGCCGACCCGGGTCTGGGCCCTCGTAGGGGGGCGCTGATTGCCTACGCGGCGCCTGCGCCCAGCTGCGCGACGCCTCGAGTAGGTTCGAGTCGATGCGGCTGATCAGGCTGTGACGCAGGATCGAGGTAACCGCGACCCCCGAGGTCACCAGACCGCAAGCCACCAGCAACAGGGTGGCGGCCACTAGGCCAATCCGCAGCGGCAATCCGCGTCGAGATTGTTTGGCCATACCCGTACTCTTCGCTCTCGCCGACTAACGCTTAGCGCGGCTCCCGCAATACATAGCCCACGCCGCGCAACGTGTGCAGCAGCCGCTTGTCGCCGGTGTCGATCTTGCGGCGCAGATATGACACATAGGATTCCACGACATTCACGTCACCGCCGAAGTCGTAGCGCCAGACGTGGTCGAGGATCTTCGGTTTGCTCAGCACCGTGCCCGCGTTGATCACGAAGTAGCGCAGCAGGGTGAACTCGGTGGGTGACAGCGACACCGGCTCGCCGGCCTTCCACACCTCGTGGGTCTCCTCGTCGAGTTCGATATCGGCGAACGTCAGTCGGGCACTGCGAGGTTCCGCGCCACCCTTGCCGGCGCGGCGCAGGATGACCCGCAGCCGGGCGACGACCTCCTCCAGGCTGAAGGGCTTCGTCACATAGTCGTCGCCGCCCAGGGTCAGGCCGGCGATCTTGTCCTGTAGCGAGTCACGGGCGGTCAAAAACAGCGCCGGGGCGTCGATGCCGTCGGCACGCAGCCGGCGCAGCACCCCGAAGCCGTCCATACCGGGCATCATCACGTCGAGGATCACCGCGTCCGGTCGGGCTTCACGTGCCCGGTCCAGCGCCGCGGCTCCGTTGGTCGCGGTATGGACCTCGAAGCCCTGGAACTTGAGACTCACAGAGAGCAGTTCGACGATGTTGGCCTCGTCGTCGACGACCAGGACACGCGCTTCGGGTGTCGTTTCGGTTGGGGTTGCCGCTGTCATGAGGTCAGTTCCCTCGCACTTGGTTGTACGTTAGCTTCGCAAGCATTGTGTAGTTCCTGAGAGCCGGTTGCCAACAGTCTGATAATAGTCTGCCAGCAATCGTTGCTTTGGCCCAGGACGCTTCAGGCGTCTTGGGTGCGCGTCGTGAATAGACTCGCGGTATGAACCTCGGCAAAAGCATCGTGGCCCTGGCGACCGCCCCGGCGCGCATCGGACTCGCCGCCACGGAGGTGAGCTTGAACCTCGCAACCGCGGGCCTTGGCCTGGCGAAGCAGACGTTGAGCGAGGGCGGCAGCGGCTCGAACGCGATGGCCAACATGTTGGGGATCGATGATGCACTCGCACGCGCCAACCGGCTAGCCAGGCTGCTGGATGATGATGCCCCGCTGGGACGCGCGATCGCGCCGGAGGGGCCGCTGGACCGGCTGCTGCGCCCGGGCGGGTTGGTCGATCTGGTGACAGCGCCCGGCGGTTTGCTCGACCGCCTGACCGCCGACGGCGGCGGGTTGCAGCGCGCGCTGCAGCCCGGCGGGCTGGCCGATCGACTGCTGGCAGAGGACGGGATGATCGAACGGCTGCTGTCCGAAGACGGGGTAGCCGAGCGGCTGCTCGCCGAGGGTGGACTGGTCGACAAAATCACGGCCAAGGACGGACCACTCGAGCAACTCACCGACCTCGCCGACACCCTGGCTCGGCTGGCGCCCGGGATGGAGGCGCTGGAACCGGCCATCGCCACCCTGCAAGACGCCGTCACGGCGCTCACCCTGGTGGTCAACCCGTTGAGCGACATCGCTTCGCGCATTCCGTTTCCCGGGTTCCGTTCTCCGCGCCGCTCGTCGTCGCGGCCGGTGCGCCCGCAACGCGTCATCGACGCCGACGGGTGAGCCGTTAGGCTTGCACCCGGTTAACCACGCCTCCTTAGCTCAGTGGTAGAGCACTCGCCTTGTAAGCGAAAGGTCGTCAGTTCAATCCTGACAGGGGGCTCCCTCTCACTGCGGAATATCCGCTGGTAGACGCCGTTTTTACGTCGCATATCCACGTGCTTACGTCCGCCGTGCCAACATTTCTGCCCAACCGACAGCACGCTTCTGAGCCTGACTCAACAAACCGCCCAGCAGTCCGCCCGCAGCAGCGACTAGGGCCAGGAAAACTTGCTATCGGTCCTGCTGGTCAGCGGTTGCCGCCCGGGAATCCGGCTCGGACCGCCCACACCGTGGGGCGCCATCTGCGCTGGGGCAAAGTCGTCGACATCGACGCCAACTCGAAGACTCCCAAGTCGTCGCCGAATCTATGAAAGTGTTCGCCGCGCACGGCGTGCAGGAAGCACTCGCTGACCCAATCGTCAGCTGAACATATCTTTCGTCGTGTTTCTTTGTCCCCGACGGAATAGTCAAGATCTGTGGATTGGCGTGTCACGCGACTTGCTGATTACCTCCTGATTCGTCGGGTCATTCGACGCGCGTGCCCTTATCGAACCTGGCGCCGGCTCTTGATCAGACGTAATTGGACTTTCAGATCATTCTCGGGGAGGTGCGCCCATTGACGTCGCGAGGCCGAGGGCCATCCACAGGTTCTGATCATTGCTCGACCGCACCTTATATAGAAAACAGAGATCGTCAGACAGCGGTGAATTTGCATTCACTCCGTCTCGAAAGAGGCGAAATACGAGGCTCTCAAAACTCTGTGTCGGAATCACCGTGAACGCGGACGACCCATCGTGAATGTGTCGCAGTCAAGCTCGTCGGGACGGGCGCTGCCGGTGGAGCCGGACGCCAACCCGGTAGAGGCTGTGACCTGGCTGATCACCAGCAACAACCTCACGCCATGGCATCTAGTGGTCTGTCTCGTCATTGGTTGACCGCTTGGAGCGCGACGCGCCCGCGGGCGACTTTGGCGAGGATGTCTTCGGCGGTGGCGGTCCATACGAATGGTTTGGGGTCGTTGTTGTGCGCGGCG
>NZ_JBKQQD010000416.1:0-3973 GCF_052144515.1 Mycobacterium sp. | reverse complement strand
GGCCGCGCGCGGTTTGAAACCGCACCTGGTCGAGACATTCAAGCTGTCGAACGACCCGAAGTTCGAGGAGAAACTGATTGACGTGGTCGGTCTCTACCTCAGTCCTCCCGAGCAGGCGATCGTGCTGCATGGACGAGAAGTCCTCGGTACAGGCGCTGGACCGGACCCAGCCGTCGCTGCCGATGAAGCCCGGGCGGGCCCAGACGATGACCCACGATTACAAGCGCAACGGCACCGCCACGTTGTTCGCGGCGCTGGACGTGCTGACCGGCAAAGTTATCGGGCAATGCCTGCCTCGGCACCGCCATACCGAGCTTGTGAAGTTCCTGCGCACGATCGACCGCGAGGTCCCCGAAGAACTTGCGGTGCACCTGATCTGCGACAACTACGCCACCCACAAGCACCAGAGCGTGCGGGCCTGGCTCGACAAACATCCCCGATTCCACCTGCACTTCACCCCGACCTCCTCGTCGTGGCTCAACCTGGTCGAACGCTGGTTCCGGGAACTAACCGACAAGGCGCTGCGCCGCGGCGTGTTTCACTCCGTACCCGACCTCATCGCCAAGATCGAGGACTATCTCGCCGCGCACAACAACGACCCCAAACCATTCGTATGGACCGCCACCGCCGAAGACATCCTCGCCAAAGTCGCCCGCGGGCGCGTCGCGCTCCAAGCGGTCAACCAATGACGAGACAGACCACTAGCGTCCGTCGCCGGTCACTGGGCACCCGACCACAAGTAAAGCCGAGTCAGCGCGCCCACATTCTTTTACGAGACAATCTCGCCTGTCGGTTGCTCGTGATTCTCGGCTTGCGTGCTCAGCAGGTGCGGGACGAGCGAGTCATGACTGCTAGGGCCGTAGGGTTGGCCACATTTTGGCCACAATTTCGGCTGAGTTACAGATAACTAGCGTGACTTACCAAGACCGGGGCCGGTCATGAGCCGGACCCAGGCCCGCTGGGTGACGAGCATCCCGATCACGTCATGCGCGGGGGGACACGGCCACGAGGGGAATGGTAGCAATCGGGCGCCCCCAAAAGTGCCAGGTTTCCCTCGATATGTCGCACATATGTCGCACGTTTGAGACGTCGTCACTGGCTTATAGGGTTTGAGCTGGGAAAATTCGCCAGGTGCCACTGGAGAAGTTCCAGTGGTTCGTCCGGGCGCATCTGGAGAACGCGGGCGGAAAGTTGGCCCATAAGGGCAAAGCCACCGAAAGGGACGCCGCAAGCACCGCGCGGCGCAAAGCTCGGTAATCCCCGGGCAATCGGGCGCTACTCGGCCTTACCGGCTTCGGAGGCCTGACGCGCGCGTTCGGCTTCGGCGGTCTTACGGTCCAGCCGTTGAGCTTCGTAGATGGTGACGTTGGTGCGAGACATCAGCAATGATGCGATCCCGACGGCGATGATCGCTCCGGGAACCACCGAGAACGAGCCGGTCATCTCCGCGACCATGATCATGATGGCCAGCGGCGCCCGGGACACACTGCCGAAACACGCCATCATCCCCACTACGACGAAGATTCCCGGGCCGTCGGGCACCCCGGGCAGGCCGGAAAGGTCGCCCAGTCGCCAGATGGCGGCTCCCACGAAGGCGCCGATCACGATCCCGGGCCCGAACAGCCCGCCGGATCCGCCGGTGCCTATCGACATCGACGTGGCGACGATCTTCGCGATCGGGAGGACGAGGACGATCCACAACGGGATCTGCAGCAGCGATCCACGATCGGCCGCCAGCTGTGCCCAGCCGTAGCCGCTGCTCAGGACTTGGGGGATCAGCAGTCCCAACAGGCCGACCAGGAGTCCGCCGATCACCGGCTTGAGCACCGGCCCACCGGGAAGCCTGTGGGTGAGCGCGACGGAGACGTGGAAGGTGCGGGCATACAGGTAGCCGGTCGCCGCAGCGATCAGACCGATCACCACGAACCACAGCAACGGCCAGGCTCTTTCGAAGCGATACTCGGCGTCGATGTACCCGAATAGCGGGTCAAAACCCAAGAACGACCCGAGCACCGCATATGCCGTCCCCGAGGTGATGAAACCCGGTAGCAGGCAGCGATAGTCGAAGTCGTCGCGGTAGGGGAGCGATGCGGCCAGCACTGCCCCGCCCAGGGGCGCGGCGAAAATCGCGCCGATGCCCGCGCCGATACCCAGCGCCACCGCGGTCCGGCCGTCCTCGTCAGACAGGTTCAGCCGCCGGGTAAGCAACGAGCAGAAGCCGGCTGAGATTTGCGCCGTCGGGCCTTCGCGGCCGGCCGAACCGCCCGAACCGATGGTCAGCGCGCTGGCCACCATCTTCACCAGCACCGCCCGGAAGCGGATGGTGCGTGGATCGCCATGCACCGCCTCGATGGCTTCGTCGGTGCCGTGACCGGTAGCTTCCGGGGCGAGCCGGGCCACGATCAATGCCGACAGCAGGGCCCCGGCCGTCGTCACCAGCGGAATTGCCCATGCACGTTCGAAGCCGGCCGACCCGTGGCTGCCACCCTCTCCGACGGGGGTCGGGAGGTGGTAGCCCGCCAGGTAGCCGAGCAGAAACTCGGCGGTGTATTTCAGCGCGAGATAAAAGACAACCGCTCCGAGGCCGGCAACGACGCCGATCGTGATGCCCAGCAGGAACCACTTGCGCAGGTAGCCCGACTTCCTGATCGATGCGCCGAAGCGTCCGCCTGTGGCGGCGGGCGGGGCCACTGCGGGCTGGGGTTCGTCCCACGTCTCGTCGTTCACGACGTGTGCCTGACCTGCGACTTTCGCATTATGGCCCCTAGCGCCCCACGCACCAAGCCATCTTATGACAGCGGGAATAACCGGACCGTAGTCCGGTTATATTGGGTAACTCTAAAACAAGGAGGTAGAAATGCCTGCGATTACCGCAGACACTCTCACGCTGGCGCGGGTGGGCTCGGCCGGTCCCGCCGATACCGAGCGCCCCGTTCGATCGATCACCACCGGCCCGCGAGGTTATGAGGGCGAGGGTTTCCCGGTGGTCCGGGCTTTCGCCGGGGTGAGCACCGCCGCCCTGGATCCGTTTGTGCATATGGACCAGATGGGTGAGGTGGAGTACCTGCCGGGCGAGCCCAGGGGCACCGATTGGCATCCGCACCGTGGCTTCGAGACGGTCACCTACATGATCGACGGCAAGTTCGCGCATCAGGATTCCCACGGCGGCGGCGGCCTGATCACCGACGGCGCGACGCAATGGATGACGGCGGGGTCGGGCATCTTGCACATCGAGACTCCGCCTGCCGAACTGGTGGAAAGCGGCGGCGTGTTCCACGGCGTCCAGCTGTGGGTGAACCTGCCGAGCAAAGACAAGTTCGCGCCGCCCCGCTATCAGGCCATCGAAGGCACCGACGCCAAGTTGTTGTCCTCCGACGACGGCGGAGCGCTGCTCCGCATCATCGCCGGTGAGATCGACGGCCACCGTGGCCCCGGTGTCACCCATACGCCGATCACGTTGGCGCACACGACGATCCAGAACGCGGCGCGGCTGAACATTCCGTGGCGGCGCGATTTCAACTCGCTGGTCTATGTATTGTCCGGACGTGGATATATCGGGCCTGACGGACACCCGATTCACCAAGGTCAGTTGGCCGTTCTCGGGCCCGGCGATCGGATCACCATCGCAGCCCAGCAGGCCCAGGATTCTTACCGCACGACGGCTCTTGACGTGTTGCTCTTGGGCGGACAGCCGATTCGGGAGCCAGTGTTCCATTACGGACCTTTTGTGATGAACACCCGGGCCGAAGTGATCGAGGCGCTTCAGGACTATCAAGCTGGGAAATTTCGGAGCATTCCGCCGAATGCGTTAATGCCGCATCATGGCGGTGGCACACTTTCGTAGTGGGCAAGCGGTCACGGATCGGCGGAGTGCACACCTTCAAACCGGAAATGCAGTCGTCCGACACCATTGATAAGGCCCTGTTGCGGCGGGGCGCGCCACCTTTGGCTGCGTCCGACGGAGCGGCGATGG
>NZ_JBKQQD010000415.1:0-15277 GCF_052144515.1 Mycobacterium sp. | reverse complement strand
CGGCGAATAGGACCATCCGTAGCTGGCGTCGGGCTCGTAGAAGTCGGCCATCACACCCCAGTCGCCGCTGTCCTGCGCCCGGCGGTTCACCTCGAGCCAGTCGTCCCAGAATTTATCGAATTCGGTGCGGTCGTATGTCATGGGTACGAATAATTACATGTGTAATTTATTCGGGCAAGCGTCAGCTATCTTCAGGCTCACTGCCTGGGGGCGGCGGCAGCGGCGCGTCCGGGAACAGCTCGGCGAAGCTGCCGAACAGGATGCGGTCCCTGGTCGCTTGATCGACGCCGTCGAACAGCTGGTGCAACGTGGCCTGGGTGTGGCCGAAGGTGCCCTCCATGTGCGGGTAGTCGCTGCCCCAGAGCACATTGTTGAAACCCATTGCCGTCACGGTCGTGACCGCCGACGAGTCGTGCTGGAACGACGCGTACACCTGCGAGTAGATGATCTCGCGCGGGCTACGTTTGAGCTTGGGCCGCACCACCATTGCGTGCTGGCGATAGCCCTCCTCCATCCGGTCGGCGATGAACGGTACCCAGGTCGCGCCGCCCTCCGACACCAGGACTTTGAGGTTCGGGTGGCGATCCAGGGCGCCCGACGCGACGAGCTTGACCACCGCGCGCTGGCCGCCGAACGACGTCTCGGTGTAGTTGAGCACGGCGCCGCCCGGGCCGTGGTAGGTCACCCCGATGCTGTTGCCCGCAGCGAAATCGATTGGCTCGCTGCCGATGTGGAAGGCGATCACCATACCGATGTCTTCCGCGGTGGCCCAGAACGGCTCCCATTCGTCGCGGTTGTAGTCGCGCTGCGCGGGATGCGGCGTCACGGGCAGAAAAACCGCCTTGAATCCCATTGCGCCGCAACGCTTGAGCTCGTTGACCGCGTCGCCGATATCCAGCGTTGATACCTGCGCCGTGGGGATCAGCCGCGCGGAGTGGTCCATGATCGTTTCTTTGGCCCAGTCATTGGAGGCCCGCATCGTCGCCCGCATCAGCTCCGGTGTGCGAAACGAGCCGGCCCACATGCCGAGGGAGGGGAACACCAGCTCCGACCAGATGCCTTCGGCGCTGAGATCGGCCAGCCGTTTGTCGACGTCACGCGCGCCCGCAGCGGCCACGGTGGCCTGTATGAACTCTTCTTGGGCGATGCTCGGCAGCCGACGGCGAAAGACTTGGCCGTCAACGTGGATGGACTCCCATTTGCCGTCCGGATCCTTCTCGCTTCGCGGCACCAGTTCGGCCAATCGCGTCGGCAGCCGTGAGCGCCACAGGTTCTCGGGCTCAATGAAGTGCGAGTCGCCCGAGTTGGCCCACAACTTCAGGGGGTGTCGCGCAACGGGAGCGGCCATATCCGGGACATTAGAATTGCATTCTAAAACTGTCAACGTTCCAGCGACGTTCCAGCGACGGGGGTATACATCCACGGTTGCGGCAGCGCACTCTAGTTCCATGGCCCCAGACCGTCTTAGCCGTCTCGTCGGTTGGTGCGTCGCGTCGCTCGCGATCGCCCTGTCCCTTCCGTCGACTGCCTCCGCCGACGCTGCGTCCTGGAACGGCCAGTACGCGATCACGTTCATGGTTGGTCCAAAGTCCGGGACCAGCACGGCGGTGGGTGACCCTGAGGGGCAGCACACCGAAACCTACGGGTTTCACTCGAGCTGTACGGGCGGAAAGTGTACCGCCACGATCGTCAGCGGCCCTCCGCCGAGTAATCCGACGGTTCCGCAACCGGTGCAATTCACCTGGGATGGGTCGTCCTGGACGCAACACAGCGAATTCCAATGGGACTGCATGATGCCCGACACCACGATCCAATGGAGTCCGGCCCGATCCGATGTGCGTTACACGCCCCAGGCCGACGGAACACTTGCCGGCGTCATGCACACGGAGATTTTGAGCGGCCCGTGCCAGGGCACAGTTGACATGCACATGACAGCCGAGCGCGCGTAACGGTCAGCTACTCCGTGAGCCGGTCGATCCATTCGATCGTCGCGTCGATGATCTCCGGTACGTCGTCGGGGTGCTCGCAGGCGGCGACCATCAGCGAGGACTCCGCCATGGTCGCGATCAGAACCCGGCTGAGCAGCTGTCCCCGCAACGATTTGTCCAGCTCGAGCACCGCCATCCAACTACGGAACGCAGCTTGCATGCGGTCGCGGCGAGCGACCTCGAACCCGGCCGGTGTGTCTCCGGACGTCAGCACCATGGCCAGGCGCCGGTTCTCCCACATCGCCTCCAGGTAGGCGCGCACGTGCAGCTCGAATACGCGTCGCCCGTCCGGCCGGGAGTCGCCCGCGTGAC
Source organism: Mycobacterium sp. (assembly GCF_052144515.1). GTDB lineage: Bacteria > Actinomycetota > Actinomycetes > Mycobacteriales > Mycobacteriaceae > Mycobacterium. The sequence goes on along the minus strand of NZ_JBKQQD010000415.1, from coordinate 12,977 downwards.
GCATCGCCGCGTCGATGCGGCTGTCGACGGCGTCGGCCATCTGCTCGAAGATCGCCAGAAACAGCTCGCTCTTTCCACCGAAGTGGTGGTAGATGCTGCCGACGCTCGCGCCGGAGCCGGCGACCACGTCGGCCATCGTCGCCGCGGTGAAGCCCCTGGTCGCGAAGACCTCGATCGCGGCGTCGAGGATCCGCTGCTGGGTGGCGCCGGTCTTGGCCCAGCGGCGAGCCTGCGCCGAGGTCGTCATGCCTAGACGTTAACGGGTTCGTCGACCACCATCCGGCCGCGTTACGTTGGTCCATGCAAGCGCGTGCGCCAATCAGAATCCAACCCTGAGGAGGTATCTCGCAATGACTGAGCCGCGCTGGGTCGACGTGCCGGGCCCTGCCGGGGACCTGAAGGCCCTGACCTGGGGTCCGCACGACGGCCCGATCGCGTTATGCCTGCACGGCTTCCCCGACACCGCGTACGGGTGGCGCAAGCTCGCGCCCCGGCTGGCCGAGTCGGGATGGCGGGTGATCGCACCGTTCATGCGCGGCTACGCGCCGTCGTCGATTCCCGCCGACGGCAGTTTTCACATTGGTGCGCTGATGGACGATGCCCTGCGGGTGCGCTCGGCCGCGGGCGGCACCGAGCACGACGTGGTGATCGGTCACGACTGGGGCGCGATCGCGGCCACCGGTCTGGCCGCGATGCCAGACAGCCCGTTCGCCAAGGCGGTGATCATGTCGGTGCCGCCCTCGGCGGCGTTCCGGGCGCCGGGCCGGGTGGCCGACCGCGGCCGGCTGGCCCTCCGGCTGCCGCGTCAGCTGCTGCGGAGTTGGTACATCTTCTACTTTCAATTGCCTTGGCTGCCTGAACGTTCCGCTTCCTGGGTGCTGCCGCTGCTGTGGCGGCGATGGTCGCCGGGCTATCGCGGCGCCCCTGAAGATCTCCGTCACGTCGACGCCGCGATCGGGACACCGGAGAGCTGGCGGGCGGCGCTGGGACCGTACCGGGCAACGATTCGCAACACCCCGCCGCCGCCGCAGTACGCCGAGTTGAACCGGTGCTTCACCGACGCGCCCATACTGCCGAGCCTGTATCTGCATGGTCGCGACGACGGTTGCATGACAGCGGCTTTCGCACCGTGGGCCGAAAAGGTGTTGCCGCCCGGCAGCGAGGTTGCCATCGTCGACCACGCCGGGCATTTCGTGCAGCTCGAACAGCCGGACAAGGTTGCCGAGCTAGTGCTCGGGTTCATCGGCTCGCCCGGCTCATCCGGCTGAGGGGCCCGTGCCGGACTACCGGATGGCGGCCGTCGATGCGCAGTTCTACTGGATGTCGGCCAAAGTCCCCAACGATGAATTTCTGCTCTACGCATTCGACGGCGAGCCCGCGGTATTGGAGCGTGCCGTCGAGCAGGTCTGCCGTCGTGCCCGCGCCTGTCCGGAGCTTGGGGTGCGCGTTGACGACGGGAGTGCCCTTACGTACCCGCGGTGGGTGCCCGCGGCCGTCGGTGCCGAGCATGTGGTCTGCCACGATCTGGCTGATCACAGCTGGCGCGGCTGTCTGGCGGCGGTGGCCGGCCTGGCCAACAACCAGTTGGACATTCGCCGGATGTCTTGGCGGCTGCACGTGTTCACCCCGGTGCTCGGCATTCCGGGCGCCGCCGGGCCGGGTGCCGTGGCGGTGATGCAGGCTCCGCACGCACTGGCCGACGGCATTCGCGGTGCCGCGATGGCGGCCTGGCTCTTCGGCCGGGATGCACCGGTGCCCGAAGTGGCACGGCCGCCGGCGGGCTTCTTGCCGTGGCGGGCCGTCGATGCGGCCCGCACCCACCGCCAGCTGGTTCGCGATACGCGTGCGGGCGTGCTGGCGCCGGGGCTTGGGCCACGGCCGCTGCTGCCCACCAACGCCCGACCGGACGGTGCCCGCTCGATGCGCACGCTGGTGCGGCACCGCGCGCAACTGCAGGGCCCGACGGTCACCGTCGCGGTGCTGGCGGCGGTGTCCAGCGCGCTTAAGGCACTGTCCGGTCTGCTCGGCGGGCCCGTCGATTCGCTCTGCGCCGAGGTGCCGATAGCCAAACCCGGTGTGCCACAGGCACATAACCACTTCGGCAACTTCACCGTCGGGCTTTACCCCGAGCTGGGCCACGACGCCCGAGTCGAGCGCATCGCGACAGATTTGGCCAACGGGCGCCGCCGCCTCCAGCATCCGGCCGCGTTGTCCGCCGACCGGGCCTTCGCCGCGGCACCCGCGGCGCTGGTGCGTTGGGGGGTATCGCTGTTCGACCCCGACGTCCACCCGACGCAGGTCGCCGGCAACACCGTGGTGTCCAGCGTGAACCGCGGAGCCGCCGATCTCAGCTTCGGGGATGCCCCGGTGGTGCTGACGGCCGGATATCCGGCACTGTCGCCGCTGATGGGCCTGACCCATGGCGTACACGGAATCGGCGATACCGTCGCTATCAGCGTTCACGCGGCACAGTCGGCCGTGCCCGACATCGACGCCTATCTGCGGCTGCTGGACGCCGCTCTCTAACGAATGATCTAGGTTTGCACGTATGACTCCGTATGACGTCGGGTTGCTCATCCTGCGGTTGGTGCTGGGACTGACACTCGCCGCCCATGGCCTCAACAAGTTTTTCGGCGGCGGCAAGATACCGGGCACCGCGCGCTGGTTCGAGAGCATCGGGATGAAGCCCGGCAAGTTTCACGCCACCGTGGCCGCCAGCACCGAGACGGCTGCCGGTCTGGGACTGGCGGCCGGGCTACTGACACCGATCCCGGCGGCGGGCTTCGTCTCGCTGATGCTGGTCGCGGCCTGGACCGTGCACCGGGCCAACGGCTTCTTCATCGTCAAGGAAGGCTGGGAATACAACCTGGTGCTGGCGGTCAGCGCCGTCACCGTGGCCACGATAGGTCCCGGCAGGCTGAGCCTGGATTGGCTGATCTTCGGCAAGAACTGGCTCGACGGCTGGAACGGTTTGCTGCTCTCGGCGGGGCTGGGTCTGGCCGGTGCCATCGGCCAGTTGTTGATCTTCTACCGGCCGCCGGCCAAACAGGTCAAGTAGTCGTCGCTCGCGGGCTAGCTGCGCGCGAGAGCTGAGACCGAGTGTGGCGTGGTCATCTATGAGCAGGCCAATGCGCCGTGGGGCCTAGCTGGGCCCGGCCAGCCGTCATAACGTCATCCCCGACGGCGACGCGTCACTCCAGCGTCGAGATCACCCGCAGGGCGTTCCCACAGATCTCACGGGTCGTCATCGTCATCGTCATCGTCGGCCAGGATTTTCTCTGGGTGGTGGAACATACTGGTGAACGCTTGGGCCGGAAATGATTGGCCGTTGCTGGGGGTATTGCGCCCGCTCGACGCACCCAAAGGGCTGAACAGCACCCGATTGCGTGCTGGAGAAGTCGCAGTCAGTGCCGTTGATACCGAATTGTCCCCACGTGGGGACAATGTTTCACTCTCGTTTGATACTCGTAGTCGGTAGGCGAGAGCATTCCGATCGCTGATCTTAGTCCTAAACAACTCGAAGGAGACCACGATGAACAACGACCAAATCGTCGCGCTGGTCACCGGCGCCAACCGTGGATTGGGTAAGCGGTTCGCAGCCCAACTCGTCGAGCGTGGAGCGAAGGTTTACGCCGCCGCGCGCCGCCCCGAAACAATAGACATACCCGGCGTCGAAGCCGTCCAGCTCGACATCACCGACCCAACCTCGGTAGGCCGCGCGGCCGGCCTGGCCGGCGACGTCACCGTGCTCATCAATAATGCCGGCAGCTCGACGCGCGCCACACTGCTGTCTGGAGCGTTAGAGGACGTGCGGCTGGAGATGGAAACGCACTACTTCGGCACGCTCAACGCCATCCGCGCCTTCGCTCCGATAATCGAAGGTAATGGCGGAGGAGCAATCCTCAACATGCTTTCGGTGTTGTCCTGGCTGCACGCTCCCGGCTCCGGTGCCTACGCCGCAGCCAAGGCAGCGGAGTGGGCCATGACCGATGCACTTAGGCAGGAACTCGCTCCTCGCGGCATCCACGTCACTGCCGTGCACGTCGGCTACATGGACACCGACATGGCCGCCTTCGCGCCCGCGGACCAGAAGACCGATCCCTCGGTGGTCGCCAAACTCGCGCTGGACGGCCTGCTCGCCGGTGTGCCGGAAATCCTCGCCGACGACCTGACGCGCGCGGTGAAGGCGCAACTATCCGGCAGTCAGAAGGGCTGACGTGTCCTGGGGTCGATCTGGCCTCTGATCGTCGCGGCGAACTTTGCGGATACCCGCCAGGTTGCGCCCACGAAAACCGCTGTCCCGCAATGGCACAACTCTCCACACAGGGTCGCCGGTCGTCAGGGGATGGCTCACGGTACTGCCTGGCCCTGCTGAACCGAACGGATATCCCCGCTGACGCCGCTGCGCTGATTGCTCGCGGACTGAGTCAACCGATGCCCTCGCCATGCGCGTGGTCAAATCTGTTGTCCGGTCGACGAATCGGGCAAGCTGAAATCTGTGATCTGGACATCGCGCGGGAGTTGTTGCGCAGCAACACATCTTGCGAGGAAGATGATGGACCGCGAAGCTAACTGGGTCCGCCGTATTGCCACACCAAGTTGTGATTTCCGGTCATGGTTGGGTTGCACCACATGGTTCGGCCGTTGGCGTCCTGGGTGGTTGCGTGCAACACGGTGCACGAATCACCCGGTGAGGGCGCCTGGGCTTTCGCAACAGGATCCGCCACACCGCTCGTGACGACGAAGGCGATCGGTGCGACGGCAGCAATCATCGCCAGCACAAGAAACCGAAGTCTGCGCATGATGGACATCTCCTAAGCAGTTACCAGCAGTACGAACTGCGAAACGCCGACTCCATCCAACGGTATCCTCCGAACGCACCCGCGGGCAAAGACGCGTAGTTGGCGAATCGCAGCTGAACGCGTTCTAATCTGACGTTCATGGGATTCCTCAAGCCCGTAATGCCACAGATCGACATCGAAGAGTGGAGCAAGGGCACCCGCAGCGAAAAGATCCGCCCGATGGCCAGGCACTGGGCCGAGGTGGGTTTCGGCACGCCGGTCGTGCTGCACCTGTTCTACGTCGTCAAAATCCTGCTGTACATCTTGAGCGCGTGGCTGTTCTCAGTGGCGACCACCGCCGGCCTGGCCGGGGCCACCGACGTCATGCACTGGTATGCGGAGCCGATCGTGTTCCAGAAGGTCGTGCTCTACACGATGCTGTTCGAGGTGATCGGGCTGGGCTGCGGCTTCGGGCCGTTGAACAACCGGTTCTTCCCGCCGATGGGCTCGATGCTGTACTGGCTGCGTCCCGACACCATCCGGCTGCCACCGTGGCCGGGTCGCGTCCCGTTGACCAAGGGCACTGTGCGCACCCTGCTGGATGTCGCGCTGTACGCTGCGCTGCTGCTGATGACGTTCGGGACGCTGTTCGCCGATGGCACCGGCCCGGTGAAGCAGCTGGGCACCACGGTCGGGCTGCTGCCGATGTGGAGGATCTGGGTGATTCTCGCGATCCTCGCGATCTTGGGGCTGCGCGACAAGGTGATCTTCCTGGCCGCTCGCGGCGAGGTCTACGCGACGCTGACGGTGACGTTCCTGTTCGGCGGTGTCGACACGATCGTCGCCGCCAAGCTGGTGTTCCTGGTGATCTGGATGGGCGCGGCGACGTCGAAGCTCAACAAGCACTTCCCGTTCGTGATGTCGACGATGATGTCCAACAACCCGTTGTTCCGGCCGCGGTTCATCAAGCGGATGTTCTTTGAGAAGTTCCCGGACGACCTGCGGCCCGGACGTTTGTCCCGGATCTGCGCCCACGTCAGCACTTTCGTGGAAATGTGCGTGCCAGTCGTGCTGTTCTTCGCGCACGGTGGCTGGCCGACCACGGTGGCCGCGACGATCATGGTGATCTTCCACCTGGGAATCCTGACGGCGATCCCGATGGGAGTGCCGCTGGAATGGAACGTGTTCATGATCGGCGGTGTGCTGTCGCTGTTCGTCGGCCACGCCAAGCTCGGTTTGACCGACCTGGAAAACCCCGTGCTGGTGGGGATTTTCATCGCGTTCGTCGCGGGAATCGTGATCGCGGGCAACCTGTTTCCGCGCAAGATCTCGTTTTTGCCCGGTATGCGCTATTACGCCGGCAACTGGGACACGACGCTGTGGTGCATCAAGCCGTCGGCGGACAAGAAGATCAGCCACAACATCGTCTCGATCGCCAGCATGCCGCAGGCACAGCTGGAGCGGTACTTCGGCAAGGAGCAGGCGCAGACCGGGATGTACCTCGGATATGCCTTCCGCGCCATGAATACTCACGGCAGGGCGCTGTTCACCCTGGCGCATCGGGCGATGGCCGGCCAGAACGAGGACGACTACGTCATCACCGACGGAGAACGCATTTGCAGCACCGCCATCGGGTGGAACTTCGGCGACGGCCACATGCACAACGAGCAGCTGATCGCCGCGATGCAGCAGCGCTGCGGCTTCGCGCCCGGCGAGGTGCGCGTCGTCCTACTCGACGCGCAGCCGATCCATAAGCAGACTCAGGCCTACCGGCTGGTGGACGCGGCGACCGGCGAATTCGAGCGCGGCATAGTCAAAGTCGCCGACATGGTGACCCGACAGCCCTGGGCCGACGACGTGCCGGTCCAGGTGCTGTCGGAGTCAGAGGACTAAGCGCCCGCCCGAACCTCTTGGGCGGCCGCGACCATGTTCTGCAGCGACGCGGTCACCTCGTCGGTTTTCCGCGTCTTCAGGCCGCAGTCGGGGTTGACCCAGAGCCTTTGTGCCGGAACGGCTTTCAACGCGGCACGCAGCGATTCGGCCATCTCATTTGCGCTCGGCACCCGTGGCGAGTGGATGTCGTAGACACCCGGGCCGACGCTGTTGGAGAAGCCGATCGCGTTCAGGTCGTCCAGCACCTCCATGTGTGACCGGGCGGCCTCGATGGAGGTGACGTCGGCGTCCAGGTCGGCGATGGCCCCGATCACTTCACCGAACTCCGAGTAGCACAGGTGAGTGTGGATCTGGGTCGAGTCGGCCACGCCGGAGGTGGCCAACCGGAAGGACCCCACGGCCCAGCGCAAGTACTCCTCCTGGTCGGCGCGGCGCAGCGGCAACAGCTCACGCAGCGCCGGCTCATCGACCTGAATGATCGCGATGCCGGCGGACTGCAGGTCGACGGTCTCGTCGCGGATGGCCAGCGCCACCTGGTTGGCGGTGTCGGCCAGCGGCTGGTCGTCACGCACGAACGACCACGCCAGGATCGTGACTGGCCCGGTCAGCATGCCCTTCACCGGCTTGTCGGTCAGCGACTGCGCGTATTTGGCCCACTCCACCGTCATCGGGTGCTGGCGCATGACGTCGCCGTAGAGGACCGGCGGCCGCACGCAGCGGCTGCCGTAGGACTGTACCCAGCCGTTCTTGGTGGCGAAGAAACCGTTCAGCTGCTCGGCGAAGTACTGCACCATGTCGTTGCGCTCCGGCTCGCCGTGCACCAGCACGTCAAGGCCAAGCTGCTCTTGCAGTTTGATGACGTCGGAGATCTCCTGCTTCATCCTGCGGTCGTACTCGGCCTCGTCGATCTCGCTGGCGACCAGCGCGGCGCGGGCCTTGCGGATCTCGACGGTCTGCGGAAACGACCCGATCGTCGTGGTCGGCAGCGGCGGCAGGCGTAGACGCGCGTCCTGGCTGGCTCGGCGCTGCGCCGCATCGCCGCGATGCGTACCGGACGCGACGATCGAGTCGATGCGGGCCCGGACCTGGCCGTTGTGCAGGCGCGGGTCCTTCTTACGCGAGGCGACGGCGGCGTTGGACGCCGCGATCTCGTCAGCAACGGTGTCGCGTCCGTCGTGCAGCGCCCGGGCGAGCGTCACCACCTCGCCGACCTTTTCGGCGCCGAACGCAAGCCAGCTGCGCAGCGCGTCGTCCAGATCCGTCTCGGGCTCCAGCGAATACGGCACATGCATCGTCGAACACGACGTCGAAACGGCGACCGTGGCCGCCGACCCCAGCAGGGTGGCCAGCTTGCCCAGGGCCGCCTCCAGGTCGGTGCGCCAGATGTTGCGGCCGTCGACGATGCCGGCCACCAGGGTCTTGTTAGCCAGCTCGGGTACCGCCGCGATCGCCGTGTCGGCACCGGCCACCAGGTCGACACCGATCGCCTCGACGGGCGTGCGGGCCAGCCCGGCCAGGGAAGCGCCGGGATCACCGAAGTAGGTGGCGACAAAGATGGCAGGCCGGTTGCTGATCGCCCCTAGCGCGTTGTACACCGCCTCGGCCAACGCGGGCGCGTCGGGGGAGATGTCGGTCACCAGCGCGGGCTCGTCGAACTGGACCCACCGCGCGCCATTGTCGGCCAGCAGCGACAGCAGCTCGGAGTAGATCGGCACCAGCTCCTGCAGCCGCTCGATCGGTGCGCCCCCGCCGTTGACGCCCTTGCTCAGCAGCAGGAAGGTGACCGGACCGATGACGACCGGGCGTGCGGGAATTCCTTGCCCGAGGGCTTCTTTCAGCTCGGAGAGCACCTTGTCCGGGTTCAGCGCGAACCGGGTCGCCGGATCGATCTCGGGAACCAGGTAGTGGTAGTTGGTGTCGAACCACTTCGTCATCTCCAGCGGCGCGACGTCATCGTTGCCCCGTGCCGCGGCGAAGTAGCGGTCCAGTTCGTCAGAGATTGCGGCCACCCGCGCGGGCAGTGCGCCAAGCATGACCGCGGTGTCGAGCATCTGGTCGTAGTAGGAGAAGGTGTTCACCGGCACCGAGTCCAGGCCGACGTCCGCCAGGCCCGACCACATGTCGTGGCGCAATGTCGAGGCCACCGATTCCAGGTCTGAGCGACTGGTGCGGCCGGCCCAATAGCCTTCGGTGGCGCGCTTGAGTTCGCGGCGCGGCCCGATCCGGGGCGAGCCGGTAACGGTTGCGGTGAATGGTTGACTATTTGAGAGGTGAGTCACTAGCTGGTCCTTCAAAATCGACGGGGTGGTCGCCGCCGGCGGACACGCAGCCGACCCGATATGCGGTGCACACCATCGGTGCACAAACCGCAACGGCCTCGGCCAAACGCCCATTCCACGAGGCGATGAGCCGCCGGACGCGGCGCGCCCGGCACTGCTGGCAGGTATTCGGACTCGCAGGCGCGCACCGGGTGGTGCTCCTAATGGCCGTCGCTTCCCAGTCTCGGGCGGACCCGGTGACCAGTGCTTATAAATTTTAAGACGGCGGTCGTTCCTGCTTACCGCTGCGGGACAGTCCCGGACTCTTGCCGGGTCAACCTTACCAGGCGGCATATCCGCTGGTAGAAAACGATTTCGACGTCGAACAATCGTGCTACTGAGCACCCCGTGAGCACATTTTGAGCACAACTTCCAGACGGTCAGCCACCGCATCGAGATCCGATTCGAACAGATCGGCGTAGATGTCCAACGTCATCGCCGCGCTGGCGTGCCCGAGCATCCGCTGCACCACCTTCGGATTGGCACCCGCGTGAATCGCCAGCGATGCAGCCGTGTGACGAAGTGCATGCGCGGTGATGCGCGGGAATGTCGGGTCAACCGCTTGGCATCGTGCCACCGCCCCGGCCAGCCATGACTCGGTGCCCGAAGGTGGTCTCAGGTACCCGCCCGACGTGGACGACCACAGCAGCTCATCGCGGCTTTTGCCCTCGGCGGTGCGGGCCAGCGCGTCGGTGACCAACGACGGCAACACGATGGTGCGGTTTTTGTTGGATTTCAGCGTGCCCACCGCGAAGCCGGTGCCGACTTTAACGGCGTTGGTGTGCAACGTGATACGACGACGCAAAAAATCCACATCGGACACCCGTAGCGCGGTGGCTTCGCCCCAGCGCACACCACCGACCCCCAGCAACAACACCAGTGAGCGATAACGGCCCGCCTCATCAGCAAGCCGATCCAACTGTGCGGCAGTCAGATACACGTTCTTACGTGGCGGTTTCTGCGGAAGCTTCACCCCGCGAGCCGGGTTAGACGCCAGCATTCGGTCCCGCACACAGTCATCAAGGATGCGGGCCAACACGGCGTGTGCGAACCGAACAATCACCGGACCGCGCTTAATGTCGGCAAGCCATGCCTGAACATCGGAATAGCGGATATCGGTGATGCGGGTTGAGGCCCACCGAGGTTCGACGTGTGTACGCCATGCACTGTCATAAGACCGGAAGCTGGACGGTTTCAAATGGCCGCGCTGGCGGTTCAGCCATGCCGGACCCAACTCACCGATTGTTGTTCGACCCAACGACGGCGCGACATACTCGCCGGACATCTTGGAAACCTCAACCTTGTTGGCGAACATCTTCGCGTCACGCTTGGTCGTAAATCCGCGCTTCCAGGTCTGCTTGTTGTCAGGTTTACGGTAGCGAACAGCGTAAAGCATTGCACCGCCGGATGTTTGGTAGGTTTCGATGGTGGCCATCAGGGAATCGCTTTCTCTAGATCGGCTTTAAGCTGGCGGGAAATCTGGCCCTTGCGTTGGGCCTTGGCGTCGGGACCGGCGCGGCGATCGCGTTCCTCACTGAACGGTTTGTTCCACAACTTGGTCATCAGGGCGGCGCCGAGTTCACGGCCAACGCCGATCGCCTTACACATGCGAGTGTCTGACTCGTGCATCGTCATCTTCACCCGGAGCCAGTCGTGAGGGTCGAGGTTACGGCGCGCCGACGGAGGTAGCCGCTTCCATTCGGGTAAACGTGTGATGGCCAAGCGGCTGGCTTCGTTCATGATCTTGCCGAGTTTTCGGTCCTGCTCTAGCGTCAAAATCGGCACCGGTTCGCCGCGGAGAACCGCCTGGAGGGTGGATAACTCGACGGTGAACTGACCGCCGAGCGATACCTCACCTTCGCCGTCGAGCAGATCGACAAGGGCAACCGGTTCGGCTGTGGCGCGGCTCAGTGCGACCGCGATTGCCCACAGGGTGTTAAGGGTGATCGCGGCCCGTCCGGCTTCTATGTCACCGACACGCCCGGTTGACATCGGTATCGGTGACAGGGAAGCAAGTTTGTCCAGCGATACATCAGCGCGGCGTTTCCGCACGTTGGCGCCGACAACCTGCGCCACGGTCTTTGTCACAAGATCTCACGCTACATCACAATCCCGTGAGTTCACAATTCCCCGTGACTTGACGTGCTCCTGACCCTGTGGTTCCCTCGCTGAATGAAGTCGCGGAATCCCGCGACATCACGATAGAAAGGTGACCGCACCCATGGCCGTAGCTGAGCATCTCGCCGAGATCGGGCTTTCGCAGCTCTACGCCCAGACAGGCATCGATCTGACCAATTGCCCGCCCGTCATGACCGGGGCCCAGTTGGGTCCAGTCATCGGACTAACTGAAGGCGCGCTCGCGCAAGACCGCTTCCGCGGCGACGGTATCCCCTACATCAAGATTGGCCGGCGTGTTCGATACCTGCGTGCTGACGTTGCCCGCTTCCTGATCGCCAACCGGCGCGGCGAAGCCCACTGCAAGCCGTGACTAGCGCGGCCATCAACCCCGGATTCGGTGGAAGTACCTCGCCGACGAAGAACGAGCTGATTTGTTTTGCGCACCTCGTCTGTGACAACACCGGAATCCCGTTCGGCCCGAACAAGATCATGCGTCTCGTCCGGCAGTTTCGAGACCGGCTACCCAACGGCAGCGGGTGGGCGTTCTTCCTGTTCTTCGCCACCGAGGCGGGGATGTCAGAGGAGCAGCAGGCCGCCGCGCAGCTGAACCCGGATATTGCGCGTGCCCTCGCTCACTATGACCCGACACCGGCGAAGGCATTCCGCAACATCCTGTGGGAGCAACAGCACAAGCAGCGTCGCAAGTAGCACAACCCCATAAAGCAAGGGCCGCCCCCTCAGGGACGGCCCTTTTTTGAATCAACCCACCACCGCCAAGAGGAAGGAAGTTCGATAATGAGTCTACTAGAGCCGAGGTACGCCGGCGTACCAGCGCCCAAGCCGATCCCCAAGGCCGCCCGTCCCGTCACTGTGGGGGTTCGGGTTCGCATTGAGCGTGACGAGACCCGCTATCCGTCCAAAGGGACCTGGCCGGAGTTCCGCGGCTGCACCGGAACCGTAACTGCGAGGAATACGGGGTAGTCACCGCGCCTTTCGCCCGCCGATCCGGTTCCAACGGCCTGTAAGCCGGTCGCGGGTGTGGTCGAACAGACGAAGACCCATGCGGGGTTTGTCTACTTTGCCGACGTAGATCGGACGGTGCACGTCGTAGAGGACGTAAACTCCGGCCTGATCAGTGAAGTTCACCGGTTTGCTACCCGACTGCTGGACACCGAGCAGACGGGGCATGGTGGTCTTCCAGTTCACCTGATCTCGACTCCAAAACATCCCAAAGGCGTTGATGAGGCCCATTTCGCGGGCGGCTTCCTGGGCTTCGTCCGCTTCCTCAACCCCCTTCGCGGCGCGCGTTCGTTCTGCGTTCCGAAGGGCGTAGACGCCGCGCTCAACCTTGATGAATGGTGAGTTCGGCTCCTTGCGAATCGACTCGGACAGATTCGCTGCCACGGTTGCGGCCGGGGTTGCACCGACATTGAGGCGATAGCCGGTATCGATGATCTTTTGGGCTATGTCGGCGTAGTGCGTCGGCTCTCCGCTGTCTCGCAGCGTTTTTTCGATTGCCTTACGCCAGGGCATGTCTGCCATCGCGTCGTACCCCCTTGTGACTTGGTGGCTCCGGTCTCCACAACTTATCGGCGCAGCTCACTAGCAGTACAGGAAATGACAGGCGATGGAGGCGCGAAGCGCGGGCTCAAGCCGAGGACACGCGCAGTAAACCGAAAATTCGCAGGATCCGGCCAGGTGCCCACCAGCGAACGCCAGACAGTGAGGACCGCGTAGGGAGCGGCCGCTCTCAGCGGCCCTGAAAACATACTCTGACGCGAAGATTTCCCCGGCGTCGGTGATCAACTGGCGTGGGTCAGGGTGACGTGGTAGCCCATGGCTTCGAGTTGGTAGATGGCCCGCTTCT
>NZ_JBKQQD010000414.1:0-8507 GCF_052144515.1 Mycobacterium sp. | reverse complement strand
CGGCGCAGCCGGGCGAAGCGGGTCGCCACCATCGGGGCTGGTGGGGATCGCGAGGCGGCGCAGCCGGGCGAAGCGGGTCGCCACCATCGGGGCTAGTGGGGATCGCAGCCTCCTCGGGCCGATAGGCTGACGGCGAAGAGTCGAAGAAGTCCATGTCGTCAGGAGGCCTCGCATGGGTCGGCCCGCTGCGGCTGTCAACCGTGTCATCAAGGCTTACGACGTTCGGGGGCTGGTCGGCGAGGAGATCGACGAGTCGCTGACTGCCGAGATCGGCGCCGCATTCGCGCGGTCGATGCGCGCCGAGAATGCGCGGCAGGTGGTGATCGGCCACGACATGCGCGACAGTTCGCCGAAGCTCGCGGCCGCTTTTGCGGCCGGGGTGACTAGTCAGGGCCTGGATGTGGTGCGCATTGGCCTGTCGTCCACCGATCAGCTTTATTTCGCCTCGGGGCTGATGGATTGCCCCGGCGCGATGTTCACCGCGAGCCACAACCCGGCGGCCTACAACGGCATTAAGTTGTGCAGGGCCGCCGCCTTGCCGGTCGGCGCGGACACCGGGCTGACCGTCATCCGCGACGACCTGATCGCCGGGATCCCGGCATACGACGGCCGGCCCGGGACGGTTACCGATCGCGACGTGCTGCGCGACTACGGCGAGTTCCTGCGTTCGCTGGTGGACACCTCCGGGTTGCGCCGGTTGCGGGTGGCGGTGGACGCGGGCAACGGCATGGCCGGTCACACGGCTCCGGCCGTGCTCGGTGCGATCGACGCGATCACCTTGCTGCCGTTGTACTTCGAGCTCGATGGATCCTTTCCCAATCACGAGGCCAATCCGCTGGACCCGGCGAACCTGGTGGACCTGCAGGCCTATGTGCGCGACACCGGCGCCGATATCGGGCTGGCCTTCGACGGGGACGCCGACCGATGCTTCGTCGTCGACGAACGCGGCCAGTTGGTCGCGCCGTCGACGGTGACCAGTCTGGTGGCCGCCCGCGAGCTCGCCCGGGAGATCGGCGCGACCGTCATCCACAACGTGATCACGTCCCGCGCGGTGCCCGAACTGGTCTCTGAACGCGGCGGCACACCGCTGCGCTCGCGGGTCGGGCACTCCTACATCAAGGCGCTGATGGCCGAGACCGGCGCGATTTTCGGCGGCGAGCATTCGGCGCACTACTACTTCCGTGACTTTTGGGGCGCCGATTCCGGGATGCTGGCGGCGCTGCACGTGCTGGCCGCCCTTGGCGAGCAGCAAGGGCCACCAAGGCCATTGTCGGAGCTGACCGCCGACTACCAGCGCTACGAATCTTCGGGGGAGATCAACTTCAAAGTCGCCGACGCCGCGTACTGTATCGATGCCGTGTTGAAGTCTTTTGGGACCCGGATTCATTCCATCGATCACCTGGACGGGGTGACGGTGGATCTGGGCGACGACAGCTGGTTCAACCTGCGCAGCTCCAACACCGAGCCGTTGCTGCGGCTCAATGTGGAGGGTCGCACCACCGAGGACGTCGACGCGGTGGTTCAACAGGTCAGCGCGCAAATCTGCGCCCAGGCAGCGCCCGGAGAAGCCGGGCCGTGAACACCACCCAGGCGATCGATCTCGAAGACGCCGAGGGCCTGGTCGGCGCCGACCGGGAGGGTTTGCTGCGGGCCGCGTCGATGGCCGGCGCCTCGGTGCGTTCCGTGGCCGCCGCGGTTGAGGAAGGCGCGCTGGATTCGCTGCGCATTGACGACCGCCCACGCTCGGTGATCTGGGTGGCTGGCCGTGGTACCGCTGAAACCGCCGGGGCCATGCTGGCGGCGACCTTGGCCGGGCTGGCCGACGAGCCGATCGTGGTCGCCGGCGAGGCACCGCCGTGGGTGGGGCCGCTCGACGTGCTGCTCGTCGCGGGTGACGACCCCGTCGATCCCGCCTTGGTCGAGGCCGCCGCGACCGGGGTACGCCGGGGCGCGCGGGTTGTCGTGGTGGCGCCGTATGAAGGTCCGCTGCGCGACAGCACGGCGGGGCGCGTCGCGGTGCTGGCGCCGCGGCTGGCGGTTCCCGATGAGTTCGGGCTGTGTCGCTACCTGGCCGCGGGCCTGGCCGCGGTGCAGACCGTGGACCCCAGGCTGCGCATCGATCTGGCGTTGCTCGCCGACGAACTTGACGCTGAGGCACTGCGCAACAGCGCCGGCCGGCAGCTGTTCACCAACCCGGCCAAGACGCTTGCCGCGCGGCTCGCCGGTCGCCGGGTGGCGCTGGCCGGCGACTGTGCCGCCACGATCGCGCTCGCCCGGCACGGCAGTTCGGCATTGCTGCGGATCTCCCACCACGTTGTGGCGGCCACCGGGCTGGCCGATGCGGTCGTGGCACTGCGCGCGACCTCGGGGCAAGGCGGTAGCCCTTCGTCGGTGGATGCTCTGTTTCATGACGAAGAGATCGACGGGCCGCAACCCGAGCGGCTGCGGGTGCTGGCGTTGACGTTGGGCAGCGAGAAGACGGTGGTGGCCGCCCGGGTCGCCGGGCTGCACGATATCCACCTGATCGCAGCCGAGGACGTGCCCGAGGTGCCCGGCGGCTCGGGCGGGTCTGCGCCTGTACCGGCGACGACGGGGGCAGGTCGTCCCGAGCACCAACTGGCGATATTGGCCGTCCGGCTGGAGATGGCCGCGGTTTACTTGCGACTGGTGCGGGGATAGATAAGACAGTGGAACTACTACGCGGAGCGTTACGGACATACGCGTGGGGATCGCGCACCGCACTGGCCGAATTCACCGGGAGGCCCGTGCCGGCTGCTCACCCCGAGGCCGAACTGTGGTTCGGTGCGCACCCGGGCGACCCGGCCTTTCTGGAGACCGAGCAGGGCGAAACCTCGTTGCTGAAGGCGCTGGTCGCCGACCCGGAAGGACAGCTCGGCTCCGCCTCGCGGGCCCGGTTCGGCGACGTGCTGCCGTTCCTGGTCAAGGTGCTGGCGGCCGACGAGCCGCTGTCGCTGCAGGCCCACCCCAGCGCCGAGCAGGCGGTCGAAGGCTACCTGCGTGAGGAACGACTGGGCATTCCGGTGTCGTCGCCAGTCCGCAACTACCGCGACACGTCGCACAAGCCGGAGTTGTTGGTGGCGCTGCAGCCGTTCGAGGCGCTGGCCGGATTTCGTCAAGCGTCCCGGACCATCGAGCTGCTGTGCGCATTCGCGGTTTCCGACCTCGACCCGTTTATCGATCTGCTCGACGACCAGTCCGACGCCGACGGCCTGCGCGCGCTGTTCACCACCTGGATCACCGCACCCCAGCCCGACATCGACGTCCTGGTGCCCGCCGTGCTCGAGGGTGCAATCCAGTACGTCAGCTCCGGCGCCACCGAATTCCAGGCCGAGGCCAAGACGGTGCTGGAACTCGGCGAACGCTATCCCGGTGACGCCGGCGTGCTGGCGGCGCTGTTGCTCAACCGCGTCAGCCTGGCCCCCGGCGAGAGCATCTTCCTGACCGCCGGCAACTTGCACGCCTATCTGCGCGGTGTCGGTGTGGAGGTAATGGCCAACTCCGACAACGTGTTACGCGGCGGCCTCACCCCCAAGCACGTCGACGTGCCCGAGCTGCTGCGGGTGCTGGACTTCACCCCGACCACCGAGGCGCGGCTGCGGGCACCTACCCGGCGCGAGGGGATGGAGCTGATCTACGAGACCCCGACCGACGAGTTCGCGGCCGCGCTGGTGACGCTCGACGGCCATCATCTCGGCCATGAGGTCGACGCGCCGTCGCACCACGAGGGCCCGCAGATCTTGTTGTCCATCGAGGGCGCGACGACGGTGCACGGCAAGTCCAAGTCGCTGACCCTGGAGCGCGGTATGGCTGCCTGGGTGGCCGCCGACGACGGCCCGATCCGGCTGGTTGCGGCCGAGCCCGCCAAGTTGTTCAGGGCGACCGTAGGGTTGTGAGCGTTCGCCGCCGGTCTTTGGCGGCCCGGCTTCGTTTTTTAACGGCTTCTCGGCGCTCCTTCGTCCACAACCGCAAATTGTGCGCGACGGCGCGGCCGATGATCCGCGGGGGCGGCACCATGTACAGGCTGTCGAGCAGCGAGAACCGCCGCAGAAACCATTCGGCGAGAACGGGTTCGGTTTCGGCGGCCCCGAGGAATTGGTCGAACAGCGCACCGGACGGCCGCCACCACCAGGGAACGGACTCCACGCCCGCGTGGTGGAAGGTGATGTCGCCGATGGCGTTCATCATCCACACCGGGTAGGTGGTCTTGGCGGTGGCCCGGTTGAGTAGGCGAGCCACATTGCCATCCGAGCCGTCCGGGGACTGCAACGCGCGTCGCAGATGGCCCGCCTGCAGTGACGTCATCGTCATGCCCTGCCCGAAGGTGGGATTGAAGCTGGCCACGGCATCGCCGAGGGGGACGATCCCGGCGGGAAAGCGGTCCAGCTTGTCGTAGCGGCGCCACTTGCTGGCCGGAAAAGCGTGGAATGCCGGGTCGCCCAAGGGCTCGGCCTTGGCCAGCGCGTCGGTGAAGTGGGTCGGCAGCAGCTCGTCGGCCAGCGCCAGCATCTCGGGGAACGTCGCCGGCGGTTTGGCATTGGCCACCCCGAACGTCGTCAGTACCCAGGTGCCGTTCTCGTAGCACAGCATGCCCAGCCCCAGTGACTGATCGTGGGAGGCGCCGGCGACCACCACCTTCTCGGCGATCAGGCCGTCGGGGATGCGGAATTGCTGGGTGGCGTAGTTGATGCCGATGTCCACGGTTTGCTCGGCCGGGCGCCGGTATCCCCAATGTGTCAACCACACCGGCAGCCGGGTGCCGCGGCCCGCAGCGTCGACGACGAGATCGGCGCTCACGAACTCGCCGCTGTCGGCGGAATCCAACACCACACCGGTCACCCGGCTCTGGGAACTGTCGAACCGCGGCTCCGCCACGGACCGCCGCACGATCTCCACGTTGTCCAGATCGAGGACCCTTCGCCGCAGTTGCCACTCCAGATGCGGCCGGCTGGGAACGTAAGCGGTGAACTCGTCGCGCAAGGTGTGCCCCGTTCCGAGGACGTGCCCCGCGGCGCCGAGATGGATACAGTCCGGCCGGTTCTCCAGCATCGGAACTCCCGCGGCGACCATGTCCTTCAGCAGCCCGGGAAACAGGTTCTCGAACTCGATCGCCCCTCGGGCCATCAGCATGTGCAGATGCCGGTCCTGCGGTACCGTCGCGCGGTTTGCCGGTGCGCTCGGTAACTCGTCGCGCTCGTACACGGTGACCTCGGAAAAGAACTCCGATAACACCCGCGCGGCGCTCAAACCGGCGATGCTGGCGCCGATGACCACCGCGTGGTCGCCCGTGTTTGCTCCGGTCTCGCGCATCCGGTCAGGGTACCCAGTACTGTCCGGTCTCAGCGGGTTTACCGAGGTTCGGGGAAGGGGCGGGTGGCATGGCCGGTCGATGGCGTACCAAGTCGGTCGAACAGTCGATCGCCGACACCGACCAGCCAGACACCCGGCTACGCAAGGTGCTGACCTGGCTGGACCTGGCGGTGTTCGGTGTCGCGGTGGTGATCGGAGCGGGCATCTTCACGGTCACCGCATCGACAACCGGCGACATCACCGGCCCGGGGATCTGGATCTCGTTCGTGATCGCCGCCGCGACCTGCGCGCTGGCGGCGCTGTGCTACGCGGAGTTCGCCTCGACGCTGCCGGTTGCGGGCAGCGCATACACCTTCTCTTATGCCACTTTTGGTGAATTCATCGCCTGGGTCATCGGCTGGAATCTGCTGCTGGAATTGGCGGTCGGCGCCGCAGTGGTGTCCAAAGGCTGGTCCAGCTACTTGGGCACGGTGTTCGGATTCGCCGGCGGCACAGTCAAACTCGGAGCGATCCAGCTCGACTGGGGTGCCCTGCTGATCGTCGCGGCGGTCTCGACCCTGATCGCGCTGGGCACCAAGTTGTCGTCGAGGTTCTCCCAGGTGATCACCGCGGTCAAGGTGTCGGTGGTCCTGCTGGTCGTGGTAGTCGGCGCCTTCTACATCAAATCCGCCAACTACTCACCGTTCATTCCGAAGCCCGAAGCGGGGCGCGACGCGGAAGGCATCAACCAGTCGGTGTTGTCGCTGCTGACCGGTGCGCACAGCAGCCATTACGGCTGGTACGGCGTCTTGGCGGGGGCATCGATCGTGTTCTTCGCGTTCATCGGCTTTGACATCGTGGCCACCATGGCCGAGGAGACCAAGAACGCGCAGCGCGACGTCCCGCGCGGGATCCTGGCTTCGCTGGCGATCGTGACCGTCCTCTACGTCGCGGTCTCGGTGGTGCTGTCTGGCATGGTCTCCTACACCCAGCTCAAGACGGCTCCGGGTCGAGGCTCGGCGAACCTGGCCACCGCGTTCACCGCGAACGGGGTGACCTGGGCGAGCAAAATCATCGCCGTAGGGGCGCTGGCGGGGCTGACCACCGTGGTGATGGTGCTGATGCTCGGGCAGTGCCGGGTGCTGTTCGCGATGGCGCGCGACGGGCTGTTGCCCCGCCGCTTGGCCAAGACGGGCGCGCGGGGGACCCCCGTCCGGATCACCGTCCTGGTCGCGGTCGTGGTGGCGGCGACGGCAGCCGTGTTCCCGATCAGCAAGCTTGAGGAGATGGTCAACGTCGGGACGCTGTTCGCGTTCGCCCTGGTGTCCGCCGGGGTCATCGTGCTGCGCCGGACCAGGCCCGACCTGGAGAGGGGGTTTCAGGCTCCGGGCTTGCCGTGGCTTCCGATCGCATCGATCTGCGCGTGCGCCTGGCTGATGCTGAACCTCACCGCGCTGACCTGGGTCCGTTTTGGTGTCTGGCTGTTCGTGGGAACCGCGATCTACCTGGGCTACGGGCTCCGGCACTCGGCACAGGGCCGTCGGCAGGCCACGGGGGTCGAAGTGGCCACCGACAAGAAACCCGACCCGGACGCCGCGGCAGCGTAGCCCACGCATCGCCTTTTCCTCGCTTCGAGCCTGCGTCCAGGGCGCTGAAATCGCCGGATTGGCGCTGTGACCGCAGGCTCGATGCCGTCAGCGCAGTCTCGACGTCGCCTGTCAGACCCAAGCGGACTAGCGCCCGTTGGCGCGCACAAATCCTTTACAAATGAGCATATTTTGTCTAGACATGAGACGCCAAGCCATATATTGTCAAACAAAACGGCGTGCGACTCACAAGGAGGTTTGGCATATGACCACACACATCAGCTCTCCAAGCCGCGAACTGCCCGAAGCGCCCGAATGGCGCGACAAGAAGCGCTACCTGTGGCTCATGGGACTGATCGCCCCGACGGCCCTGTTCGTGATGCTCCCGATCATCTGGGGCATGAATCGTCTCGGCTGGCATGGCGCCGCGCAGGTGCCGCTGTGGATCGGGCCGATCCTGCTCTACATCCTGCTGCCCGCGCTCGACGTGTTCTTCGGGCCCGACGGGCAGAACCCCCCCGACGAGGTGATGCAGCGGCTGGAGAACGACAAGTACTACCGCTACTGCACCTACATCTACATCCCGTTCCAGTACCTCAGCGTGGTCTTGGGCGCCTATCTGTTCACCGCTTCGAACGTGGGTTGGCTGGGCTTTAACGGTCCGCTGAGCTGGGTCGGCAAGATCGGGGTCGCGCTGTCGGTCGGTGTGCTCGGTGGGGTGGGCATCAACACCGCGCACGAGATGGGACACAAGAAGGACTCGCTGGAACGGTGGTTGTCCAAGATCACCCTGGCGCAG
Source organism: Mycobacterium sp. (assembly GCF_052144515.1). GTDB lineage: Bacteria > Actinomycetota > Actinomycetes > Mycobacteriales > Mycobacteriaceae > Mycobacterium. Next base: position 815 of record NZ_JBKQQD010000414.1, on the reverse strand, counting down.
ACCTGCTACGGCCACTTCTACATCGAGCACAACCGCGGTCACCACGTTCGGGTCTCCACGCCCGAGGACCCGGCGTCGGCACGCTTCGGCGAGACCTTCTGGGAGTTCCTGCCCCGCACCGTTTTCGGCGGCCTACGCTCGGCCGTCGGGCTCGAGGCGCAGCGCATACGCCGGCTCGGCCACAACCCGTGGAATCCCAAGACCTACCCGTCCAACGACGTGCTCAACGCCTGGGCGATGTCGGTGGTGTTGTTCGGCGCGCTGATCGCGGTCTTTGGCCCGGCGCTGATCCCGTTCCTGATCATCCAGGCGGTCTTCGGCTTCAGCCTCCTGGAGAACGTCAACTACCTCGAGCACTACGGGCTGCTGCGGCAGAAGAACGCCACCGCTTCCGGAAAAGGCCGCTACGAGCGCTGCGCGCCGGTGCACAGCTGGAATTCCGACCACATCGTGACCAACCTGTTCCTCTATCACCACTTCGTCTTCACCGTAGTAGGCATGGAAATGCGGCGGGCTGTGATCGTCAAAGAACATCCTGATCACGATTCCGAAGAACCTGGAAATCTCAGGCATGAGCAGGTTCTCGATTCAAACTCGGAAAGAGGTCCTCCGGTTGACGCCCTGTCACCTTCAGATACAGGGCATCCGGGCACAAGTCCAGTTCGTCTCCCCAGGCCAACTCTCCTGTGGGACCTATCCTGACCTGACAGAACGTCTGGTAGTCTTCCCATTTCCGGAAAACGCCTTTTCCGACAAGATGCGATAAATCTACGGCCCCGTGTGTTCCGTCTTCAAACTGCAGGTCTAAACGGTAG
>NZ_JBKQQD010000413.1:0-5202 GCF_052144515.1 Mycobacterium sp. | reverse complement strand
ATCACGGTTCCGCTGACCGGATGGCTGTCCGGGCGCTTTGGCGCGGTGCGGCTGTTTTGCATCTCTGTGGTGCTCTTCGGAGTCTTCTCGCTCTTCTGCGGCATGTCCACCTCCCTCGGAATGCTGCTCGGCATGCGGGTATTGCAGGGTATGGCGGGCGGGCCGCTGCTGGCGCTGTCCCAGACGCTGCTACTGCGCATCTTCCCTAAAGAGCAGTCCATGCAGGCCATGGGACTTTGGGCGATGACGACACTGCTCGCGCCCGTGGTCGGGCCGGTGCTCGGTGGATGGCTGTGCGACAACTACTCCTGGCCGTGGGTGTTCTTGATCAACGTGCCCATGGCATTTCTCTTCGGTTTCATCGCGTGGGTCCTGCTCAAGCGCTACCAGGATCCTGCGGTCATCAAACCGGTCGACAAGATCGGCATGCTCCTGCTCGTCATCTGGGTGGCGGCACTGCAGATCATGCTGGATGAGGGCAAGGACAAGGACTGGTTCTCCTCGATGGAGATCCGCGTGCTCGCCATCACAGCCGTGATCGGCTTCATCAGCTTCCTGATCTGGGAATTAACCGAGAAGAATCCGATCGTCGATCTGCGCGTCTTCCGCCATCGCGGATTCTCCTCCTGCATGGTGGTTCTCGCGCTTGCGTTCGGCGCCTTCTTCGGTCTCAACGTGCTGACGCCGCAATGGCTGCAGTACAACATGGGCTACACCACCACCTGGGCGGGACTCGTGGTCGCCTGGGGAGGGCTCCTGTCGGTCGTCTTCTCCCCGATTGCGGCCAAGCTTGCTAACCGAGTCGATCCGCGCATTCTCATCTTCATCGGCTGCTTGTGGCTCGGCCTGGATACGTTCTGGCGCGCCTACGCCACCTCCGACATGAGCTACTGGGTGATTTGCATCCCGCTCTTTTTCATGGGGGTCGGCATGCCGATGTACTACGTCCCCCTGACGGGACTCGCTATGGGGTCGGTCAAGGAAGAGGAGACGGCGTCCGCCGCCGGACTCATGAACTTCGTGCGCACGATCTCCGGCGCCATTGCGACCTCCCTTGTCACCACCTTCTGGCAAAATCGCAGCATCGTCGCCCACGCTGAATTGGCCAATGTGGTAGATCCCACGGGCCGGGTCGCCGCAACGCTGCCCCCGGGGACGACCGGGCAGTTCGCGCGCGAGATGCTCAACTACCTCGTGACGAGCCAGAGCCTGATGCTCGCCACCAACGGCCTGATGCTGCTGATCGGCGCGGTCTTCATCATCGCATCCGTTTCGATCGTGCTCGCGCCCAAAGCGGCTCGATCGGTCGATGCTGCCTCCGTTGGGCATTAAGTGCGGCGCTGCATGTGGATGCCTAATAGAAATTCTGAAATTGCCCGCACCATCCTCGAGACCCTTCGATGTGAAAGGAGTTGACGTATGAAAATAGGTATTGCCGATACGAGCGGACAACTCGACCATAGACACGCCGCGGAGCTTCTCGCGCGCCGCTGGATGGAAAATCGTCGGTACTTCACCACCATCGGCACAATATGGCGCGCCGGGATTCAGGCGTCCTGGCAACGGGGACCCGCCCATACGTTGTCCCTTCACTGGGCTCGACGGACTGCATTTGAGTTTGAGCGTGGCGCAGCATGAGAAAGCCCAACAGACATCGGACTAGGGGTAACTGACGTGAGTGTCGAGGATGCACCCGTATGGCTGCGCCATCATGGCGGCCGCCTCACGACTGTGGCACTCGTCCTCGCTCTGTTGTACATCGGTCGGGCGGTGCTAATACCGCTCGCGCTCGCCATTCTGCTGAGCTTGCTAGTGGCGCCGCTGGTTCGAGCACTGCGGCGCATCCGAATCGGCCGGGCCTCTTCAGTGCTTATCGCGGTTCTGGTGCTCACGATTTCGTTCATGGCCGCCGCAGTGGTTCTCGGCACACAGATTCTGCGCATCGCCGAGAGCCTTCCTCGGTACCAAGCAAACGTGCAACACAAGATCAGGCTCATTGACGAAGTGACCGTCGGACGGCTGCGCCTCCTTACGAAAGAAGCGAGCCACCTGATGGAGATCCACGATCCATCGGACACCCCCTCCGGCCCCACTAGCAAGGTCAAGCGCTCCGTGGCGGCACAGCCGCCGGACCCCGCACTGTTGGAGCCGCGCGACGTGCCGCCTCAGCCGCTGCAGCTCATGGGGAAGCTCCTGAAGTCCGCTTGGGGACCGATCCAGGCCACGGGTATCGTGCTGCTCGTCCTCATTTTCGTTCTGCTCGAGCACGAATCCCTGCGCGACCGCATCATCCGGATCGCGGGCGCAACCGATATCCGTTCGACGACTGCGGCGCTCAATGACGCGGGTGAGCGCCTCTCAAGACTCTTCGTTTCGCAGTTGGCGGTCAATCTGGTCTTTGCGGTAACAATTACGGTGGCGTTGAGTGTGCTTCGGGTTCCGCAGGCAATTCTCTGCGGCACGTTAGCCGGAGTGATGCGTTTTGTACCTTATGTGGGCGTGGGTATTGCAGCCCTTTTTGCAATTGCGCTTGCCTTTGCCGTCGATCCGGGATGGTCGCTGGCGCTGAGCACTCTGGGTGTCTTCATCCTCCTCGACATCGTCGCGGCACAATTGCTGGAACCGCATCTTTATGGTCATACCACCGGACTATCGCCGCTCTCGGTGGTGGTTGCAGCCATCTTCTGGAGCTCCCTCTGGGGTCCCGTTGGCCTGGTCTTGTCCACTCCCCTAACTTTGTGTCTGCTCGTCGCCGGACGTCACGTAAAGGCGCTCAATATCCTCGAGTTCCTATTGGGTGATGTCCAGCCGCTGACGCTTCCCCAGAACTTCTACCAACGGGCGCTGTCCGCAGACCCCCACGAAATCATCGCTAATGCGCGGGCATTCCTGAAACGGGATTCTCTTGCGACGTATTGCGATCGCGTCTTGCTTCCAGCACTGCATCTTGCACAGCTCGACGCCGAACCCGGTGCAACCAACGAGAATCAGCAGGTGAAGATCCGCCGCGTGATCGTCGATGTCCTTACAGCCGTCGGAAGCGACAGCCTCAAACTCCCGCGACGGCGACATCGAGGCTCGGTACTTGAGTACGTCAGCGCCGGGCGCTGGCTGCGTCAGGAACGCGAGGGATCGAGCGGGAGATGGCAAGGCCCGCTCGGCGTGCCTCCCGGATCCGTGGTGATCTGCTCGGGACTGGGGTCGTCCTCCGATGATCTTGCGGCCGAGCTGCTGGTACGCATGTTGCGGACCCAGAGCATTGATGCTCGGCATTTCTCTTCCGGAGACATTAATCTCGGGCTGCCAGCCGGGGCAGAGCCGGATGGCGTCTCCATCGTGTATCTGGTGAGCGCCTTCCCCAGCTCGGAGCGCGCCCGCGCCAATTCGATCAGTAAGCAAGTTGCCGAGCTATTGCCGCGCGCCTACATAGTGCGGGTTTTTTGTCCCGGAGTCGCAGCCCTATCCGAACCGGGCAACGGCGCCAGCAATACCGAACCGACCGTGAACTCTCTCGGGCAGGCGATCGAATTCTGCATGTCGTGGCAGGAGGTGCGCAACACACCGAACCCGACACCGGATCTCGCCGGGCTGATGTCGCGCGAGCGGCACAATGCTTTGCAGCATTCTGAAGGACTCGGTCGGGTTCGCAAGCAAACCGAGGAGGTGCTCCAGTAACCCAGTAACGCTGCTGGCAACTCTACTGCATTGCTGCTGGACGGACGCGAAGACTGCGGCGCTGCATGCTTCTCGATCCAGGCAATGAAGCTCTTGCCCGTAACACTACGTATGTAGCTGCGCGTCACTGTCCGGCAACATTGCAGGTCGGCGTCGGAATTGCACAACTCACAAGATCGGGGATGAATTATGAACACCATCATCGCGCATCTCGCTTCCAGTCTGGCACGGAGCTGGTGGCTCATGCTGCTGCGCGCCCTGGCAGCCATCGCATTCGGGGTTCTGACATTCGTGTGGCCGGGAATATCCCTGGCTTCGCTGGTGCTGGTATTCGGCGCCTATTGCATGGCGGACGGGATCTTCACGGTGTGGACGGCGGTTTCCGGCTCGAAGGATCACGAGTACTGGTGGCTGCTGCTCTTGGAAGGTCTGCTGGGAATCGGCGTCGGCGTGCTGACCCTGTTCGCGCCGGCCATAACGGCGCTCGCATTGCTCTTCTACATCGCGGTGTGGGCGATTGCCACCGGCGTCCTTGAGATCGTCGCAGCGATCCGGTTGCGCAAGGAGATCCAGGGCGAATGGCTGCTGCTGCTCGCGGGTCTCGCCTCGGTGGTATTCGGAACTCTTCTCATCTGGCATCCCGGCGCAGGAGCACTGACCGTGCTGTGGCTGATCGGCTCGTATGCCATCGTGTTCGGCGTGCTGCTGCTGATCCTGGCCTTCAAGATCCGCGGCTTCGTCGCCAAGGTCACTTAGCGGTTTCGGACTCCTGCCGCGCACGCGCTGAATCACGACATGGCCGCCGTCAGTCCACTGCGTGATGCGTCCCGCCGGCCGACCCGATTCCCATGGGTCACGGCGGCCATCATCGCGCTCAACGTGTTCCTCTTCGTGCTCGAGCTCTCCGGGGGCGATGAGTTCATCATGCGCTGGGCACTCATCCCGGCGGATGTGACGGCCGGACATCATCTGGTCACGATTGCAACGGCTCTATTCATGCACGGAAGCTGGCTGCACGTCATCAGCAACATGGTGTTCCTATGGGCCTTCGGCCCGGAGGTCGAAGACCTCATGGGCCCGAGGCGCTACCTCACTTTCTATCTGGCAGGCGGGCTGGCCGCAACGCTCGCGCAAGTCGCGGCCGTGCCCTCCTCCACCGTTCCCATGCTGGGAGCCAGCGGCGCGATTGCCGCGGTCATGGGTGGATTCATCGTGACCTACCCCCGTGACAGGATTCGATCCCTCCTGGTCATCTTCGTGTTCGTGAGCGTCACCTATATCCCCGCGGTGATCCTGATCGGCATCTGGTTTCTGATGCAGTTCCTTAGCCTCGGCGCAGTCACCCCGGAAGCGGGCGGAGTGGCCTACGCGGCACATGTCGGGGGGTTCATTTTCGGGGCGGTGAGCGCGCGGTTGTTCGAGCACTCATCGTGATTTGTCCCACTGCCGCTCACTGACTCGACGCCGCTCGTTGGATCGATACAAATCGATCGTCGCGTCGCGCTGTTGTCCGTGGTCAGTCTGAGC
>NZ_JBKQQD010000412.1:0-6363 GCF_052144515.1 Mycobacterium sp. | reverse complement strand
CAGCGTTGCGACGAAAAGGGTCTTGATTACGCACGGGCGCGCCATCTTGGGCATCGGTGTCGGCGAACTCTGATCCTGGCCGCTGTCGCGGGTCTGCTCGCGGCGGCGTTTGTCGGTGGACCCGCACTGTTCATCGTGTTGTACTTCATCGGTCGCGTTGTGACCTCGACCTTCGGTATTAGCCTTGCGACGCCCAGGTACTTGGGGGTCGCGACCGAACGCGGATACAGCGAATTAAGGTGGTCGCCCAGCCAGAGTGAATCGATGCCGCTTGCCGTGGCAGTCAGGTAATCGGCACGGGCAAACGCGGTCGGAGAATACCGAGAATTGACGATTAGGTCGCCAAGACCGACCCGAAATCCGCTCATCGCTGTCGCCTCCGTCTGCATAGATGTACGGTCATTTGACGCTGGCGCGCCTGCCACTCACATCGACGATGAAGCCCCGCTTTGTGGCCGAGGACGACTGGACATTAGCAGGTCAGCCCACAAAAGCGGCGTGATTCCATGCGCGCCCATTCAACATCTGGCCCCAGACCGGGTCCGCTCGGACAGCCGACATCCCTGGGCCGTAAAGAGGGGTGCGGAGCTACACCGCCACGTCTGTGACACCTGCCAGGCAGGAGAGCACAGCAGCGGCGAGCCGGTCGAACTATTCGGTGTCGCCCGCTCCACCATCTATCGCACCATCGAGCGCATGAACCAGCCCACGGTTGATCGGCCGGGTCTCGGGCTCACTTCAGCTCATCGCACCAGGTAGTCGCCGAACGCTTGAACATAGGCATGTGGCGCCGTAGCTTGTGGGCAGGCGTCTCCACGCAATTCGAGCGAAGGTCGTGACGTAATTTCCTCCAAACTAACCCCCAAATTTGAGATGGCGCAGGCGCATTACGACCTGTCTGACGAGTTCTTCCGGCTTTTCCAAGACCCAACGCAGACTTACAGCTGTGCGTACTTCGAGCGGGAGGACATGACCCTCGAAGAGGCACAGCTCGCGAAGATTGACCTGTCACTCGGCAAGCTGGGTCTGGAGCCTGGGATGACGCTGCTCGATATCGGCTGCGGCTGGGGCGCCTGCATGAACCGAGCCCTGGACAAGTACGACGTCAATGTCATCGGTCTGACGCTGAGTAAGAACCAGGCCGCCCATGTTCAGTCGCTTCTCGACAAGAACCCGAGCAAGCGCTCGAAGTCGGTCCAGTTGCGTGGCTGGGAAGAATTCGACGGCAAGGTTGACCGGATCGTGTCGATCGGCGCGTTCGAGCACTTCGACTTCGACCGCTACGACGAGTTCTTCGACATCACCTACAAGGCGATGCCGGCTGACGGAGTGATGCTGCTGCACACGATCACCGTCTTGACTGTCAAGGAGATGATCGCCAAGGGTTTGCCACTGACCATCGAGGGGGCACACTTCATCAAGTTCATGCTCACCGAGATTTTCCCCGGCTGTCGGCTCCCAACACTCGATATGGTGCCAGACCATGCCGCTAAGGCCGGCTACACCTGCACCCGCATCCAGCAGCTGCAGTCACACTATTGCAAGACCTTGGATATGTGGTCGGCGGCGCTGAAGGCACATAAGGATGAGGCCATCGCGCTACAGGGCGAAGAAGTCTACAACCGCTATGACAGATATCTGAGTGGATGCGCGAAGCGGTTCCACGAAGGCTACCTCGATATCGCCCAGTACACGCTGGAGAAGTAACCGGCTGGGCGCGGTCGGTTGGGATGTTGTGCTGGCGTCGCTTCCCTATGGGCTCTTGTGCACGACGGTGCTGATGGGCAAGCACATCGACAAGATCCCCTACGACGAGCCGCTCGGCATCCGGACGCTGCCGGTCCTGCTCGGCGAGGCACGGGCCCGCGTCGTGACGCTGGCCATGATGGCAGGCTGCTACGTGCTGGTCGCTGTCGCCGTCGCGGTGGGGGCGATGCCGTGGCCGGCGTTACTGGTCGTCGCGGCGCTGCCCCGGCTGGCGAAGGTGTGGCCATACTTCCGCCGACCACCGCCCGACGCGCCGCCTCCGAACTTTCCGGTGTGGCCACTCTGGTACGCCGCGCTGGCGTGGGTACACGTGCGTGTGGCGGGTGGACTGCTCGTTGTGGGACTCGCGATCAGCGCCGTGTTGCGCACATTGTGAATCCACCCGATTGTGACCGATAGCCACGGGCACGAAGGCGACCGGAGCGGCTCGAAACGGCTAGCATGCAGGGAATGCATCGGGGGCCGCACTAGGATGCATTGTTTGCGACGTCGCGAACGCCTCCAAGATACAGAAAGGCTCTCCTCGTATGTCCGTGCAGCTCACGCCGCATTTTGGAAACGTACAAGCCCACTACGATCTCTCCGACGACTTCTTCCGGCTTTTCCTGGACCCCACCCAGACCTACAGCTGCGCCTACTTCGAGCGGGACGACATGACGCTCGAGGAGGCCCAGATCGCCAAAATCGACCTGGCGCTGGGCAAGTTGCGGCTTGACCCAGGGATGACGTTGCTGGACATCGGCTGCGGCTGGGGCGCCACGTTGCGGCGCGCCATCGAGAAATATGACGTCAACGTCGTGGGCCTGACCTTGTCGGAAAACCAGGCCGCCCACGTCCAGAAGGTGTTCGACGACATGGACACACCCCGCAGCAGGCGGGTGTTGCTGGAAGGGTGGGAGAAGTTCGACGAGCCCGTCGACCGCATTGTCTCTATCGGCGCCTTCGAGCATTTCGGCCGGCAACGCTGGGGCCACTTCTTCAAGATGGCCCACCACGTTCTGCCCAGCGACGGCGTCATGCTGCTGCACACCATCGTCCGCCCCGCCTTCAAAGATGCCCGGGCGAAGGGCCTGACGCTGACCCACGAAATCGTTCACTTCACCCAGTTCATCCTGGCCGAGATCTTCCCCGGCGGCTGGCTGCCGACACCCGCGTCGGTCGAAGAGCACGCCGTCGCGGCGGGCTTCACGCTGACCCGGGTGCAGTCACTGCAGCTGCACTACGCGCGGACCCTCGACACGTGGGCTGCCGCCCTAGAGGCCAACAGGGGAAAGGCCATCGCGATCCAATCGGAAGAGGTCTACGGCCGCTACATGAAATACCTGACCGGCTGCGCGAAGCTGTTCCACAAGGGGTACACCGACGTCGACCAGTTCACTTTGGAAAAGTAACCACTCATAGCGGTACATCGCGGTCCCGCTGGCGCCGGTCACTTCGTCAGGGTGAACTGCCCCACATTGCTGATGCCTTTGCGGAAGAAATTCTCACACCCGGTCAGGTAGTGCATGTAGCGCTCGTAGACCTCTTCGGACTGAATAGCGATGGCCTTCTCCTTGTTGGCCTCCAGATTGGCCGCCCAGATGTTCAGCGTCCGCTCGTAATGCTCCCGCAGCAATTGGACCTTTTCGACCGAGAACCCAGCAGCCTCCGCGAACTTGAAAACATCTTCCTGCGCCGGCAACTGTCCGCCCGGGAAAATTTCTGTGTAGATGAATCGCACGAATCGCACATCGCTCATCATCAACGTGACCCCGCGCTCATGCATTTGTTTCTGGGTGTACGCCAAAATCGTGTGCAGCAACATCCTGCCGTCGTCGGGAAGGATGTTGTAGGAGCGTTCGAAGAACGCTGCATAGCGCTCCATCTTGAACGCTTCGAAGGCGCCGATGGTGACGATCCGGTCGACCCTGTCCTCGAACTCTTCCCAGCCCTGCAGCCGCACCTCGACGTTGCGCCCGGTGGGGATCGAGGCCAGTTTGGCTTTGCTGTACTCGAATTGATTGCGACTAAGCGTAATGCCGATGACGTTGACGTCGAACTTCTCGATCGCTCGTTGCAGCGCTCCGCCCCAGCCGCAGCCAATGTCGAGCAAAGTCATCCCGGGCTCGAGGTTCAGCTTTCCCAGCGCCAGGTCGAATTTCGCGTTTTGCGCTTCTTCGAGGGTCATGTCATCGCGCTCGAAGTATGCGCAGGTGTACCCCATCGTCGGGTCTAGGAATAATGCGAAGAACTCATCGGAAATGTCGTAAATAGACTGCGACTCTTCGTAATACGGCCTCAACTCAGCCATGCTCGGTAGATACACCTCGTTTCTTGATCATCAAGGAGCCGCGCGGCTGGGGCCGCTCAACCGCTTCAGTAGGTATAGAAACCCTGACCCGACTTCTTACCCAACAGACCCGCCTCAACCATACGCAGCAGCAGCGGTGGCGGGCCATAGTGCGGTTCCTTAAATTCCTCGAACATCTTGTCCGCGATCAGTTTCACGGTGTCCAGGCCGACAAGATCAGACAGCCGCAGCGGACCCATCGGGTGCGATAGCCCGGCAACATGAATCGCCCCGGCGTGTCCGGTCACTTTGTTTCTGAGCTCCCGACCGGATGGCGGGGCTGGGTTTGACGGTAGTAGGCGTTCTCCAGTTCTGCTGGCGGAACGTCTCCGCAGTACTCGTAGAGCCGTCGGTGATTGAACCAATCGACCCATTCGGCGGTGGCATACTCGACCTGCTCGACGGTCCGCCACGGGCCCCGGTGTTTGATCAGCTCGGTCTTGTACAACCCGTTGATCGTCTCGGCGAGCGCATTATCGAACGAATCCCCAACGCTGCCAACCGAAGCCGAGATGCCAGCCTCGGCCAGGTGCTCAGAGAACCGCACCGAAGTATATTGACTGCCGGCGTCTGTGTTAAGCCGGTTCCGGCTTAACTCCGATTATGCCGAGGTTGGTGTTAAGCCGAGGATCTGCGGAGATGGCCTGCGCTCGTGGGCGGTGTCGCTGGGTTTCTCGGCTTAACGTTTCGGGTGGTGGTTAGCGTCCGCCGTATCTCTACGTCTGTGGAAGGAGACGGTCATGGATACGACGGTCAGTGGGATCGGCGCGGTTGTCGTGGCGGAGCTGCGCGCGGCCGGCTACATGGAATCGACAGTTGGTCAGTACGCGAAGACGATCAAGGCGCTGACTGAGTTCGCCTCGGGGCGTGAGTATTCCACCAGTCTGGGTGCGGAGTTCGCCTCGATGACGACCAGTGTGCGGACGGGTCGGTTCAGCCCACAGCGCCGGTTCGATTACCGGCGTCTGGTCGCGGTGTTCGACTCGTATGTGCAGACCGGCCGGGTGGACCTGGCGGTTCGTGGCCGCGGCGGCGGAGGTCCTCGGCCCGAGGGCAGCGACTTCGTTGAGCTGGATGCGGCCTGGGAGGCCGAGATGGGCCGCCGCGGTCGGGCACCGGCCACCCGCGAGGCCTATGGAAGGGTCGCGCGCAGCTACCTGGTGTTCCTGGAAGGACGCGGTATCGCCGTGCTGGACGGTGCGGATGCCGCCAGTGTCCTGGCGTTCTTGGAATCCTTACTGGATCGGTGGGCCAAGTCGTCGCTGTTTTGGGTGGTGTCGAACTTTCGTCCGTTCCTCAAGTTCACCCGCCGCACCGATCTGGTCAATGCGCTGAATCTGGCTGGCATCAAACGTTTTCACGCGATGGTCCACGTCTTGGAGGATGCCGACGAGGAGCTGGTTGTTCGCGCTTGTGCGTCGGGGGTGGTCAGCGCGCGGGACGCTGCGATCACTTTGCTCGCATTATCGACGGGATTGAGGGCCTGTGACATCGTGGCGCTGCGGATGAGTGATGTCGACTGGCGTGGGCACACGATCGGCCTCGTGCAGCAGAAGACGGGCAACCCGCTGACGCTGCCGTTGCCGGCGCTGCTGCTGAGCAAGCTGGCCACCTATGTGCTCGACGAACGGCCCAGCTCCGCCGATGATCACCTATTCCTGCGTTCGGTAGCCCCACACACCCGGCTCAACGATCACGCGACGGTACACCGGGTGACCGTTGAGACATTCCGGAAAGCGGGAGTCAACCAGGTGAAGGCGGGAACCCGATTGCTGCGCCACAATGCCGCATCCCGGCTGCTGGCCGCAGCGGTTCCGCTACCGACGATCGCGGCAGTGCTCGGCCACGCCAGCGAAGAATCGACGAACCTCTACATGAGCGTCGACCGGCCGCGTCTGCTCGACTGCGTCCTGCCGGTCCCAGAAGCCGTGCGGTCATGAGTGGCCACGGCTTCACCAGCGCGTTCGCCAACGAGCTGGACGCCTACCTGGCGTTCAAGGCGAACATGGGATTCACCGGTGCCTCCCGCATCTGGTAGCTGAAACAGTTCGACGCCTACTGCGCCGAGCACGACCGCACGGTATTCGACCAGGACACCGTTGAAGGCTGGGTCGGTGTTCAGCTGCAACGGTGCGGCCGTTACCGGTCCTGGATGTCCTACATCCGTGACGTCGGCCGCTGGATGACGATGAGCGGGATCCCCGACGCTTACGTGCTCTCCGACCGGTGGAAAGCCCCTATCGTTGCCGCGCATCCCTATCTGTTGT
>NZ_JBKQQD010000411.1:0-16040 GCF_052144515.1 Mycobacterium sp. | reverse complement strand
CATCTTCGATGGAATGACCACCATCCACACCGGACCAGACACACCGACCCACGTGCTGCTGCCGATCATCCCCGCCGGTGCGTGAAACGGGTGGCGCAGGAGCGGTCTGTTAGGAAGAGGTGTGCCTGGGTTGTCGACTGGTTTCCGTCTGCTTATGCAGGTCATCGCGTGGAGTCGAGCAAGGCATTAAAGAATACATGCTGAGCTCGCCTTGGCACCGATTTGATCTGATCGCCGCTACCGGTTACCACCGCCCACACGAGGCTGAACCCCCGGCCGCAACTACTGGACCCCAACGCGACAAATCGAAATCCGGTCTGGCATTCAGTAGCCCACCAGCAGTCACACGACGCGCCAATCCACAGGTTTTGACAATTCCTCGAAATCTCCAAGTAGCCACCACAGGATCGACGAGGAATCGCCGGGGCGTCCTTTTTCGTGGCCACGGCGTCCATCTGAGCCGGCGTTTGGTGATGGCGGGTTTCTGGCGTTGCCGGTAGCTTTCGTTTCAGACGAAGCGTTCGTAGGCGGTGACTTTGCCGGCTTCGCGGTCGGCGGTCGTTGAGCTGGTTGCGTCCTCTGTGGCCACCTCTTCCTATGGCAGCGCTATCACACCAAGAGCTTGGATTGATCCATTACAAGTCATGCCGGTCAGTACCACATTGCTTTCGCGTAAACCCTTGTGCTGGAGAGGAATGCGGCATCAGCAGGCAGTGACGGCGAAGCCTACGACAGCACTTTGGCCGACACCTCGATCGGACTACGAATACACAAGGATGGAATGGGTCGACTGGTTTGGCCGTCGCCTGGGCAGCCTGCTCGACTACGTCCCGTCCGAAGAATACGCGGCCGCCTAGTACGCTCACACCCATGCGTCCCAACCGGCCCGGCGCCCGCCTTGGCCGCCGCCGCCCCCGCCCGTGAGCCGGGCCGCGCTTACTCGTCGACGGGCAGCGTCTGCCTCCTACCGTTCGAATACCAGCAGCGGTTTGCCGCCGTGTGCGGGGGCTTCGGCCAAATAGACTGCTTCGCTGAACTTTTCGACGGGGATCGGCTGGCCCTCGGGCACGCGCAGCGCGCCCCTGTCGGCGAGCTGAAGTGTCCGGTCGATCGCTGCGGCCATCCGATCCTTCGGGGTCTCGGTGAACCAGCGGAACAGCCAGAACCCCCGAACGGTCTTGGTTTCGTAGATCAGTGAGCGCGCGAAGATGGGGATGGTGAGTTTGTCGGGATCGGTTTGGCGGTGCGTGGACAGCGCACCGTAGACGACCAGCTCACCGTGCGGCGCCAGCGCACGCGACACGTCCGCACCTACCTGACCGCTGACACAGTCGATGGCCTTGGACACGCCGTCGTGGCCTGTTATGTCGGCAACCCGTTCGCGCAGGTCCTCATCCTCCGTGCAGATCACCGCGGTGGCTCCCAGCGCGAGGATGTCCTCGACAGCGGATCGACGGCGGACCACGTTGAGGGTCTTGAAGCCGACGTGCGCTCCGAGTTGGATGACCGACTGGCCCACGGTTGAACCGGCCGCGGTCTGCAGGAGCCATCACCCGGTCGAACATCGAGCTCATCACCGGTCAAGATCACGGCGGTGAGCGGATTGCTGAGAAGCTGAGCGGCCGTGGAACTGCTCATACCGGCAGGAACAGGCAAGACCCGCGCGGCATCGGCAACGACATACTCCTGCCACGTGCCCTTGACTCCGATCGTGATGACGCGTTGCCCGACGGTCAGACCGTCTGCGCCGCTACCGAGTTCGTCGATCACACCGACGGATTCGATTCCGGGTACGGTGGGGAACTCCGGGGTGAATCCGTATCTGCCGCGGACGGTATGCAGATCGCTGGCATGGACGGGTACAGCTGTCACCCGGATCCGGACCTGACCGGGACCGGGCTCCGGAATCGGGCGGGTCTGCAGGTGCAGAACCTCGGACGGTTCGCCCATCGTATCGGCGACAACAGACCGCATGGTTGTCACTTCCCGGCGCTCCTTCCGTCGGATCCAGATCTCACACGGTTCGGTGTGCATAGCGTCGGCCCCGCCCTTTGACGGCGAAGATTCCAATCAGCGCGGCCCAATTCCAGCCCTACTAGCTCTAACTAATGCTGCCACCGCGGCGGGGTTGTGAAGGTCTAAACCCTCGGCGCGGATCGCCTCCCGCTGTATGTCATCCATGACGGGCCAGACGCGGCGGTCGGCGCTGATCGCGCCCACCGGCCGTTAAACACGGTAAATCGGGCCCCCCAGCGCGCCGCCTGTCGGCCAATATCGCCTCTGGCCAGCGTATCTAAGTGGGGCGGGCGGGGCTTGAACCCGCGACCAACGGATTCTCGGACGGTCAGTCCAAACGCGTCCGGTTGCGTCATGTCATGCTTTGTCATGCAACAGATTTCGCACTCTCGACACCCTGCTAGATCCGGTTGATTCCCGGTGTTTCGCGGTCATTATCGGTGAATAAACGATGGGCAAGCGGCAGTCCTGTCCGCGACCCACAACGCAGCCAAATTGATGTCGCCGTCAGCCATATGATTTCCTCCGCCGCAGTCGTTTTAGCCCGATTACTAGGCGGAGCCGCCCCGGGGGTGATCCGGTCACCCGGGGCCCTTCGGCGGCCGGGCGCGCCAGCGCAGTTCGTTTGACCTGTCGGCGCATCGTCTGGGTGCCTGAGTTAGCCGGGCCCCCCGGCGCCCCCGGCGCCGCCGGCGCCGCCGGTGGCTCCGATGTGCGCGGTGCCGGGGCTACCCGCGCTGCCGGGGGTGCCGCTCGGATCGCCGGTACCACCTTGGCCGCCGGTACCGCCGTCGCCGCCGGTGCCGCTTGGCCCGCCGCTGCCGCCTTGGCCGCCTTGGCCGCCGGTGCCGCCGTCGCTGTGGTTGCCGAAACCGCCTTGGCCGCCGTCGCCGCCGTTGCCGCCCGTGGTGCCGTCGATGCCGGCGCTGCCACCGGTGCCGCCGATGCCACCGGTGCCGGCGGAGGCGCCGTAGATGCTGGCGGTGCCGCCTAGGCCGCCGTTGCCGCCGTTGCCGCCGGCGCCGGTGCTGTCGCCCGTGCCGCCTTGGCCGCCTTGGCCGCCGGTGCCGCTGTGGCCGGCGCCCAAGCCCAAGTCGGTGCCGCCCTGGCCGCCGTTGCCGCCGTTGCCGGCCGCGCCGCCGTTGGCGGCTCCGCCTTGGCCGCCTTGGCCGCCTTGGCCGCCGTTGAAGCCCAAGCCACTGTCGCTGAGGCCGCCTTCGCCGCCGTTGCCGCCGTTGCCGCCGGCGCCGCCGTCGCCGCCGTAGCCGCCACCACCGCCGGAAAACCCGGGGCCACAGGTGTCACCGTCGTAACCGTCTGCACCGGCGCCGCCGTGACCTCCGACCCCGCCGGCCCCGCCGTGCCCGCCGGTGCCGAACAGCCCGCCGACCCCGCCATTGCCACCAGTGCCGCCCATCCCGCCCTCGCCGCCGGCGACGCCTGCAGCCGAGCCGTTAGTGCCGGCCGCGCCGGCCCCGCCGGTGCCGCCAGCGCCTCCGGTACCGAACAGCCCCTGGCATTGCCGCCGGTGCCGCCTGTGCCGCCCGGGACGCTGCCGTAGCCGGCCCCGCCTTGCCCGCCGACCCCGCCGCTGCCGAACCACTGCCCGCCAGTGCCGCCATGACCGCCGGCGGCAGCGGACCCGAAGCCGTCGTTGGCCCCGCCGGCCCCGCCGGCCCCGCCCTTGCCGATCAGCCCGGCGGCCCCGCCGGCCCCGCCAGCCCCTGGGGCTGTTGAGACCGTTCCGGGCGTGCCGGACCCCCCGTTGCCGCCGTTGCCTATCAAGATCCCGCCAGGGCCGCCGTTCTGGCCGGTGCCCGCTGCCCCGTTGGTGCCGTTGCCAATCAGCGGGCGGCCCATTAGCAGTTCGGTGGGCGCGTTGACCACCCCCAGCACGGCCTGCATCGGGTTAGCCTTGGCCGCCTCCGCGGCCGCGTACGAGCCCCCCGCCCCCGTCAAGGCCTGCGCGAACTGAGAATGAAACACCGCCGCCTGCGCACTCAGCGCGTGAAATTCCTGGGCGTGGCGAGAAAACAACGACGCGATCGCCGCCGACACCTCATCACCAGCAACAGCCGCCACCGCAGTCGTCGGGGCCGCGGCCGCCATATTGGCCGCACTCAGCAACGAGCCGATGTGCTCCAAATCCGTTGCCGCCGAAGCCAGCATCTCCGGTACCGCCACCACATACGACATCGCTGTCCTCCAACCCGCTCATCATCGGAACATCGGCGAACACGCCCGTCGTTCTGGCCGCCACTGCGCATGCCGTGGTGATCGGC
Organism: Mycobacterium sp.; assembly: GCF_052144515.1. Taxonomy (GTDB): domain Bacteria; phylum Actinomycetota; class Actinomycetes; order Mycobacteriales; family Mycobacteriaceae; genus Mycobacterium. The sequence continues at coordinate 11,742 of NZ_JBKQQD010000411.1, read as the reverse complement.
GAACGGATACTCGCCAAACCCGAAGCCGCCGCCTGGTGGGCATCATCTCGCCTCGTCGTCGGGAGCCGCTGTATCGGACCTATGAATTACGTTTGCTTGCCGCGGCCGTCGTCCGTTGATCGCCAGTTATTATGTGCCAGCCCCAGCCCCGGCTTATGGAAAATATCCCTTTTGTTGTCCGACATTTTGCTTGCTGGCCGAGGGCAACCCGGCACCAACGGCCACAAGAATTCGGACGGCGTGGCGGTCTCGGCTATGCGGGCGTCTACCCCAGCTTCGTGCGCCACGCCGAAGCTGCCGCGGCCCGCGAGTCGGACAAATCGATCGAGTTATATCGTGCTGATCGTCGACCGCGTAATCTGGGAAGGGCCCGGTCACGGCGTAGGCCCGTCGTGGTGATTCCCATGAACGCGCTGGTCAACGGCCAGCTCAACGATCTCGAGAAATTCCTCGTAAGGCCAATCGCAAGGCCACCTTTGAGCGCTGGTTCACATTTCAGAACAAGTGAAAGGTGCATGATGCCACACATAGTGATGACAGTATCGGGATCCAGTGTCGACATGTGGAACACCGCGTCACCGCAACCCGCTGGCGTAGCTGCCGCACTGGCGACGGCGTCTCCAGATCTGTTCTACTGGCAGCCTGTCGGTAACTATCCGGCCAGCGTGTTTCCTATGGGTCCAAGCGTGGACGATGGTGTCGCCGAGCTGAATAGGCTTTGCACACAAATCAATCCGCCAGATGGTGCGCCGTCATATCCGGAAAATTCCATTATCCTGCTTGGGTATTCACAGGGCGCTATCGTCGTTTGCCAATTCTTGCACACCATAGCATGGCTAAATCCTCAGATCGCGAATCGTATTGTCGCGGTGGGCGTTTGGGGGAATCCTCTCAGACTACCAGGGTTCGCTTCAGGCAACCAGTTCGCTCGATGGCCGATGCCAGCCAACGTAGACGGCGTTGTCACGGGCGGCATTTCAGGTCCGGCCTGCATGACCCCGGCAGACGTTGCACCACACCTACTCACGCCGGTCACCCATTTCTGGGGAGATTTCGTCAACACAATAGGAGTCGGTAACGATATCTACGCGGATGCGCCTGTCGGCCCCAACCCGTGGACAGCCGAGGCGGGCCCGGGCGTAATCGAGACACAAATCTACAACATCGTCCAAAATGCAACTAGTCCAAACATTTTCGCAATCCTCCGTGACGCAGTGAAGCTCGTGTCCCCGACCACATCGGTTGACGAAATCATTTCCATAACAGAAGCAATCGTCAACGGCGGGATGTTCTTGGCGGCCGGTCCCAATGCAGCTCACTACACCTACGACACGACACCGATATATAACTTCATAGCCTTGGCAGGCCAAGAGACACTACCGTTTGTCACCAACCAGGTTTGACGAGGCACGGGATTAGAAGCACCCATGAAACGGTCAGGTGAAACCTGCCAAATCGACTGTGGGACAGCAAATCTGCTTCTACGGATCGGTCCGAAGGTTAAATAGCTTCGGGACGCGCAGTTCAGCGGATGGCTCCGCCCAGATCTGCAGGGTGCCCGTGCAGCGCTGCTCGAGGAAGACGAACTTCCAGTTGTCGAACCGCAGCGCGGTCAGGTCGCCGTCGTCAGAGACATAGAAGAAGTGCGTGGGCGGGGCTCGTCGGTTTCGCCGGTGATGTACGCCAACTGGTCGTGCCCGTCGAGGTGCACCTTGTAGGTCGTGCCGTTCAGGTCTGTACCCGCGCGCAGCCGCTCGGCGATGTCGGGCACGCCTGCCGTCGATAACAGCGTGACGAACCAGTCGGCGTGGCTGACAATGCCGGTCAACACCGAGCCGGCCGGGATGCGTCCCGGCCAGCGCACCAGCGCCGGGACGCGGTAGGCACCGAAGCACTGTCAAGCATCAACCGAGGTAATACACGCTCTGAGGTGGGGCTCTGAGGTGGGGCGGGCGGGGCTCGAACCCGCGACCAACGGATTATGAGTCCCTAGCCAACGCCTCGACGACCAGGCGAAACGGTTAGCTGAAACGGCTCAAATCGCCTGCAAGACAACAAATCTGTGCGTTGCCGGTATGCCCTCGGTACGGCTCGGGTACACGTACGAATCGCCCCCGGTCGCCGGGTTGACGCCGGGGTAGAGTACTCCGCGCCATGTAACTAGCGGGTCGCGCGACGCGCGTAACGCAACACGCCGAAGAGCGTCCGGCGTGAGCCACGCGCATCAACGATCAGTCGACATAACTGTCATCGTCAGCCGAAACACCGTCAAAGCATCAGCCCAGATGGGCGATGGGACTCCCCTCCGGGTGAGGCCCGTCAGTGGTTCGGGCCGACCACCGTCGCGCCGTTGGCCATCTGGTGGACGTATTGCCTGCAGTAGGACTGCGCCGAGTCGACCGTGATGAGCAAAGCGCTCTGCGGGTCGATGCCGGGGTTATGGGTGACCAGCTGCTGGCTGATCTGGCTGGGCTCCATTCCCTGGCCGAGGGCGTCGCAGACGTGGTGGGCGACGTTGATCGCCGACTGGGGGTTGCCGAAGCTGATGCCTTGCTGGTGCAGGGCGGCCAAAAACTGGTCGTCCGCCGTGCCGGCGTTGGCGGTGCCGGCGGCGAGCAGGGCGGCTAGGCCGAGCATGGCGGCGGCAATGGCAGTGCCGACAACGGGCTTGGAGAACTGAGAGGTGAACATGTCGATGGACTCCCATGTGGTGGGTTGACCGTACGGGAGATCAGAATTCGTGTAGAGGGTTGCCTGGTTCTGACAAAACCCTTGTCAAACTCTTGCGACCATCGCCGGCCGCACGGTTCCCCTACCTCCCGGGCACCGGGCTACATGCCGCCAGATCAGCCCGGGCGTGATCCGCCGGTGGCAAAGCAATACCTCCTCACCGGCGGTGATCGTGTATTTGCAAACTCAACAGCTGGGAGGCCATCCTCAGCTCGCACCGATTTCGAAGGTGAATTCATGGCCGCAGATGCGAATTCGGTCACCATCGGCCAGCGTCGCGCTGGTGCGAATCCGCTGGTCCGCAACATCGACTCCGTTGGCTGACTGGAGATCGGTGATGACAAAGCTGTTCCCGGTGTTGACGATTACCGCGTGGTAGCGGCTAACAGTGTCATCGTCGAGGACGATGTCATTGTCGGAGAGGCGCCCGATCCTGGTGGCTGCTCCTCGCAGCGGATAACGACTTCCGGCAGCGTCGCGAAGCTGTGCGACGGCGGACTCCTGGGCGACTTTGGTATGCCGCCGGAGGGTCGCGGCAGCACGTTTAGCTGTGGCGCGGGCCGCGTTTTTGACGTCCAGCGGCTCTTGGCGAAGGATCCGCTGGTGAAGCCCCCGCAATGTAGGACCGGGGTCGATGCCCAGACCGTCGGCGAGCAAAGTCTTCAGCCGGCCGTACGTATCGAGTGCATCGTATTGGCGTTCCGCCAGGTAGTAGGCGGTTATCAGCTGTGCCCACAGCGGTTCCCGGTAGGGGTGCTCGGCCACAAGCGCTTCGAGCTCACCGATTATGGAATGAGTTCGTCCGCAAGCTATCTCGGCTTCTGCCCGCACGGTTATTGCCACTAGCTTGTCCTCCGCCAGCGCGGCGGCGAAGGCGTCCACGAATGGGAAGTCGCGCAAATCCTCGAGCACCGGGCCGCGCCACTCGGCCAGCGCCGCCGACAGGTGGCCGCTGGCCTGTTCGAACCGGCCGGCGGCAGCGGCCTCAATTCCCGCTCTTTGTTCGATGGCGAAGCGGCCGAGGTCGCAAGCCTCGTCGGGCACGTTGAGCCGATACCCCGGCTGGGCGCTGACGAGAACGGCGGCGGGATCTACGCCAGCGCTGCTCACCAGCCCGCGGAGCCTAGATATGTGCGCATGCAGGCTCCCTCGAGCCTCCGGCGGTGGCCTCTGCTGCCACGCCGCGTCGATCAACGAGTCAATCGGAACGGTGCGATTTCGATTAATTAACAGCGTAGCCAGCACCGCCCGCTGCTTTGCCGCGCCCAATGGCAGGTCAGTGTCGTTGGCGCTCATCTGCAACGGTCCCAACACCCCAAACCGTACAGCGCTGTGGGCCATCGCGGTAGCAATCCCTTCAGCTCAGCTAGTGCTTGAAGACCTATTGTGGAACGTCGGCCCAGGTTTGCGTTGTTTAACGGATATCCAGTTTCCAATCGCGACCGAGCCCGACCATCCGGGCGTACACCGGACCCCTCGTTGACAGCCACCGGCCGGTGCTCGATCGTCAAGCACGTGACGCCGCAGCGCTACCCGACCTCGCAGGCCGCGTAAGCACCGAGACAGCCATGCATAACGGACACCCGGACGACATCACGCCGGGTTCGCAGTCACGTCGCGCCGGCCCGCCCGCGCGCCGTCGTCGGTCCGCCCGAAGCCGGAATGTGTGGCTGATCGCCAGCGCCGCACTGCTTACGACGATGGCGCTGGCGGCAGGCGTGATCATCGGATACCACCTGGGCAGCCGCACGACGGCGCGACCCTCGGCCGCGCTGACCGCCGACTTCGCCCGATTGGAAACGAAGCTGCAGGCGGTGGTGGGCATCGCGGTCAGCCCCGTCGGCAATGGGCAAGCGCCAATCATGTTGGGAGATTGGCAAAGTGGACCCGCCTGGTCAACGATCAAGGTTCCGTTGATCATCGCGGCTGCGTGAAGAGAACCCGCCCACGATAACCGACGCGATGACCGCTGCCATCACCGAATCCGACAATGCGGCAGCCGAATCGATCTGGGCGAGTCTGGGAGACCCGGTCATCGCCGCGCGCAAGGTTGAAGCCGTCCTGAGGCAAACGGGCGACTTCACGACCGTCCAGTCGCAAAAAGTGCTTCCGGAATTCTCTGCGTTCGGTTAAACGGACTGGTCGTTGACCGACCAAGTGCGGTTCACTTCAGTTGCGTTCTGCGACAACGCAAACGCGCCGATCTTCGCACTAATGGGCCGGGTCGTACCGGATCAGAAGTGGGGCATCGGCACCGTACCCGACGCCCAGTTCAAAGGCGGCTGGGGCCCATTACCACCGGGCGGCTATCTGGTCCGACAGCTGGGCGTGCTGCCCGCCCCAAACGGGAGGATCGCCGTCGCGCTGGCCGCACAGCCGGCCTCGGGAACGTTCGATGACGGCACCGCCGCCCTCAACGAGATGGCCACGTGGCTGGCGGCCCACTTAGCGGCACTGCCGGCCGGCCGATGCGGTCCCTGATCGCGGGAGTCCCGCGCACTCACCACAGGTAGACGCGCGCGCTGCTGCCACCGATGCAGGTGATCCAGCCGTCTCCCGGGTACTGTTGGCAGCGCATGAGGAAGTTCGAACCGTTGCAGAGTGCCCCAGGCACGGCCTTGCAGTCAACGGCCCCCGACGCCGAGACCGCCCGCGGTAGCGGACTGGCGTTGCCGTATTCAGCCCAATACGACGTCAGCACGCTGTTGGCGAAAAGACATGACGTTTCGGGAGTCCCCCGTCCGGCGCGGGTGCCGTAGCCCGTGGCGGTCGGCAAAGTGAAGCCCTGGTCGCAGGACTGATGCAGGCTGCTCAGGTCGGGTCCCGTCACCAGTGGCGGCGGCGCGGCGCGCGCGGCCGGGGTCTGCTGCTGCCCGGTCCGCCCGTGGACCAGTAGGCCGATGACGACACCGATGCCCCCGAGAATCAGAGCCGCCACCGCAATCACGGTCGGCAGCACCCACCTGCGCCTGCGTTTACTCGACTCGCGGTCACGAGGCTCCGCTGCGGTGACGCGGTCCGGTTCGCCGCCAGGGGCCGGGCCCACATACGTTGACGGCGTACCCATCGCGAACGGTCGAGTGCCGTCCACGTCGGCCGATGACGCGACCGGTGACGTCGAGACCTCGCGGAGATTGTGTCCGCCGATTGCCAAGGCGCGCTGTGCCGCGCGGCCGAGGCCGCCCGCCGTTCCATACCGGTCGTCGGGGTGCTTGGCCATGCCGCGGGCGACGACGTCGTCGAGCGCGGCGGGAACGCGCGGATTCGCCGCGCTCGGTCGCGGGGGCGGCACGGCGATGTGCGCCGCCACCAGTTGCTCAAGATTGTCACCGGCGAACGGCGGGTCTCCGGTCAGCGACTCGTACAACACGCACGCCAACGAGTAGACGTCGACGGCGGAAGTGGTCACCTCTCCGCTGAACCGTTCGGGCGCCATGTAATTCAAGGTGCCGATCTGGGTCCCGGCCGTCGTAAGCCGGGGGTCACCCTTGGCCTCGGCGATTCCGAAGTCGACCAGATACACAAAGTCGGCAGGGGTCACGATGATGTTCTGCGGCTTGACGTCGCGATGGATCAATCCCTCGGCGTGTGCCGCATCCAGTGCGGCGGCGACCTGACCGATGATGGCCACCGCACGCGCGGGCTCCAGCGGGCCCTCCGCGATCAGGTCGAGAAGCGTCTCCCCCTGCACCAGCCGCATGTCGATGTACAGACTGCCGTCGATCTCACCCCAGTCGTGGATCGGAATGACGTGTGGTTCCTGCAGAACCGCCGCCGCCTGCGACTCTCGCTGGAATCGTGTCCGAAACGTGGCGCTGTCGGAATACTCTTCGGCGAGTATCTTCAGCGCGACAGTTCGTCCTTTGCCGGTGTCATAGGCTTCGTACACCGCCCCGCCCCCGCCCTTGCCGAGCAGTCGCGTGATCTTGTACTTGCCGAACGTCGTACCGACGCGTGAGTTCGCCGCCACCGACGCAGTATCTCGCTGACGAGCGAACCATGCACCTATTTGCCATGGAAGCCACCCCGAGCGCGTCGGCAACCCGCCACAAGAATCGCGCAAGAAACGCGCAAGGTGTTTGCCGCAGCCTCTACGGAACACGCCTCACGGCACCGAAACCCAGGCATGATTCCCAAAGGACACCGACATGACCATGACGCACACTGGCCCTCGCACCCCTCGTCGGCGCACTCCGCTCGGACGGTGGATGAAGATGACGACGCTCGCGTTGACGGCAACGGCGACGGTCGCCGCGATGATCGCCGGCCCGCCCATCGCATCCGCAGAGCCCGACAATTCTCCGACAATGGCCGCCCACGGCGTCGAGGCCGCACTCGCTGCCGTCCCCTGGTCGCAGGTCGGTCCGGGCTGGATGCTCGCCATGTGGAGCCCGGCTCCCGGCTTGCGCCCCGGCGAGTCACGGCCTCCTGGCTCGCCGACGTACCAGACGGCCGCCACGACGCTGTACCTGGTCAACCCCGCGGGTGGTCGCTATGCGATCACCACCTTCCCGCCGCCGGGCGACGGTTCAAGCCCGTCGTTGGTCGACTGGTCGGGCGATGGGACCCGCGCCCTGTTCACTACGTCTGAGAACGGCAACACGGTCCTCACCCAGGTCGACCTGCGCAATGGCTCGAAGACCACGTTCACCGTGAAAGGCACCAGCCCCACACCGCGGTATACACGCCCCGACGGCAAGGCGGTGCTGCTGGAGACGCCGAAGGGCCTGGGGTCTGGGTCGCTCGAACGAGTCGACCTGGCCGGCAACCACCAGCTGACGTACCCGGTGGGGCCGGACTTTCAAGGCTATCTCTCCACGCCGGACGGCACGCGACTCGTGCTGGGGACGGGCACCGGTCTCGCCCTCATGGGCAACGACGCGGTGGCCGGCAAGGCGCTGCCGATCGCCGGCCAGACCGAGTGCGCACCGATGCGGTGGTGGGACACGGGCTCGACGATCGCCCTCGCCCGGTGCGGTAGCTCCACCAAGTCACAGCTGTGGCTCGTGCCGATCGACGGCGGAACACCGACCGCTCTCACCGCGCCGAACGACGGGCACAAGGGCCCCGATTACGGCGACTTGAACGCATGGCAGCTCCCGGCGGGGACGTACCTGCAGGCAGCAGGGGCGTGTGGCGTCATCTACCTCGCCAAGCTCAACGCCGACGGCACCACGTCACCGGTCTCGGTGCCGGAGGTGAAAAGCGGCAGCGTCGTCGTGGTCGGCGTAAACGGTGGCGATCTCGACCTCCAAGCGCGGGCCGGGTGCGGGGGCGGCCAGTCACTGATCGACTACAACCCGGCGGCCGGCACCTCAACCGTGCTGCTCGGTCCGCCGGTCAACGGCGGCGGCGTCATCAGCGCAATGCCCTACCCGGGCCAGACGTAGTAAAGGAAACCACCATGACCAAAACCGCACACCACCAACAACTTACGAAGCGCGCTTTGATTGCGGCGGCGGCCCTCCTAGCGGTCGCCGCATGCTCGACCAGCACGCCCGGCAAGCCGGCACCCAGCTCGAATGCCCCGGCGGGCGCCCACGGCGGCCGGTGCGAGGTCAACCCGTCGTCCGCGCCGGTGCCGACGGCCGAAGAGTTTGAGCCGGTGCCGGAGGTCGGCAGGATCTCCGTTGCGCTGAGCGGCATCACGTCGGGCGAGGTCCAGCCGGGCGACCCGCCGACCGAAGTCGATGTGGCGGTTTGCAACAACTCTGCGGTCGACTACCCGCAGATGGGCGTCGTGCTGGTGCTGCAGCACTGCAGTTGCGCGACCTATCCGAACGGGATCCCGCTGGGCACCGTCGAGCGCTTCGACCAGGCCAGCGGGGGCTGGGTCAAGGTCGATCATCCGGCCGAGGGCTCGGGCATGGATTACCTCGGCACATACTCGAACGTCCAGGAGCTGCCGAAGGGCAAGTCCGTGACGCTGCGATACCGGGTTGCGCTCGACGCTTCGATGACCGCGGGTAAGGGTGGTGTGGAAGCGATTGTGGTTACGCCGGATCCCCTTGTTCAGATCGGCAAGGCGGACCTGCCCTTCACCGTCCTGAAGGGGCCCAATGATCGATCGAATGGGCCGACGCCGCCGCCGGCGCAACAAACTCTGTTGCCTTTCACGGGTCTCACCTACCCGCGCGACATGGCGGTGGACGCGACCGGCGACGTCTACGTCACCGATTCTTGGAGCAACCGGGTGCTGAAGTTGGCGGCCGGGTCGAATCAGCAGACCGTGCTGCCGTTCACCGGCCTCAACAAGCCCGGTGGTGTCGCGGTGGACGGCGCCGGTGATGTGTTCGTCGCTGATGGCGCCAACAACCGGGTGCTGAAATTGGCGGCCGGGTCTAAAGAGCAAGCGGCGCTGCCGTTTACGGGCCTGGACAATCCCCAGCATGTTGCGGTGGACACCGGCGGCAATGTCTACGTCACCGACGGCAAGGTGCGGGTCGTCAAGCTGGTCGCTGGATCCAACGAGCAGACCGTGCTGCCGTTCACGGGCCTCAAGTGGCCCGGTGGTCTGGCAGTGGACGGCGCGGGCAACGTCTTCGTGTCGGACGCCCACAACCACCGGATGCTCGAGCTGCCGGCAGGCTCTCGCGACCAGACCGTGCGGTCCTTGGGCGGCCTGGACGGCCCCTTTGTGGTGAACTCCGCCGGTGATTTGTACTTCACCGACGCCGGCAACAAGAACGTGCTGAAGCTGCCAGCCGGGTCGAACAACTCGACCGCGCTGCCGTTCAAGGGTCTCAACGGACCTAGGGCTGTGGCGGTGGATGGTGCCGGCAATGTGTACGCCCTCGACAACAGCGGCTTCGGCGAGGTCGTGAAGTTGGTGTTGGGCTGATGCGTCACCTCATCGCAGCGCTGGTTCTGTTATTGGTCGCGGCCTTCGGCGTCAGCGGATGCAGCGGAACATCGCAGTCCCCGCGTGCGACGGCACCGACGACGGCGTCGGCCTCTCGACAAACCGTGCTGCCGTTCACGGGCCTCGAAACCCCCGGCGATCTGGCAGTGGACGCGGCCGGCAACGTGTACGTAACGGACACGCATCGGGTCAAAGTCGACAACGGGTTCCCCAACGTGACCACCCGGGTGATCAAGCTGCCGGCAGGGTCGAACGCCCAAACCGTGTTGCCGCAGTTCGTTCATGCACAACTGACGACGGACCCCGCAGGCGCCGTGTGGGTGATCGACACCGGAAACGAGAAACTGGTGAAGCTGGCCGCCGGATCGGACACCCAGACCGTGCTGCCGTTGCCACAGCCCAACCCCAGCTTGCGTGGTGGGGTATTGGCAATCGATGCCGCCGGCAACGCCTACGGCCTCTACGGTGGTGGCGTGTTCCCAGACGGGGGATGCTGTGTGCCTATCCAGGTGCTGAAGTCGGAGGTGGGGTCGCGTGCGCCGACACTGTTACCGTTCACCAACATCTTGTTCGCCGACGAAGTGGCGGTAGACGCCGCCGGCAACGTGTACGTGGGCGACCGCAATCGGGTGCTGAAGTTAGCGCCGGGGGCGGACACCCAAACGGTGCTGCCGCTCAAGCTCAACACGGCGATGTCCGGCCCAGGCCCCCACAGCGTCCTCACCGGTATGGCGGTGGACTCGGCCGGCAACGTGTATGTGGTCGATGCCGACCAGAAGCAGGTGCTGAAGTTGCCGGCCGGGGCGGATGCGCCGATCGTGCTGCCGTTCAGCGGCCTCAAGGAACCGGTAAAGGTGGCGGTGGACGCCGCGGGCAACGTCTACGTCACCGACATCGACAGCCACCAGGTGCTGAAACTTGCGGCGGCCTAACGTGATTCGAACCGCGTTGATCGCACTCATGAGCGTAACGGTCGTCGCCGGCACGGCAGGGTGCGGCACGCGGAGTATCGCGCACCAGACCTCATCGACGGCAACATCTGCGGCGGCGACCACATCACCTGCGCCGCCTTCGGTTGCGGCACAGGGGCAGTCGGCGTGTACCGACCTCAACGGAACGGTCCGCCCCGACCAGACCTGCCACGTCCATGCCGCCACCTCCACCTACCAGATCGACATGACCTTTCCACTCGACTACCCGGATATGCAGGCGGTGAACGACTTCCTGAAGAAGGACCGCGATTCGTTCCTCGACTGGGTCACCAAGATCGGGCCGTCGGAAAATCGCGGTCGGCCGTATCTGTACGACCTCACTGCCGAGACTTACCGTTCGGGAACGGGTGACTCGGGCACCCAAAGCCTGGTGCTCGAAATCGACAACGACACCGGGCTGGCCCATGAAGGCCACCCGGACACCACGTTCCGGGCGTTCAACTTCGACCTCGGCAAGCGCGCCCCGATCAGGTTCGACACGCTGTTCAAGCCTGGGACAAAACCGCTGGAGGTGCTCAACCCGATCGTCCAGCGCGAATTGGATGCGCCGACTGCCGATCTCGATGAGACGAAGTACCAAAACTTCGCGATAACCGACGACGCCGTGATCTTCTTCTTCGGCTAAAACCAAGTGGTGCAGGACAACAACGGGCCGCACGAGGTCACAGTGCCCCGCACCGAACTCGCATCGCTACTGGCGTAATTCAACAATCCGCCACGGCATCTCAGGTGCGGAATTGGCTTAAACCACAAGCACATTCGAGGCCCGTCCGAGACGTTGCCGGTGCGCCTACGGCACGCCCTCGGTACGGCTGGAAATCGAAACGCCCCCGGGACGCCGCGTTCACGCCGCGACGAGATGGTTGCGGAGTTTGTTAGCTACGAAACGGTGGCGCGGCTACGCAAATTTGTCGGACCGCGATGCGACGATCGACAGGTGAACCCGGTGAACGCATCAGGGTGATTAAGGAGTCAGCGCGCTCGCGCGCCATCCCGAGCGGGATATCCAACTGATCCTGAACCAGCACGGCGGGGGTGGATAGCTCCGGCGCCTGCTTCGCGGAGATGCCGGCCCGGTCGAGCGCATCGCGGATTGCAGCAAGTTTCACCGCTTCTGACTCTGCGCCGGTGGCGATGCCCAGAAGTTCGCGCACCATG
>NZ_JBKQQD010000410.1:0-4109 GCF_052144515.1 Mycobacterium sp. | reverse complement strand
CCACCGCCCTACCCGACATCCGCAAAGGCATCCGGATCAAGGCCAGCTGAACCGGCCCGTTTCGCGGGCATTCCTACCTGAGGCACGGACAAAATTTCGCGGGCATCTTGATTTGAGGCACTACGGTGAAACTCAAGCTGCCCGCGGACCCGAAATATTGAACGCCCGGACTGCAGCGCCACGCGGGCGTCCGCCGGCCAAAGGCCTATTCGTCAAGAGCTCCCCGCGCGCAGCGGGCGCTGCACGCAACGCTCGACATCGTGCTATGAGCGCGGTGACACAGTCCGCGGCTGCGGTACCTCGAAGCGACGAGTTCCCCGTGAGTTGTGACAACTCGTGACAATCTGGGCGCCCTTCGAACACATGTGCACATCTGCCGAAGAGTAAACTACCAGCTCAGAGCCTATTTCCTTTGGTCGGGCTGACAGGATTTGAACCTGCGACCACTTGACCCCCAGTAAGTGGCGGTAGCGCTTTTTTCCCAGGTCGCCTGCAGTTTTCGCTGCCAGGGCGTTGGTGTGTGACGTTCACTGACGTGCGGGTCGTTCGGCATCGCGCATGACGTGTGGTCCCTGGGTGGTCCCCGGTGCTGGCCGCAACCCTTACTAGCCGTGTACGTACATTCACCGTACAATGAAGTGATCGACAGCCGCGAGCAGAGATGACTGAGGGAAGAAGGAGGTGTCGCTGTGGTAGTCAAAACGAAGCGCATCGAGCTTCGCGCGGAGCAAGCGACCTTGGACCGCATCCAGCGCGCCGCCAACCTTGTCCATGAGCAGACGTCGGAGTTCGTGCGGAAAGCTGCGATGCAACGGGCCGAAGACATCCTGCGTCAGGAGCTGGTAACGGCAATGGAGCCCGAACAGTTCGACAAACTGATGTCCTCGCTCGATGCTGCTGACGACGCGCCGCGGCTGGCGGCAGCCGCACGCAAACCAGCGGTCTTCACAAGGCGTTGAACAAATGTTCGAGTCCGCGCGACTCACTGACGCCCACACGCTGGAAGGATTCGACTGCGGTAAGGAGTCGCTGAGTACCTGGCTCATCGCCCATGCCCGTCGCGCGGACAGCAGCGGAGTCGCACACGTCTACGTGTGGACGGCGCTCGGCGAACAGAAAGTCAGCGCCTATTTCGCCATCTGTCCCACCGAAGTAGTACGCAACGACGACGGCCTCTCGGGATCCATGGCCGGCGGCTATTCCCGCATACCCGGATACTTGATTGCCCGCCTGGCGATCGACACGTCGCTGCGGGGTCAGGGATATGGCGAGCAGCTGCTTCTCGACGCACTCGGCAAAGCCGTCGCCGCATCGGAAATCGGCGGCGGCCGGCTCATCGTCGTTGATGCCATAGACGACGAGGCACAATCCTTCTACGAGCACTACCACTTCGTTCCCGTTAGGAACCGCGAGCGTCGTCTGGTCATGAAGGTGTCCACAGCGGCGAAAGCGCTCGGGGAGCGCTGGCGGGAGTAAACCCTTCCGCCGAATAATTTGCTGCACAAAGGAGTTGACCGTTAGCGGTGTCGAGAGCTTCCCTGGTGAGTTGGACACGCTGCGTGCCGACAATGTGCGTTTGCGTCGTCTTCTTCAGTTGAGTGAGGAACAGGCACGCGCAGCCGCCAGTGACCAGGCGACGCTGACGGGGGCGCCGGCCTCACCGGTGACAATGGGCTCCAGCTCCGCTGATAAGGTGCGGTTCTTCTTCGAGTTGTTCCGTTGTCGCACCGATGTTTACGCGCTTCGCTGGGAGAATCGTCGAGATGGCCGTTCAGGTTGGATGCCGGCGATCAAGGGCTATTGGCGCAAGGGTATGAATCGGGCCGACGCACCTTACCTTCCGCTGACCCCAGAGGTCATTGATGCCCACCTGCGGGGCGAGGCACACATCGGCCTCTATCCGCTCAGCGATGACGACACCTGCTGGTGGATCGCGGCGGATTTCGACAAAGAAGCCGCGATGCTCGACGCGCTCGCGTACATGAAAGCGGCTCGCTCATATGGGATTCCGGCTGCACTGGAGGTATCACAATCCGGGCGAGGAGCTCACGTGTGGATCTTCTTCGCTCATGCGATCTCGGCATCGGTCGCCCGCAACGTCGCCACAAGTCTGCTGAGTGAGGCATTTCGCCTGCGTGGCAGTATGCATCTGAGTAGCTATGACCGCTTGTTCCCATCCCAGGACGTACACACCGGGCGTGGGGTGGGCAATCTGATCGCCGCACCGATGAACGGCAAGCGCCGTCAACACGGCACCACCGTCTTCCTCGATCCCGCCACCCTCGAGCCATACGAGGATCAGTGGGCATACCTGTCAAGCGTCGCCCGATTGTCCACCAAAGACGTGACCGCGTTGGCACGCCAACTTCCCGATCCACAGATCGGGCATAACGTCCGGCGTCTGCAGCTACCGACGTCGTCGCGCATCATCCCGCGGCCGGCGGCAATCGTGCGCGCGGAGTTCACATCACGACTCACCCTGACCTCCAATGATCTTGGCCCAGCGATGATCTCGGCCGTCAAACATGCCGCATCGATACGCAACCCAGAATTCGATGCGCGCCAACGTGCCCGCCGCAGCACCTGGGATACACCACGGTTCCTCTACAGCTACGACGAAACCGCCGACGGTAATCTCGTCCTGCCCCGCGGCCTCCATCCGCTGCTGACCGAGCTCGTCGAATCGGCCGACAGCACGCTACACATCGACGACAAACGCATCCTCGGTCAACCCCACAAGTTCACCTGCAGCACGCCATTACGCACCATTCAGACCACCGCACTGCACCGACTCCTCGAAGAGGACACCGGCGTCCTCATCGCACCACCGGGCACCGGCAAGACGGTCATAGCCTGCGCGGCAATCGAGTCGCGGTCTACCTCCACTTTGGTCCTCGTCGATCGCAAGGCCCTGGCCGACCAATGGCGCGACCGGATCAGCAGCCACCTGAGTTTCGCATGTGGTCAAATCGGCGGCGGACGATCTAAAACCACAGGCATCCTCGACATCGCGCTACTGCCAACACTTGCCCGCCGTGACAACGTCGAAGACATCACCGCCAACTACGGATTCGTCATTGTGGACGAATGCCACCACGTCGCAGCCAACGCATTCTTCGGCGTCCTGAGCCGCATAGGCGCGCGGTACTGGCTCGGCCTGACCGCGACCCCGGAACGCCGCGACGGGCTCGAAGACCTGATCTATCACCAACTCGGATCACACCACGTGGCCATCGACCAGCCCAGTACCGGACAACTCCCGGTCGACAGTTCCGACCTACTGATGCCCCACCCAGTTCTGCACCTGCACCCGACCGACTTCCAATACCGTGGCGACGCCGACCCCACCGCACCCGGTGGAATGGCCGAAATCTATCGAGCCCTCGTCGCGGATCAAGCACGACTCGACCAGATCGCCGACGACGTGCTGAACGCTTCCGAAACCGGAGCTAACATCCTGGTGCTCACCACATGGGTCGAACACCTCCACGCCATCACTGACCAGCTACGGACCGCCGGAAAGACCGTCACAGTCCTCAGCGGCGGCATGAAGGCTCGTGAACGCCGCCAGATCGCCGACCAACTTGCCAACCACACGCCCGATTCGGATCCGCTCCTGATCGTCGGCACCAGCTCGTTCATCGGGGAAGGTTTCGACTGCCCAGCCCTCGACACACTGTTCCTGGCAGCGCCGATCACCTTCAAGAACCGCCTCGTGCAATACATCGGTCGCGTCACCCGTCCCTACCCCTCGAAGATCACCGCAACCGTGCACGACTACCACGACGAGCTCACCCCCGTCATCGCCTCATCGCTGAAGAAACGAACACCCGGCTACATCAAAATGGGCTTCCCTGACCCGCGCAAGATGCTCCGATAGAACTGCTGCCACCCCACTTGACGATCGGACAAGTGCCCTCCCGAGGGTCTGAAGCGTGAATAAGTGGTCCCAAGGAGGTAGAACCTGCACCGAGGTTGACGTAGAGGTTGTCCCGGGTCTCGTGGAAGTTGAGGTGGCGGTCCCCCGCTTGATTCCTGCCGTGTGGTAGGTGTCGGGCGTTCCGCCAAAGAACACCAACAGCAAGGGGACCGCCGTGAAGAAGAGTAGC
>NZ_JBKQQD010000409.1:0-20624 GCF_052144515.1 Mycobacterium sp. | reverse complement strand
GCGGCAAGTACAAGCGGGTGCGCTTCAAGGGCATCATCTGTGAGCGCTGCGGCGTCGAGGTGACCCGCGCCAAGGTGCGCCGCGAGCGGATGGGTCACATCGAGTTGGCCGCACCCGTCACGCACATCTGGTACTTCAAGGGTGTGCCGAGCCGGCTCGGCTACCTGCTCGACCTGGCCCCCAAGGATCTCGAAAAGATCATCTACTTCGCCGCGTATGTCATCACCGCGGTCGACGAGGAGATGCGGCACAACGAGCTGTCGACGCTAGAGGCCGAAATACTGGTGGAGCGCAAGGGTGTTGAGGATCAGCGTGACGCCGAGCTGGAGGCCCGGGCGCAGAAGCTGGAGGCCGACCTGGCCGAGCTGGAGGCCGAGGGCGCGAAAGCCGATGCCCGGCGCAAGGTTCGCGATGGCGGTGAGCGGGAGATGCGCCAGCTCCGCGACCGCGCGCAGCGTGAGCTGGACCGGCTGGAGGACATCTGGAACACCTTCACCAAGCTGGCTCCCAAGCAGCTGATCGTCGACGAGAACCTCTACCGCGAGCTCATCGACCGTTACGGCGAGTACTTCACCGGCGCCATGGGCGCGGAGTCGATTCAGAAGCTGATCGAGAACTTCGACATCGACGCCGAGGCCGAGTCACTGCGTGAGGTCATCCGAAGCGGCAAGGGGCAGAAGAAGCTTCGTGCACTGAAGCGGCTCAAGGTGGTCGCGGCCTTCCAGCAGTCGGGCAACTCGCCGATGGGCATGGTCCTCGACGCCGTCCCGGTGATCCCGCCGGAGTTGCGGCCGATGGTGCAGCTCGACGGTGGTCGGTTCGCCACCAGCGACCTCAACGACCTGTACCGCCGCGTGATCAACCGCAACAACCGCCTCAAGAGGCTGATCGACCTCGGTGCGCCCGAGATCATCGTCAACAACGAGAAGCGGATGTTGCAGGAGTCCGTGGACGCGCTGTTCGACAACGGCCGCCGCGGCCGGCCGGTCACCGGGCCGGGCAACCGTCCGCTGAAGTCGCTGAGCGATCTGCTCAAGGGCAAGCAGGGCCGGTTCCGTCAGAACCTGCTCGGTAAGCGTGTCGACTACTCCGGCCGTTCGGTCATCGTGGTCGGCCCGCAGCTCAAGCTGCACCAGTGCGGTCTGCCCAAGCTGATGGCGCTGGAGCTGTTCAAGCCGTTCGTGATGAAGCGGCTGGTGGACCTCAACCACGCGCAGAACATCAAGAGCGCCAAGCGGATGGTGGAGCGCCAGCGTCCCCAGGTGTGGGATGTGCTCGAAGAGGTCATCGCCGAGCACCCGGTGCTGCTGAACCGCGCGCCCACCCTGCACCGGCTGGGTATCCAGGCCTTCGAGCCAATGCTGGTGGAGGGCAAGGCCATTCAGCTGCACCCCCTGGTCTGTGAGGCGTTCAACGCCGACTTCGACGGTGACCAGATGGCGGTGCACCTGCCGCTGTCCGCCGAGGCGCAGGCCGAGGCCCGCATTCTGATGCTGTCGTCCAACAACATCCTGTCGCCGGCATCGGGCCGCCCACTGGCCATGCCGCGACTGGACATGGTGACCGGGTTGTACTTCCTGACCACCGAGGTCGACGGCGACACCGGCGAATACACCGCGCCCGCCAAGGACAGCCCCGAGACGGGCGTGTACTCCTCGCCGGCCGAAGCGATCATGGCGGTCGACCGCGGTGTGCTCTCGGTACGGTCCAAGATCAAGGTGCGGCTGACCCAGCTACGTCCGCCCGCCGAGATCGAGACCGAGTTGTTCGGCCGCAACGGCTGGCAGCCGGGCGATGCCTGGATGGCCGAGACCACACTGGGCCGGGTGATGTTCAATGAGCTTTTGCCGCTGGGCTACTCGTTCGTGAACAAGCAGATGCACAAGAAGGTGCAGGCCGCCATCATCAACGACCTGGCCGAGCGCTACCCGATGATCGTGGTCGCGCAGACCGTCGACAAGCTCAAGGACACCGGCTTCTACTGGGCGACCCGCAGTGGTGTCACGGTCTCGATGGCCGACGTGCTGGTCCCGCCGCGCAAGAAGGAGATCCTCGACCACTACGAGGAGCGGGCCGAGAAGGTCGAAAAGCAGTTCCAGCGTGGCGCTTTGAACCACGACGAGCGCAACGAGGCGCTGGTGGAGATCTGGAAGGAAGCCACCGACGAGGTGGGTCAGGCGCTGCGGGACCACTACCCGGTCGACAACCCGATCATCACGATCGTCGACTCGGGCGCTACGGGTAACTTCACCCAGACCCGCACCCTGGCCGGCATGAAGGGCTTGGTGACCAACCCGAAGGGTGAGTTCATCCCGCGCCCGGTCAAGTCGTCGTTCCGTGAGGGCCTGACCGTGCTGGAGTACTTCATCAACACCCACGGCGCCCGAAAGGGCTTGGCGGACACCGCGTTGCGTACCGCCGACTCCGGGTACCTGACCCGTCGTCTGGTGGACGTGAGCCAGGACGTCATCGTCCGCGAGCACGACTGCCAGACCGAGCGCGGCATCGTCGTGGAGCTGGCCGAGCGTCAGCCCGACGGCACGCTGATCCGTGACCCGTACATCGAAACGTCAGCGTACGCACGGACTTTGGGTACCGACGCGGTCGACGAGGCCGGCAACGTCGTCGTCGCGCGCGGTGAAGACCTGGGTGACCCGTCGATCGATGCGTTGCTGGCGGCGGGCATCACGCAGATCAAGGTGCGCTCGGTGCTGACGTGTACCACCGGCACCGGTGTGTGCGCGACCTGCTACGGGCGGTCGATGGCCACCGGCAAGCTGGTCGACATCGGCGAAGCCGTCGGTATCGTGGCGGCCCAGTCCATCGGCGAGCCGGGCACACAGCTGACCATGCGCACCTTCCACCAGGGTGGTGTCGGTGAGGACATCACCGGCGGTCTGCCGCGTGTCCAGGAGCTGTTCGAGGCCCGGGTGCCGCGTGGCAAGGCGCCGATCGCCGACGTCACCGGGCGGGTCCAGCTCGAGGACGGCGAGCGCTTCTACAAGATCACAGTCGTTCCCGACGACGGTGGCGAGGAAGTCGTGTACGACAAGCTGTCCAAGCGGCAGCGGTTGCGTGTCTTCAAGCACGAAGATGGTTCCGAGCGGGTGCTCTCCGACGGTGACCACGTCGAGGTGGGCCAGCAGCTGATGGAAGGCTCCGCCGACCCACACGAGGTGCTGCGGGTCCAAGGCCCCCGTCAGGTGCAGATCCACCTCGTCCGGGAGACCCAGGAGGTCTACCGCGCTCAGGGTGTGTCGATCCACGACAAGCACATTGAGGTGATCGTTCGGCAGATGCTGCGCCGGGTCACCATCATCGACTCGGGTGCGACGGAGTTCCTGCCCGGCTCACTGATCGACCGTGCGGAATTCGAGGCCGCGAACCGCCGAGTGGTGGCCGAGGGCGGCGAGCCCGCGGCAGGCCGTCCGGTGCTGATGGGTATCACGAAGGCGTCGCTGGCCACCGACTCGTGGCTGAGCGCGGCGTCGTTCCAGGAGACCACGCGTGTGCTGACCGATGCGGCGATCAACTGCCGCAGCGACAAGCTGCAAGGTCTGAAGGAGAACGTGATCATCGGAAAGCTGATCCCGGCCGGTACCGGTATCAACCGCTACCGGAACATTCAGGTGCAGCCGACCGAGGAAGCCCGCGCTGCGGCGTACACGATCCCGTCGTACGAGGATCAGTACTACAGTCCGGACTTCGGTCAGGCCACCGGTGCCGCGGTTCCGCTGGACGACTACGGGTACAGCGATTACCGCTAGTTTGTAGCGCGGGCAGACGCAAAAGCCCCCGCCCGCCCGAGCGCCTCGAATTCACCGGATCTCTGCGTCGGGTGTTTCAAGACGTGGAAATCGTGCTGATGCCCAGCTGCGGTTTTGGATCTCCGACGCTGCAGGCCATGCGGGACCTCGGACAGGACGCATCGTTCTACGCCAGGTTGGCAGCGCCTACCGCGCCCTTCAACGTGAGCGGCGACCCTGCGATCTGTCTTCCGGCAGGAGTCACGCGGCGGGGAACTCCGCTCGGCGTCCAGTTCATCGGCCGCGAATTCGCCGAGCAGTTGCTCATCCAGGCCGGCACGCCTTCCAGCAGGTCACTGATCTCCATCGCCGGCGCCCGAGGTTGTGAGCCGGGGTGGGCGGGGACTACTAGACTGGCCGGCGTGCTCATCGGTTCCCATGTCAGCCCGACCGATCCGCTGGCCGCAGCCCAGGCCGAGGGCGCTGACGTCGTGCAAATTTTCCTCGGCAACCCGCAGAGCTGGAAGGCGCCCAAGCCGCGCGAGGACGCCGCCGTCCTGAAAGCCGCGGCCCTCCCGATATACGTGCACGCGCCGTACCTGATCAACGTCGCGTCGGCGAACAATCGCGTGCGGATCCCGTCGCGCAAGATCCTGCAGGACACGTGCAACGCGGCGGCCGACATCGGCGCGGCCGCGGTGATCGTGCACGGCGGTCACGTCGCCGACGACAACGACCTCGACGAGGGTTTCCAGCGCTGGCGCAAGGCCCTCGAATACCTGGAAACCGACGTTGCGATCTACCTGGAAAACACCGCGGGCGGAGACCACGCGATGGCCCGCCACTTCGACACCATTGGCAGGTTGTGGGATCACATCGGCGACAAGGGCATTGGCTTCTGCCTAGACACCTGCCACGCGTGGGCCGCGGGTGAGGCGCTGATCGACGCCGTCGACCGCATCAAGGCCCTGACCGGCCGCATCGACCTGGTGCACTGCAACGACTCGAGGGATGCCGCCGGTTCGGGTGCCGACCGGCACGCCAATCTCGGCACCGGTCAGATCGATCCAGAGCTGCTCGTCGCGGTGGTCAAAGCCGCCGATGCGCCGGTTATCTGTGAAACCGCCGACGAGGGCCGCAAAGACGACATTGCTTTCCTGCGGGAAAAGACCGCAAGCTGATTTCCGCACCAGCTAGTGGTTGCGCGTCCGGGTCGGAGTTGTCAAGAGGCGCTTGGCAACAGACACATCGCCGGGTCAGCGGCGCTGGCCGTCCCGTGTGCGCACAACGCGGCGGCAACGAAGCCGATAACCCGACGACTCAGGAGCATCCCGAGATGCCCGACGCCATCGACCGTGATGGTTTCCACCTGGGCGTGGGATGGCACCGAGCGCATGCCGGGCACGATGATGTCGAGTGCGGCCGTCACCGATAGCCACCGCACGCCGTCAGGCAATGGCGTGGATGCGAGCCGGCGCAACAGTGGCGAGCCCGGTCGCAGCGCCCGCACCATCTCGACTAACGGCAGCAGACCGGCCCAGGGCGACCCGCCAAACGGGGAGCCCAGCGTGATGACCGTGTCGACTCGCCCGTTCAAGCGAGGGTCGAGGATGGCTTGCGCGATGATGACACCGCCCAGACTGTGTCCGACCAGATGCACCTTTGCTGCGCCGGTTCGAGACAACGTCGTCTCGGTATGAGCGACCAGTTGATCAGCGAGCTCCTCGACCGAGTTTCCGACCGGCGCGTAGGCCATGGCGTCGACGGTTAAGCCCTGGACACTTAGGGCTTGGGCGACCAAGTTCCAACTCGACTTGGCCCCCCGAACCCGTGAACTAACAGCACTGGATGCGTTGCAAGCGTTGGGTTCGCTTTTACGTGCGGCGACACACTTGCGGGTTCAGCACCACGGGCGAGGCGTAGCGGCACCGTGGCGGCTACCGACAGCAACAGCGCCGCCTCCTGCGCCTGCACCATCGCGGCACGCGCCACCCCCTGAATCACCGCGCGGGCGCCGCCACGCGGGCGCGGGCGCGCCGTCATGGTTACCTGCCTCTGCGAATTGAAGACCCGTGCCGATCGCCTTGTTATCAAATCGTTTCGCGACACGTCCCACCTCCTTTGTGTAACCCGCATCACATCGAGAATGACGGTCGGCGGGACGGGAGTCTTCAATGCCAGCCTGAGTTTCGTCTACGGGTCCGCAGGGGCCACGCGCTACTTGGTAGCCGGAAGGCGTATCGAAATAACTTGGGTGACAATCATTCTCGCTATCGGCAGAGCATGATTGGCGCGGCTCGGCCAGCCGTCGACATACGCAGCGCAAAAGCTATGTGTCAGAACGTCTTACGCCAGGAATTCAGACAGTGAATCGGAAATGGTTAGCCGCGGTGAATCGGTGATGAACCAGCAATCCACGGGTGTCTTTGAAGCCGTCACCAACACAGTATGAGGATGAGAATCAGTATCATGGTCACCAGCGTCGTAGTCTGAAGCGACACAGGGTGATAGGAGCCGCAGCACGGGTCCCGCCGAAACGATGGGCATGCGAAAGTCAGTGAGTGCTTGTTGCTTGTGACATCATGCATCGGATACTGCAACTCCTGGATTACGGCGAACGCGAAACGATCGCGCGACCAATGCCAGGTAACGCTTGATTTGAAGCGTTGCCAGGAAGTCTCGTCTGCAACCCCCGCCAACGCCTCCCTGTCAACCGGAGTCTTGCATACCCGCCAGCATCCAGGTTTGTACCACGACTGCGAATTGTGGCGGCTTTGCTCCCTGTAGGCACCGCGAACCATGATTGACCGCTAGCCGCAATGTGCGTAGGTGATTAGTTCGGTCAGACTCATCACGTAAAGCGTGGCCGCGCTACGTGGGTGTCAGGCGAACGCGTTCCAGGGGGCAGCTCATCGACAGCGGCACCTCGGACAGCCGTGAGAGGAAGACTGACGTGTCGATCATCAGCGCAAAACCGGCAGCGGCGGCCGAGCCGAAACGGTCGGCACCGTGAAGCGCGCAATCGCGCTGGCCGCGGTTTTCATCATCGTCGAAACAGTGCTTGTGGCCGAAACGATTTGGGTCATTCTTTTCAATGAGATCGACGTCGGGAACCCGTGGTCGGCGGCGATCGGCATCTTGCTGAGCATTGCGTTGCTCGCCAACCTGGGCATAGTCTGCGGCGTGGCCGCGACGGGTGCCGCAGAATCGGCCCGGCAATCGAAATTCCAAGGGGACCGCTTACGCGGTGGTCGCGCTGACGCCGGCAGCGCCGGGCTGTCCGGCGACATTCCCGGCGGTACCGTCTTTACCGGCTAGGGAGCCCGGTCGGGCGGCCAGGCCGCCGCCATACCCACTGGCGGGTAGGCGAACATTCCCATTGGTGGGGCCCCCGGATGGGTGCCAGCCACGGCGATATCTCCATCCCAGAAGCCGATCCTTGAGGCATCAAGGTGCTGAGGCCTTGGATCTATCAGGAGGTGAGACCATGGCAGCAATGTACGGCCTGTTGACCGCCCTGCCGGTGATCTGGGGCTGCGCTGGCTACGTGCTGGTGTCTCACCCGGGCACCGACGAAACCGGTGCCTTGGGGGTTACCAAAATGATGGCGCGGCGAGGCGAGTGAACTGCCTCGCTCGGTGGCCGAAGTAAGACCGCCCGGGATCGGCGCAGCGCTGGTGGCGTTCCGTTTCGGGCCCGCGGGAAACACACGGTTGCAAACTTTCTGGGGTTTCTGAAGTTTCGTAACCCGGGGCGGTGCGGCCGCGTACCAGCTGATCGGATTGTGCCAAATACTGCGCGACGGCGTAATCCCGCCCAACCGCAGCCTGGACTGCCTCGACGACGAGCTGGCCTCCTCGGCCCACTTCGGGTGGCCGCGTGAGACGCTGCGGCTGGGTGCGAAATTCCCGCTCAAAGCGGGCCTGGTGACCAGCCTCGGCTTTGCGCCCGTGTCTGCGCAGATTGCGTTGGCGCACCCCCAAGCGTTCCTTGCATCGCTCGATCCGCACCAGCGGCAGGCCTATGAGCAATGTGTGGCCACGCGCATCCTGGCCGGCCAACGTCGGCTCGCCGCGGCGATCGCCGGTGGGCGGCAGCTCTACGAGCGGCCCGCCGGCCGCCCGTTCGACGACGACGCTCCGGAGAAGCAGCAGGAAGCGCAGATGCTGCTCGAACCGGCCCAGGCTTGGCGCCCACGGCGTGTACATGCCATAGCTACCCTTTAGTGGGCCGCCCCAGAGGGGTGTTCACGCCGCGGCTGTCGAATGCGAACTTCTCCGTAGCGACGAATCGGCCGCAGTTGCTGCGTTACAGCATCTTTCACCAAATCACGATCGCCACAAGGTTGTGCTAGCCAGTACGAACGATTCGCGTTGGCAGGGAGGCTTTTCCGGGCCCCACAGACAAGACTTCAGTCCATGACAACGTCATCCCAAGAACTCGCAATCCTCGCGATTGTCGCCCTGAAGATCATTGACCTGGTCAAGGCTGAAGCAAAACAGGCCGACATCACGGCGGACTCGAATATCGCCGATGTGGGTCTGGACTCGCTCAGGTTCATGTCGGTTGTCTTCAAGATCGAGGAATACTACGACATCGAATTGCAGGAAGAGGATGCTGACGAGCTCCGCACCGTCGGCGATCTGGCAAACCTTGTGATTGCTCGCATAGCTGAGCAGTCATGAGAGGGGCACCCGCAATCCAGCCGAAGGGCGCCACGCTGATCGAGATGCTAGACGCGGCAGCACAGTCCGAGCTGGGTCTGGTTTTCGTGAACCGCAAGGAGCAAGACCAGGACGTCCCGTTCGCCCGCATACGCGAGCAGGCACTTTCTGTTGCCGGGGATTTGGTGCGCCGTGGGGTGCGCAGGGGGGACCGGGTAGCCCTGGTCCTGCCTACCTGCCCGGAGTTCGTCGAATGCTTCTTCGGCGTGCTCTGCGCCGGCGCGATCCCGGTTCCCCTTTATCCGCCGTTGCGGCTGGGAAAACTCGATGAGTTCCACCGCAGGACGACGGCCATGCTCAAGGCGGTCAATGCTGCCTTGGTGGTGACCGACGAACGCATTCGGCGCTTTCTGGGGGTGGCCGTTTTGAACTCGGCTCCTGCGCTCGGCTGCGTAACGGCCTCCAGCCTGGGCGGTCCCATCTCCGACGCCGTGGAAGTCGCCACCGACGACATTGCAGTGATCCAGTTCTCGTCAGGGACGACCAACGATCCCAAGCCGGTGGCTCTGACCCACGCGAACCTGCTCGCGAATCTCGCGACGCTCGAGCACTACATGACCGCAGACGGGACGCGGCCCGTCGGCGTTACTTGGCTGCCGCTTTACCACGACATGGGATTGATCGGAAATCTTCTCAGTGCCTTCTATGTTCCTGCGAAGGTCGTCTTGCTTCCTCCGGAGCTTTTCGTTGCGGTACCCGGCGCGTGGCTGCGAGCCATCTCACGGCACCGGGGGACCATCACGGCAGCGCCCAGCTTCGCTTTCGGCCTGTGCCTCAAGCGCATAGATGACGAAGAACTCGAGGGTGTGGACCTCTCCTCATGGAGCATCTGCCTCAATGGCGCCGAGGCGGTCAGCGCCGAAACGCAGCGGCAGTTCAGTGAGCGCTTCGGGCGTTGGGGTTTTCGCCCTTCGTCGCTCACGCCTTGCTATGGCATGGCGGAGGCGTCGTTGGCCGTGACTTTCAAGCCGGCGGGTACGTCCTTCAAAACGCTGGGTGTGGACGGCGACAAACTGGCCGCCGAAGGGGTAATCGCACCAGGCGGCAAAGAGATTGTCAGCGTTGGCCGTCCGCTGGCCGGCATGGGGGTTGAGATACGCGACGACCATGGAGTCGCGTTGCCAGATGCGCATGTCGGTCATATCTTCGTTTCGGGTCCCAGCATCATGGCCGGCTACTTCGGCCGCCCCGACCTCACCGATCAGGCGCTGCACGACGGTTGGCTGCACACAGGCGACCGCGGGTTCACCCACGACGGCGAGCTCTATGTGTGTGGACGGCAGAAGGACATTGTCATCGTCCGCGGCGCCAACCACGCCCCCGAGGAGTTCGAGGCGGCGTTGGACGGCCTGCCGGGCGTTCGTACCGGATGCGCCGTCGCGGTTGGCTTCGTGACGCCGGGTGAGGAAGACGAGGCGCTGGCCATGCTGGTCGAAACGACCCCCGACGCCACTGCGAGCTTGGCACAAGAGGTCGCATCGCGCGTTGAACAGCACACCGGCATCAGCCCCGCGCATGTGGAGCTGCTGGTACCGGGAACATTGCCCCGAACCAGCAGTGGAAAGCTTCGCCGGCGCGAGGCGCTCAACCAATGGCAGACGGGGCAATTGTCTGCGCCCAAAAAGGTCACGGCCGCAAGGTTGTTGGTTCAGGCGGCCAACGGAGAACTTCTCCAGGCGCGGTCAGCGCTGGCACGGCGCGCCCGGAACAGCCGGTTGGTCGGGTAGAGCGAGAAGGAGCAGAAACCAATGTATCGAGCAGATCCCTTTGACGCGTCGTCTCCAGCGCACCTGACCGCGAGCGCGACGCGCAGCCGGCCGACGCTGCTGGGCATCGCGTCCGCGCATCCGCCGTTCGAGGTGACCCAGGAGGAGACCTGGCAGCTCTTCGAGCGCATGTCGTCGGTACCGTTCGTGAAGCGAATAGTCGAATCGACAAAGGTCAAGAAACGCCACATCATGTGGGACCCGGACCACCTGCCCGAGGCCGCTGGCCTGCTCACCGGCGATCGGATGGCAGCCCACAGTGACGCGGTCATGGACGTCGCCTCGCGTTCCGTCAAAGAAGCGATCGGTGATTTCGACACGCAGCGGATCGGCAGCTTCGTCATGGCCTGCTCGACCGGGTACGT
Source organism: Mycobacterium sp. (assembly GCF_052144515.1). Classification (GTDB taxonomy): domain Bacteria; phylum Actinomycetota; class Actinomycetes; order Mycobacteriales; family Mycobacteriaceae; genus Mycobacterium. The sequence goes on along the minus strand of NZ_JBKQQD010000409.1, from coordinate 10,023 downwards.
CAACCCCGGCCCCGACCTGCTGCTCGCCAAAGAGCTTGGGCTGCGGTCGGATCTGCGTCGCACCTTCATCGGTCACATGGGCTGCTACGCGGCGCTCAACGTCATCAAGGTCGCCATGGACAGTGTCACCACCCGACCCGATGAGCTGGTGATCTGCAATAACACCGAACTGAGCTCCGCGCACATCCGCGAAAGCCTGATGCCCGGCGAGGACCCGGTGGAAGCGCTCATCACGCAGGCGCTGTTCGGCGACGCCAGCGTGTCGATGCTGCTGGGCTCGGCTCCCGACGGCGCCGGAATCCAGTTCCTGCGCACGCACACCGAGCAGCTGTACGACCAGCACACGATGATGAGCTTGAACATCGGCAACCGGTCGTTCTGGATGACCCTGGCCGCCGGTGTGCCCGCGGTTCTCGAGGAGAACATCGACGGCTTCCTCGCCAAACTTCTCACGCCGCTGGGACTTTCCGCGGATGACGTCGCCCACTGGGGAATCCATCCCGGTGGCCCGAAGATCGTCCGCAAGCTGGGCAAGCAACTGGGATTGCGGCCGGAGCAGCTGCGGGCGAGCTGGGACGTTCTTGCCAACGCCGGAAACTGCGCCTCGGCCACGGTGCTGCTCGTGCTGGAAAACATTCTGCGAGTCGACAAGCCGCGCCGCGGAGAGCACGGTGTGCTCTTGACTTTCGGCCCAGGCCTCACCATCGAAGGTGCGGTGCTTCGCTTTTGAATGCCTTGGAGCGGCTCGCTCGACTGGGAATCCGCGCGCCGCGGCGGATCATGGCGCTTGCGCTGTTCGCCATGGTGGCGACGGCGGTGTTCGGCCTGCCGGTCACGCACAGCTTGTCCGCGGGTGGCTTTCAGGATCCGAACGCGGAATCGACGCGGGCGACGAACATGTTGGCGACCAGGTTCAACCAGGGCGACACCCAGTTGCTGATCACCGTCAGCTCCGACGACGGCATCAAGAGCGGCGCCGCAGAGCGGGTCGGCACCGACATTGTGCGCCAGCTTGGCAACTCGCCCTACGTGGCGCGCGTGACCTCGCCCTGGACGGCACCACCGTCGGCGTCGGCGGCGCTGATCAGCAAAGATGGCAAGGTCGGTCTGATCGTCGCCAGCATCACCGGCGGTAGCAACGCAGCGGGCCCGCACGCGGAGACGCTCAGCGGCCAGGTCGTTCACAGCCGTGACGGTGTGACGGTGCGTGCCGGCGGGCAGGCCATGACCGATGCGCAGATCACCAGCCAGACCCGAAAAGACCTGAAGGTGATGGAAACCATCGCGGTTCCGGTGAGCTTCCTAGTGCTGGTGTGGGTGTTCGGTGGGTTCCTGGCGGCGGCAATTCCGTTGGCGGTCGGCGGTATCGCGATATTCGGTTCGATGGCGGTCCTGCGTGCGCTGGCCTGCGTGACCGACGTTACGATCTTCGCGCTGAACCTGTTGCTGGCAATGGGGCTCGCGTTGGCGATCGACTACACCTTGCTGATCCTGAGCCGGTTCCGGGACGAGATCGACAGCGGTACCGAGCGGGACGCCGCGCTCGTCCGCACGATGACCAGTGCCGGGCGGAGCGTGCTCTTCTCGGCGATGACCATTTCGCTGTCCATGTCGGCACTGATGCTTTTCCCGATGCCGTTCCTGAAGTCGTTCGCATACGCCGCAATCGCGGTGGTGGCCCTCGCGGTCGCTGCGGCGATCGTGGTGACGCCCGCGGCGATCGCGGTGCTGGGCCCGCGATTGGATTCGCGCCGGTTCAGGCGCGCTCCTCGCCCCGTCGAGCAGACATTCTTCTACCGGTTGGCCCATTTCGTGATGCGCCGGGCGGTGCCGCTCGGGCTTGCCCTCGCCGCCCTGCTGGTCGCGCTGGGCATGCCGTTGTTCGGAATGAAGTGGGGCATCCCGGACGATCGCGTGTTGCCGACCTCGAACACGGCGCGCCAGGTCGGCGATCAGCTGCGCACCGGATTCACCGCCGACGTGGCGACCAGCCTGACCGTGGTCATTCCGGACGTTCGCGGCGTCACGCCAAAGGCGTTGGACGCCTACGCCGCTCAGCTGTCGACGGTGCCCGATGTGCCGTCGGTTTCGGCACCGGCCGGCACGTTCGTCGCCGGCGCCCTTGTCGGTCCGCCGACGGCCGCAGCGGGTGTCGCCGACGACAGCGCGTTTCTCACCGTGGCGAGCAGCGCGCCCCTTTTCTCCGCGGCTTCCAACGCGCAGCTGGACCGGATACACGCGGTTGCCGGTACGGGCGGTCGGCAGGTCCTGATCACCGGGGCGGCTCAGGTGAACCGCGATACCGCCGGCGCCATCACCTCCCGGTTGTCCCTCGTCCTGAGCGCCATCGCCCTGATCACTTTCGTGGTGATGTTCCGACTGACCGGCAGTGTGGTATTGCCGTTGAAAACGTTGCTGCTCAGTGGCTTATCGCTGACCGCGTCGTTCGGCGCACTCGTGTGGATCTTCCAGGACGGCCACCTCGGCGGATTGGGGACCACCGCCACCGGGACACTGGTGCTCACCATGCCGGTCGTGTTGTTCTGCATCGCGTTCGGCTTGTCGATGGACTACGAGGTGTTCCTGGTGTCGCGGATCTACGAATTCTGGCTCACGTCCAACCGGACGGCGGCCGACAACGACCACGCCGTGGCGCTCGGCCTGGCCAGAACGGGGCGCGTCATTACCGCCGCCGCGTTGGTCATGTCGATCTCTTTCGCCGCGCTGATCGCTGCGCAGGTGTCGTTCATGCGGATGTTCGGGGTCGGGCTGACGCTGGCGGTGCTGTCCGACGCGACTCTGGTACGCATGCTGCTCGTGCCGGCGTTCATGCACGTGATGGGGCGGATGAACTGGTGGGCCCCGAAATGGGTCTCGCGTCTGCGCGAACGGTCCCATGTCAGCGACCCCACCGATCAGCCCCAACATCTGGCAGGCCTCGGCCAGAAGGCCTACGCAATGGAAGCCAAGTAGCGCAAGCTCTGCACCTGACAATTTCCTGTCGACTTGGCGCGCTGGTGGACCGGCAATAAGCGGCCGATCGGTCAATTCCAGACCGATCCAGCCCCCGCCGCTGCGCTGCCGGTGCCCGCCAGCCTGCCGCTGTGGCTGGGGAGCCCGACATCCTCTCGGAAACTCATCTTTGCGGACATCCCGATCGTCGAACACGCCGCGCCTACGCCTTCGCGCGCATCGCCGAAGTGCAGCTGCTCCGGAAAGTTTCGGTCGCAACTGGAATTCGTCGCACGCAAACTTGAGCGCTCTAGACGATTGCAGCTGGCGAGTATGCCGGCACTGAGGTTGCCCAGATCCGCTAATAGACGCCAGCGTTGATGACATCGAAGGGGTCGACAGCCGACCCTTAACACCATGGTTGGCGTCCGAGATGGGATAGGTTATGAGCGCGACGAGCGAGCCGTGGATCGTGTTGCTATGGGCCAACTGACAGCGCGCAGGCCAGCGCAGCGCCTTGCCGCCCAAGCGGTGGTCATCCGGCCGGAGGCGCTGGCCTTCGAGAAGCGGTTCGAGGTCCGGGTCAGCGGCGCTCCGCTCACCGTGACCATCTCCGACCCCCAGCGCGGCCCCGGCATGCCAAAGCGGCGGACCAACGAGGCGCTGGGATGAGAAACGGCAGCCAAAGCGGGCCGGACACAGCGGTTCTGGACAAGCTGAAATTCGACTTGCCGTGCGACTGTGTTCTCGCGCTCAAGATCTTTCGGCCGATTATGTTGTGGCGCTGCAAGAAACCAGCCAGATGGGCGGCACGAAACCACTGCTGCGGTGAAGTCATGCTCTCGTGCCGCAGGCATCGGGACACTATCGCGAAGTGCGAGCGGTGCAAGCGGGTCCGCTCTCTGCCGCGGTGGTCGCGGATATGATAGCGCTTGCTACGGCGCAAGAAAGACCGGACAGCCGAGAACCATTACAGCGTGGGACGTTTCACTATAGCCCGCGGCAAATCATGTCTGGGGCACGGATACTGCTTGTGAGTAATAGCTGAGTTACGCCCATCACGACCAACAGGGACGCCGAGTTGGCCACCATGTCCGAAAGCGGGGGAGACCGGAGAGCCGGCGAGGGCGGCTCAAATTTTCGGCAATCAGACCTTGCCCATGCCGGAGATCAGCAGTAGCGCACCGACCGCACCAAAGACCACCGCGGGGATGGCCTGGCGTCGCTCGCTTATCCATTCGTTCATCCGCCGCACCACCGCCAGCGTCTGCGCCGGCGCGGTGAGATAGGTGATAAGCGGGACCTCGACGACCGTGAACGCCACGACGGTGAACACGAGGGCGGCGCAGAATTGCGCCGCCGCAGCGGGTTCGGAGGCCACAATGGCGAGGATCGCCGCCATGTATTCGACGGGCGGTGTTGCCAAGGCGACGCCGGCGACGAACGCCACCAACAACGATCCGCCCGCCAGCCGGCCGCGGATCGACGGTCGGGTGGATTCGGATGGTGTATTCGGCTCCAGGAGAAGGACGGAGGATTCACCAGCGGTCACCGGCACGGGTGGACGCTGGCGCGACCAGAAGCGCGCCACCAGCAGGGCGGCGAATGACACCGCCAACACACCGATCGCGACCTGCAGGTAACTCATAATAGGGCTGCGGGTGGCCGAAACCACCACTCTCATTACGGAAACCGTCACACCGCGCAGAAAGAGCAGTATGGCCAGCGCCGCCCCAATCCCCGCCGCCATGCCGCCGAGCCAGAAGGCAAGGAGATTGCGCATGGGCCTTGGCCGGGAAATCAAGAGCGCCGTGATCCCGATCCGGACCGGGTCGATCGCCGCTAGCAGCGACAGCACGATAACTGCGCTACACATCGGCGTTACCCCTGGTTGAATGCCGCTGTGCGAACGGGGAAACCGTTGCAGCGACGCCTGACTAGGGTTGTTGCCCACATATCCACAGTGTCGCTTATGAGTCGTCGGCTGTCGGTACCACTGCCTGCCATTTACTTTGGGTGCCAGCACCATTCGCCAGCCATGATGACCGCCGCCTGCCATGACACTTTTGCGAGTAGCGGTTGCCACCCAATGCATATGGTGGCCAGCGGTACTGACACGAAAACCGTTCGTCGGAAAGAATGTGAGACACCCGATGCTTATCCCGCACCCAGAAGATGTGAAAATCAATGGCAAGAATATTGGCTTACACCTCGCCGGCTCTCGGCCATCTGTTCCCGTTCAGCGCCCTACTGCTGGAGCTGTCCGCCCGCGGCTACGAAATTCACCTGCGTACGCTGTCCACGGGTGTGGAGATGGGCCGAAAGCTGGGTTTCACCACCGACATCATCGATCCGCGAATCGAGGCGATCGTCAACGATGACTGGAAGGCTTCGAATCCTCGCGGTGCGCTGAAGAGGGCGGTCGACGTCTTCTGCCGACGCGCCGCGTATGAAGTCGCCGACTTCGCCGACGCGGTCGATCGAACGCGCCCCGACGCGTTGCTCGTCGACGTCAATTGCTGGGGCGCCCTGTCGGTGGCGGACGCTCGTGACACCCCGTGGGCATGTTTCTCCCCCTACACGCCTGCCCTGCAATCACCTGGAGTGCCCCCTTTCGGGCTGGGTCTGGCTCCACTGCCCGGTGTGCTTGGCAGGGTCCGTGACGCCGCGCTGCGGCCCATCGCGATCGGCATGATGGAGCGGACGGTGTTGCCGGCAGGCAACAAGATTCGGGCGAGCGCCGGTGCGCCGCCGGTCGCTTCGGCGGACGAGTTCATGCGACGGGCCCCCCTGATGCTGGTGGCGAGCGGCAAGCCGTTCGAGTATCCGCAGACTGATTGGGGCGATGCCGTACAGATGATCGGCCCCTGCATGTTCGAACCGGCCATGGATACCGTCCCCGACTGGCTCACGGCGATTGAGCGGCCGATCGTCCTTGTCACGACGTCATCGCAACAGCAGGCCGATGAAAAGCTTGTCAAGACCGCGATAACCGCGCTCGCGGACGCGCCGGTACATGTCGTCGCGACACTACCCGCCGGGCTACCAAGCGACATCGCGCCGACACCGAATGCGACCGTAGTCCGGTTCGTACCGCACGGCCCCGTATTGGACCGGGCGGTGTGCGCTATCACCCACGGTGGCATGGGCGGGACCCAAAAGGCCCTTGCCCGAGGCGTTCCGGTGTGCGTGGTGCCGTTTGGGCGGGACCAATTCGAGGTCGCTCGGCGGGTGGAAGTGGCGCGCTGCGGAACACGTCTGCCGGCCAAAAAGCTGACCGCGGCTCGCCTGTCGGCCAAGGTCCGACAGGCGATGACCATGACAGACGGCGCACGGCGGGTCGCGACGGGCTTCGCAGCTACCGGAGGCGTTGCTCGAGGCGCTGAACTCATCGAGCAACGCGTGCTCGGCAGCGCACTCAGCTTCAGTTCGTCAGCCAGCGCGAACATCTGACTGAATCACCCCGCAGGAGTCTGACCATTCGGGCGCGCTCCTCGCAAGAGCCGTGTCGGGGTCGTCCTGTCACCACAGCGACATGACGGCGAAAGCAAGAATATTTCCTCTGAATCGCTCGGTTTTTCAACTGTATTGCTTTGCGCCTTCCTGGAAGCGCCATCGCACAGTGCATGTCAACATTTGAGGAGGCCACTGCGCGTCCCGAGGATGGAAGTTATCAGGTATCGAGAAAGCCTCGGAGACAAGAAAATCAATGCGCTCATCTACGTTCGGCAAATAGGTCTATCACCGCGCAGCACATCGGCCTCAACTCGAAGATCGGTTCGCGACGGATCCCAGAGCTCTACGCTGCCCAGCGCCGCGCCGAAGCGATTCAGCGTCGGGCCACCTATTGGGGCACGGTCGACGGTGACATGATCTATCGGCCCGTGCAGGCCCTTGCGGTACTGGCGCGGTTCCAGGAGCTGTCCGCGGGCGACCTGGTGATCGCCGGCACCCCGGTCGGGACCGCGCTGTCTGCGCCGCCGAAGGCGGTGCAGAAGCTCGTGGGTCTACTGCCGGACGACGTCAAGTGGAAGATGTTCTTCGCCGGCCAGGCCAAGAACACGAAGTACTTGCATGACGGCGATGTCGTCGAGGCCGCCATCGGAACCGACGACGGCAAGATCGATCTCGGCACGCAACGCAACGTGGTGAGGTACTCATGAATGCCATCCCTAACTTCGTCCCGGTGGTGATCGTCGGCGCGGGGCCAACCGGGATCACCGCGGCAACGAAGCTTGCGCAGTACGGCGTCGACTGTCTTGTCCTCGACCGCTGGGAGGACATCTACCCACATCGGCCGGGTGTAACTGGACGGTCTCGGCGTCGAGGTAGCGCTCGAGTAGGGCCGCGATGGCCTCATTCGGGCGCTCGAGCAATTGCTGGTCGGTGAACAGCGTCTCGATCGGACCGAACTCATTTGGGTGCAAACGGGATTCGGCATGCTTCAGCATCCGCTCGAATCGGTCACGCCAGGAGATGTCCAGCCATGGGGTGTTCGTCGATGCGGTGTCGGCCGTTGAATTTCCATCGCTGATCGTCAGCTCGATGTAGCGCTGCAACCACTGCAGATAGGTCATCTGGGCAACGTCGCCGAAATGCGGTTTGGCGGTGCGGGCCATCGCGGCGATGATCTCGTCGCGGCGCGCGACGACCGCCTCGGCATCGCCGGCGACCTGGTCGAGCAGCCGGCCGCAGCGGGACGCGGAGTTGTCGATTTCGTGGATATCGGCGCCCAGCTGGCTGCGGCTCGATGCCATGCCGCCCTGGGCCTTTCCGGCGCCGATCCATTGATCGGTGCCGTTGGTTTCGACCAGCATCCGCTTGACCGACTCCGATGTGGTGGCCTCCTTGGTGGCCATCGCCGCGGTGCCGACCAGGATGCCGTCGATCGGCATCGGCTGGTAGCCGTGGGAGGACGACCAGCGTCCGGACAGGTATTCGGCGGCGCGCTCCGGTGTGCCGATGCCCCCGCCGGCACAGATGGTGATGTTCGGCCGCGACCGAAGCTCGGAGTAGGTGGCCAGCAGCAGGTCGTCGAGGTCTTCCCAGGAGTGGTGGCCGCCGGCACGGCCGCCCTCGATCTGCACGATCACCGGCTTGGTGGGCACCTCCGCGGCGATGCGGATGACCGCGCGGATCGCTCGACGGTGCCGGGCTTGAACACCACATGGCTGATACCGATGCCGTTCAGCTCGTCGATCAGCTCGACGGCCTGCTCGAGATCGGGGATGCCGGCGCTGATCACCAGGCCGTCAATCGGGGCACCGGACTGGCGGGCTTTCTGCACCAACCGCTTTCCGCCGATCTGCAGCTTCCACAGATACGGGTCGAGGAACAGTGCGTTGAACTGGATCGCGCGGCCCGGTTCGAGCAGCGTGGTGAGCTCGGCGATGCGGCGGGCGAAGATCTGCTCGGTGACCTGACCGCCGCCGGCCAGCTCGGTCCAGGGACCGGCGTTGGCCGCGCCGGCCACAATCTTGGCGTCGACGGTGGTGGGCGTCATGCCCGCCAGGAGGATCGGCGAGCGCCCGGTGAGCCGGGTGAATTTCGTCTCCAGCTTCACCGTGCCGTCGGGCAGGGTCACGACGGTGGGCGCGTAGCTCGACCACGGCTTGGCCACTTCGGGCAACGCCCCGGCGGTGAACAGGTTGCGTTGGCCGCCGCGGGTTGCCGCGGGCACAATTCCGATGCCGAGACCACGGATCACCGGTGCGGTCAGCCGGGTCAGGATGTCGCCGGGACCCAGGTCCAGGATCCAGCGCACGCCCGAATCATGCAGGGCGGCCACCTGATTCACCCAGTCGACGGGGTGCACGAGGATGGCTTTGGCCATCTCGTGGGCCATCTCGTGGGCCAACTCGGCGTCCAAGCCGATCGTGGCGGCCCAGCCGTCGATCAGTTATGACCGCGTCGGCCAGCCGCGGCGAGTAGAAGCCGACATCGACGCGCACCGGTTCGAATGTCGGGTTGAACACCGCGCCGCCGCGCAACTTATTCTTGCGCTCGGCGGCCTCGGCCTCGGCGATCTGCTGGCAGTGCAGCTCGAAACGGGTCAGCTGTTCTGGGGTGCCGGCGATGACGGCCGAGCGCCGACCGTTACGGATCGACAGCGTCGGCGGTGGTACGGTCCGCACGTCCTTGCCGAATTCGCAGAGGAGTGCGGCAATTCGGTTGGTGTCGGCGTTGGTGACCGAGACCATCGGCGAAGGGTCGCCGAGCATCGCGATCCCGCGCCGCCGGGCCACCAGCGTGGCGGCAGCGCCGATCAGCTGCGCCAGCGCAAGCAGCTCGACGTCCCTGGCACCGGCGGCACGCAGTGCTTCGACGGCCAGCACACCCTGGGAGTGGCCGGCGACCGCGGCGGGTGGAGCGGCGGCGAAATCCATCCCCTGGCTGATCAATGCGCGCATCGCGGCGACCTGGCTGAGCAGCACACCGGGCAGCGAGCATGCCGCCGACATCAGCTGGTCGGCGCCGGGGACCGGCTCCTCGGCGGCCAGGGCGCGCACCATCGCAGCGGGTCAAAGCCGATGGGGCGGACCACGACCACTTCCCGGGCGACCGGCTCCAACATCGATTCGGCCGCGGCGAGCAGCCTCGCCAGCTCGACCTCGATGCCCGCTGACAACACCAGTTCCTCGAGCGTTTCCAGCCAGGCGCTGCCCTGGCCACCCAACGCGACGGCGTATGGTTCGCCGGCGTTGAGCCGGTCTACCAAAGCGTTGGTGCTCTAGCGTCTTTGGGCCGGGTCACCGTTCGCGTCCGCCGTCACCGAGTCGAGTGCGTCAACCGTCACGTCATCCAGCTCCTCGTCGATCTTTGGGCACAACGCGCCACACTGCGCGGCTTGTGCGGCCCATGCTTTCTGACGTGTCCTCGGTCTTGGGACACCGACTACTACGCGCGCTCCCAATCCTCGAATGCCCACGCAGGAATGTCGTCGGCGCTAGGACGCTGCTGATGTAGTGCCCTCTGCGGGGCGGGTTGCCGGTGTGGTTGGTGTGCCCGAAGTGGTGTGTGGTGGACGGCATTGTTGGTCGAGGTGCTGGTACTGCCTGGCGGTCGGGTCCG
>NZ_JBKQQD010000408.1:0-9923 GCF_052144515.1 Mycobacterium sp. | reverse complement strand
ATGCGGGCTAACTCGGACGCGATGTTCAATCGTCAATACGGGCAGCCAACGACTAGCTGTGGCGGTCGGTCGGTGTCGGTCGGCTGAATCCCTGCCCAGGGATCTGGTTAGGCGCTACCCAGCGAGTGGTGCCGGGCCGCCCGGCCCCGAGCGAGGGACGAGCGGCAGGGCCGGACAGCGGCGCGGCGCGGCGCGGCGCGCGTGCGCGCCGCCTTGATCCCATAGAGCGAAATTCGGCAGGATGCTGCCCAGCAGGAAAGAACTCTTGATCATGTCGCTTCTGGGCGGTCGGGGTTGTGGTCGTCGGCTTTGAGGTGAGCATGTGTGAGTTTGTTACGGGCGACACTGACGCTCTTGAGCGCTTCGACCAGCAGGGCGATGATGTCCGAGGCGACAAGTTTGTCGTATCCTCTGGCAGCCTGTAGCCATACAGTTCCCAACGGTATTTGTGATCTTGCAGACGGGGCCACAGCTCATCGGCAACGGGTAGAAAATCGTTTACCAGCTCTGCTAATTTGGCGCGCAGACCGGGGTAGTCCTGCGGTTTGTCGGGATTGTCGGGGGTATCGGATGATTCGTTCATGCGCGAACTACCTCCAGTCGGTCGGCGCTGTGTCGACATCTGCCTGCCGAGCATAGGGCGAGTCGACTTGACCTGAGCACGACACAGCGCTACCTATACCCCTACGGCCCAGTGTCAACGGTCAGTGCGAACTCCGGACTGGCGGACAGGTGTCCTCCGGCTCCGCGGACACGAAATCTCCGGGCCTGCGGACAGTTTCGGCGTCCCCGCCAGGGGCGGATAGCGTAAATGCCGGTCAGGCGGCGCCGGTTCGCGCCGCAGTGACCGCAACCGTGGTGTACCGCATCGTGAAGCTGCCCCCGACCGCGTCGATGGCGGCCCCACCTCGGTGCCCATCCTCGCCCAGGCCACCGACACCCAACGCCACGCCTTCCAACTACTCGGCGCCGCCATCCCACTGACCCTCCAGTAGCCAGAACAACCACCACCGAAAACCACGAAAACCCAGCACAACTAAGGTTTCACCCGACTTCACGGCCGTAACTTCGGATTAGAGTGGGAGGCGGGTTCCGCGCGCATCCGTTGTACCCAATGGTGAGGGAGAGCAGGTAACCACCGATGTTCGAAAGATTTACCGACCGCGCACGGCGGGTCGTCGTCCTGGCTCAAGAAGAGGCCAGGATGCTGAACCACAACTACATCGGGACCGAGCACATCCTTCTTGGGCTTATCCACGAGGGTGAGGGCGTCGCCGCTAAGTCGCTGGAGTCGCTGGGCATCTCGTTGGAGGGTGTCCGCAGCCAGGTCAACGAGATCATCGGCCAGGGCCAGCAGGCGCCGTCGTCGGGGCATATTCCGTTCACGCCGCGCGCCAAGAAAGTGCTCGAGTTGAGCCTGCGCGAAGCGTTGCAGCTGGGCCACAACTACATCGGCACCGAGCACATTCTGCTCGGCCTGATCCGGGAGGGTGAGGGCGTCGCGGCCCAGGTGCTGGTCAAGTTAGGCGCCGAGCTGACCCGGGTGCGCCAGCAGGTGATCCAGCTGGTGGCGGGCTATCAGGGCAAGGAGGCCGCAGAAGCCGGGACCGGTGGTCGTGGCGGCGAATCGGGTAGCCCGTCCACATCGTTGGTGCTCGACCAGTTCGGGCGCAACCTGACCGCGGCGGCGATGGAAGGCAAGCTGGACCCGGTCATCGGCCGTGAGAAGGAGATCGAGCGGGTGATGCAGGTGCTGTCCCGGCGCACCAAGAACAACCCGGTGCTGATCGGTGAGCCCGGCGTCGGCAAGACCGCCGTCGTGGAGGGCCTGGCGCAGGCGATCGTGCACGGCGAGGTTCCCGAGACGCTGAAGGACAAGCAGCTCTACACGCTGGACCTTGGGTCGCTGGTGGCGGGCAGCCGCTACCGCGGTGACTTCGAGGAGCGCCTGAAGAAGGTGCTCAAGGAGATCGACACCCGCGCCGACATCATCCTGTTCATCGACGAGCTGCACACGCTGGTGGGCGCCGGTGCCGCCGAGGGCGCGATCGACGCCGCGTCGATCCTGAAGCCGAAGCTGGCCCGTGGTGAACTTCAAACGATCGGCGCGACCACGCTCGATGACTACCGCAAGTACGTCGAGAAGGATGCCGCTCTTGAGCGCCGCTTCCAGCCGGTGCAGGTGGGGGAGCCGACGGTGGAGCACACCATCGAGATCCTCAAGGGTCTGCGGGATCGCTACGAGGCGCACCACCGGGTCTCGATCACCGACAGCGCGATAGTGGCCGCTGCCACGCTGGCTGACCGCTACATCAACGACCGGTTCCTGCCGGACAAGGCGATCGACCTGATCGACGAGGCGGGCGCCCGGATGCGGATCCGCCGGATGACCGCGCCGCCAGACCTGCGGGAGTTCGACGAGAAGATCGCCGAGGCACGCCGCGAGAAGGAGTCCGCGATCGACGCCCAGGACTTCGAAAAGGCGGCCAGCCTCCGCGACCGGGAGAAGCAGCTGGTGGCTCAGCGGGCAGACCGCGAAAAGCAGTGGCGTTCAGGCGATCTCGATGTGGTCGCCGAGGTCGACGACAACGAGATCGCCGAGGTGTTGGGTAACTGGACCGGTATCCCGGTGGTCAAGCTCACCGAGGCCGAGACAACCCGGTTGCTCCGCATGGAGGACGAAGTGCACAAGCGGATCATCGGCCAGGAGGACGCCGTCAAGGCGGTCTCGAAGGCGATCCGCCGCACCCGCGCCGGGCTGAAGGACCCCAAGCGTCCGTCGGGCTCGTTCATCTTCGCCGGACCGTCGGGTGTCGGTAAGACCGAGCTGTCCAAGGCGCTGGCTAACTTCCTGTTCGGTGACGACGACGCGCTGATCCAGATCGACATGGGCGAGTTCCACGACCGCTTCACCGCGTCGCGGCTGTTCGGTGCCCCTCCCGGCTACGTCGGCTACGAGGAGGGCGGCCAGCTCACCGAGAAGGTGCGGCGCAAGCCGTTCAGCGTGGTGCTGTTCGACGAGATCGAGAAGGCGCACCAGGAGATCTACAACAGCCTGTTGCAGGTCCTTGAGGATGGCCGGATGACCGACGGGCAGGGCCGCACGGTGGACTTCAAGAACACCGTGCTGATCTTCACCTCCAACCTGGGCACCGCCGACATCTCGAAGCCGGTCGGCTTGGGCTTCACCCAGGGCGGCGGTGAGAACGACTACGAGCGGATGAAGCAGAAGGTCAACGACGAGCTGAAGAAGCACTTCCGGCCGGAGTTCCTCAACCGCATCGACGAAGTCATTGTCTTCCACCAGCTGACTCCCGAAGAGATCGTCCGGATGGTCGACCTGATGGTGGGCCGGGTCGAGGGCCAGCTCAAGAGCAAGGACATGGTGCTGGAGCTGTCCGACAAGGCCAAGGCGCTGCTGGCCAAGCGCGGGTTCGACCCGGTGCTGGGTGCTCGGCCGCTGCGGCGCACCATCCAGCGGGAGCTCGAGGACGCGCTGAGCGAGAAGATTCTCTTCGAGGAGGTCGGGCCTGGACAGATCGTCACCGTCGACGTCGACAACTGGGATGGCGAGGGCTCCGGCGAAGGTGCGGTGTTGACTTTCACCGGCACCCCCGAGTCGGCCAAGTCGGCCGAATCCGACCTGCCTAAGGCCGAGCCGGCCGCAACCGGCGGAAGCCACGCGGCCAAGTAACCGCGCACGCAGAAAGGTCGGCCCGTGCTGGTCGTCACCACAAACGACATTCCCGGCTGGGAGATCCGATCGCGAAATGCCTTCGCCCAGATCGGCGCGGGATTCAAGTCGATGTTCGGCGGCGAGCTGCAGGGCATGACCAAGAACCTGGCGGACAGCCGCAACAAGGCGATGGGACGGCTGATCAACGAGGCGCGCAACCGAGCCGCCAACGCGGTCATCGGGATGCGGTTCGACACCACCGAACTCGGCGACGTGTGGATGACGATCTGCGCATACGGTACGGCCGTGCAGGCCGTGCCGGTCACCGACGCCGCGAGATACACCGCCTCCCAGCTCGGTTACGGCGGGGCCCCCCAGCCGCCACAGCCCCAGCCGCAGCGGCCGCAGCCGTACAGCGTGGGCTAACTGCTGCGTGACCGAGGTCGTCCGGCTGACGTTCGTGTCGCATGCCATGACCGATGCGATGGCGGGTCACTACTACGAACCGGTCCGCCAGCGCGCCCCGCAACGGTACTCACACCAGACTTAACCCCTGGCTACTCCCTATCGCAGACGAAACTAGTTCACAGCGAACCGATTTCGCCACGCAGTGTCGGGACGCGCCTTCCCACGTTTCCTGCAAGAGCAGCAGACCAGGCTCATGCCGCCTCAATGCCGGACACCACCTGGCCAGAAACCGGGTTACCCGCCAGGCCCTGCTCCCACAGCCCCGCTAATGGCCATGGTTTCGATGCCACTCTGGCTTGACGACACGTCAACAGCGGTTCGGGGTTACTCATCTTCCTGATCCCCACCTGACACCTCACGGGCGCCTTTTCCACATCGCTCACCACGACGGTCTTAGCCAACGCAGCATGTGGTGGTTTGAAGCCTGCGCCCGACCGGCGACTCCGAAGGGCCAAACCTTCATCTCCTGCAGAACACCGATTCCTGAAAGTCCTACCTATCTACATCCAGACCTCCACTCCTCGTTCGTGGCGCACTAGCGGTGGCCCTTCTACGACGGCGTCGCGGTCCTCACCCCACCAATCCTCCCAGGTCGCCCACACTCACCAACGTGACAGTGCCATTGGAAGGCATGTCAATCATTCTTCCTTCTCCGCGACCAGTGACAAAGTCGATAAGCACCGAGCCGTAATGCGTTTCACGATGTTTCACTGCGTTCCGATAAATAGCGGTAACCAAGATGCGCCGACGCAAAACCTGGGAAAAGTTTCTGGGACTGACTGTGGCGCAGCGTGATAACGCCTCTTAGCGTTCTAGATATGGAACGACGCATGAAGGATGAGCGCAGGGACGAGCCCGCCGGGACTGGCTGCGACGCGCAATCCTCAGACGGCGCATCAGGATGAGCTGGAGTGCGCTCGCCTGGGCGACGGACTCAGATGTCGGATCACCTCGACGCGGCACCTGAGTCGGACAGGACGGGTGAGAAGGACCTACCTCGAAGAGGACGACCTACAGGAGGAATGCAATGGCCGAGCTGATGGCGGTCCCGGCGGTGATGGCACGCCTCGGCATCGGCCGCACGAAGCTGTACGAGTTGATCGACTCGGGCGAGCTGCGCAGTGTGAGAATCGGTTCGCGCCGATTTGTTACGTGGTGCGGTTCGGCAGTCAGATCGACGCCCAACCCGTCACCAACCGCGTCGGCGGGACTGACGACCGCGACGGCATTGCGGGCCGGCGGGTGGCGGGCTACCTGGCGAAATACGTCACCAAATCCGCCGCCGACTTCGGTCTCGGCACCCATCGCATCTCCCCGCATGCCATTGCCACCGTGCCGGTCTCCGAGACCGATGTGCGACGCATCTTGCACACCATCGCCGAGCTGGCCCGCCGACCCGGCCGGGCGATCATGCTGACTTGGCTGCATTGCCCGGGGTTTCGCGGGCACATCACCACCAAAACCAGGCGCTACTCCACCACCCTGCAGGCCCTACGCGCACGGCGCTTCCGGTGGCAGACGATGCGCAACCACCTGCCGGCCGAACTCGACCAACCGGCTCACATCAAGGCCGACGACGCTGAACCCGTCCTATGGGAGTTTCGCGGCTGTGGGCACGCCACCAACGGGGAGCGGCTGCTCGTACTAACCGCCGCCCTCGGCGCTCGCCAGCGCCCCAGGCCGCCCGCGATGCGCTCACCGACACCCCGCCGCCGGAGGCCAGCCCATGACCGGACACCAAGACGCGCGGCTAGCGAGAGACCAGTGCCGTGAATGACAAATCCAGCGTCGACAGGAGACGGTCGGTTGAGAACGGAGCAACGGGAAGTCGCGATGTCAACGTCAATGCTCGCGCAGACCGGACGCAGCCTCCACCTGGCGGACGCGAGGACTTCGGCACCGTTCGTTGCCCCTATGCACCGCCAGCACTTAATCCTGCTGCGGCCCAGGTTCTCCTACGAATCCTTCGAGAGGCAGCGATTCGGCGCCCGGTTGCGGCGTGAGGGAAGATAGACAGCGTGCCGGACGAGGTCGACGAGTGGGCAGCGCTAGATGAAGTACTAGGGGTCGAATCAATCGATCTTCCGGAGAACAGCCTGGGACCGCTGGCGTTCTACGGCCGATGCTCGACAGAGGACAACCAGGATCCCGAAACGTCCTTAGGGTGGCAGCTCGGCAACGCCAGCAAGTTTGTCGGGCCGCTGGGCGGCGTGGTGGTTGCCGAATACTTCGACGTCGGCCAGTCTCGCTCGGTCCCCTGGGACCGGCGGGACGATGCCCGTCGACTGCTGAGTGATCTCAAAGATCCGAACCGAGGCTGGGATGCCGTTGTTGTAGGCGAGGGAACACGGTGCTGGTTCGGAAACCAGTTCTCGCTGGTTGCTCCGCGTTTCGCAAACTACGGTGTGCAGCTCTGGATTCCGGAACTCGGCGGTAGGTTCGACTCCAAGAATCCGTCACACAAGATGCTAATGAGCGTCCTTGGCGGGATGAGCGAATCGGAGCGGCAACATATTCAGGCTCGTGTCCGTGCGGCGATGGATGCACAGGTTCTAAACGAGGGCCGACATCAGGGCGGCCGAGCACCCTTCGGTTACATGGTCGTCGACGGTGGGTGCCATCCGAATCCGCGAAAGTCCGCCGAGGGGTATCGATTACGGGTACTCGCAATCGATGAGGAAGCAGCAGATGTCGTGCGTCGGATCTTCGCCGATTACCTCGACGGCAGGGGCGATCGGGCGATCGCCGAAGGGCTGAACCGTGATGGTGTTCCTTGTCCCTCTGCGCGTCGGCCGGACCAGAATCGTCACCGGCTCGCGGACGGATGGCAAGGCAGCACGGTTGGCGCGATCTTGCAGAACCCGAAGTACACGGGCTACGCAATCTTCGGTCGCTGGACCAAGACCGAGATCCTGATGGATCCGGACAATGTCAGTGAGGGGCACGTTGTGCGATTCCGGCGCGCATCGAGCGAACGAATCGTCAGATCGCGACGGCCAGCACATCCGGCGATAGTTTCCGTGGCGCAGTTCACGGAAGTGCAACTGCTCCGTCGGTCCAGAGCGGCGGGCGGACTCGACTCTCGCCGAAAGCTGGAGCGCGGTGCAAAGGCAACGAAATGGCCGTACGCCCTGAAAGGCATGGTGCGCTGCGCATTGTGCGGTCGCCGGATGGAGGGAACACCTCGCCGTTCGAAGAACGAATCGCGGACGTACTACAGATGCGCGGCTCGAAGCATCGCTCCCGGTTCCGCGGTGCTGTCGAGTCATCCGAAGAACGTGTATCTCGCCGAGAGGGCTGTCATCGGACCGCTGAATGCGTGGATCGGTCGACTCTTCGATTGCGAGCATCGGAATGAAACCATTCGGCGATTGGCAGAGGCTGGTTCAGAAGCAAGTGGGGTGGACGACAGCCGTCTGCGGCAGGCGAAGAAGAAGCTCGCCGATGCTGAAACGCGCATGCGCCGACTACAGCTGTCGATCGAGGCTGGTGTGGAACCGGCAGCCGTTGCGGATGCGCTGAACCGTGCGCTAGAAGAACGTGAGGCTGCCCGCGCCGATCTCGACCGAGTACCTACCACCAACGTTCTGACCCAGAAGAAGATCGCGGAAATAGTCGACGGACTCGGAAACGTCGCTGAGCTGCTCAATAGCGCCGATCCATCGGAGTTGGCAGCACTGTACGCCGCGCTTCGATTGGAGATGGTCTACAACGCCGCCGCCAAGATCGTCGGCGTCTCGATTCGTCCGTCGGGTAGGGGTAGTAACCGTGTCCGAGGGGGGACTTGAACCCCCACGCCCATTAGTAGGGCACTAGCACCTCAAGCTAGCGCGTCTGCCATTCCGCCACTCGGACAAGACCAAACCGCATGGGTTGGCAGCTAAGGCTATCGGATTGGGCCCTAGAGACCCAAGCGGACCCAAGCGAGGCCGCCCTGTCCTCGAAGGGGGGCGGATCGCCGTCGGGGTCGGGTGGGGTTGGTCCGGCGTGGCCGGCGCGCTCGGTGCGTCGGGCTTTGCGGGCTTGGTGGTTGTGGCGGCGTTCGGCGGCGACACGGTGGGCGCGGTTTTGGGCGCGCGTGCGTGGGCGTTTGGGCATCATCGCGCCGCGGTCGCCGCAGTAGTCGGAGGGTGGGTCGGCTTCGGGTGCACGCATCGCCCAGTCCTCATTCTCCGAACAGCGTGACAAGCGGTAGGCGAACAGCTCCCCGATCGCCACCAACTGCTCAGCAGCGGCCCGGCTCTCTCGCATCATCGAACATACATTCGGCAGTAACAGATGCCGCCGACATTGATGGTGTTCAACCGAATGGGTTGATGATGGGGCTGGCCTGTCCGCTGCCGGTGGTGACTCTCGCGCCGACTGACGCCCTGCTGGGTTGTCTTTGACTTGATCTGTCCCACCGGTAGCGGGCGGGTCGCACCATTAGGCCCGGCAGGGCGGACATGACTTAATCAGGAGCCTGGCAGTTCCCTCATCAATGTCTTGTCTGCCCGCCCTACCGGGTGTGACCGCTACGGCCGGTGTTGGACCGGCAGAAGGGACTCCACCATCGTGACAGCATCGCGGGTCGTCGTCATCGGCGCCGATACCCACCTCAACACCATCCACGTCGCGGCGATATCTGACACCGGCAAACCCCTTGGCGATGCTGAGTTCCCGACTCGACCGGTGGGTTACTACGTCGCGGTCAAATGGGCACAGAGTTTTGGGACTGTGCTGGTTGCGGGTGTGGAGGGCACTGCCAGCTACGGCGCGGGGTTGACCCGGGCACTGCAGGGAGCGGGTATCGAGGTCGTTGAAGTGAACCGGCCCGACCGCGCCGCACGACGTCGCCGCGGCAAGTCCGACCCCCTCGATGCCTACGCTGCAGCGCGTACGGCGTTGTCCGGCGATGGTCTTGCCGCACCCAAAGATGAACGCAGCACTGCGTTAAGCGCTCTGTTGATCGCGCGCCGAAGCGCCGTGAAGGCCTACACCGCCGCCACCAACCAGATCCAGTCTTTGTTGGTGACCGCGCCGGTTGAACTGCGTGAACGCTACCGGCGCCACACCACCGCCACGCTCATCAAGGCCCTGGCACGCTGCCGGCCCGCCACCCATAGCGATCCAACGACCGTGGTGGTGCTCACCGCGGCCAAAACCCTGGCTTGTCGTGCCCAGTTCTTGCACCATCAAGACCGCGAACTCACCGACCAGATCCACACCCTGGTCCAGGCGATCAATCCCGCACTGCGCGCCGCTCACGGCGTCGGACCTGACACCGCCGCCGCGCTGCTCATCACCGCCGGCATGAATCCTCACCGGCTGCGCAGCGAAGCCGCTTTCGCCTCCCTGTGCGGCGCGGCCCCCATCCCGGCCTCATCAGGCAAGACCACCCGCCATCGCCTGTCCCGCGGCGGTGACCGTTCGGCAAACAACGCGCTATACCGCATCGCCCTGGTGCGTATGTCCAACGATCCCCGCACCCGCGACTATGTCGCACGCCAAATCGCCAACGGACGCAGCAAGACTGAAATCCTGCGGCTGCTCAAACGCGCCATCGCCCGCGAAGTCTTCCGTCTGCTCACTCAACCCTGCGTCATCGACGACTACAGCGATCTACGCCCAACCCGCCGAGCTAAAAACATCACCTTGACCACCGTCGCCAACCACTTCGGCGTCTGGCCCAACGACATCTCGCGCCTCGAACGCGGACTCAAACGCGACGACCCCCTCGCCACCAACTACCGCGCCTGGCTCACCGCCGCTTGACCCCTTAACACGAATAGGAGCATCA
>NZ_JBKQQD010000407.1:0-2928 GCF_052144515.1 Mycobacterium sp. | reverse complement strand
AGGCGACCGAGGAGCTGCTGGCGTGGTGGGGGTCGCGCGGGAACGCGTAGCGGGGTCGATGCGTCGGAGTAGTCGTGGACTACTGTCTCGCCGGCGACGACGGCACTGCGGCCATCTGGCACGGCCGGGGGCTTGATGACGACTCCGCCTCCACCATCACTGCCACCAGCCGGTTGGTACCCGGGCTCACGCTTAGGAAGGGGCCAACGGTACTGGGACGGGATTTAGGATTCATCTTGTCGGGTTGGGTTCTGGCTCTGGGGCTCTGACACTGCAGTGGCCGTCTGCCGACCATATCCACTCGCTAGACGCAGGGGAATATAGGCCGCGCCGGGTCAGTTCATCTGCCAGCGGCTGGCAGGCACGCAGCGTGCAGCCCGCAATCGCGCCCATCATCGCGGCTGGCATGGGCCTGCCAAACCACACCGACCCCTTCATATATTCGCCCAGCTGTTTTGCCTCCGCACTGCTGTTCCATTCGCCCCAGTGGGTTCCCCCCAGGCTATTGGCCGTTAGGCGCAGTGCGTGCTCAACGGTGAAAACGGCGTCGTTGTAGATGATGAACCCGTGATCCAGGAAATCCTTCCGCGTCAACTCAAGCACCTGGTCCCCAGGCCTGCTCGGTTCACCGCTGAGCAGACTTGGGTTTATCTCTGCAGCGATGTCGACGCGGCGAATCTCGGGATTGGTTTCGTGCAACTTCGCCCACTGGGCGTCGATGTGGGCCTGCAACTCTTGTGAGATTGGCAGCGGTGCTGCCTTCACGACGCGGAATTTCACATCTACAGAGGGCGCGGCCTCAGCCGCGTCATCCAGAAGCTTTTCCAGCAAGATGGGCCGCAGCAGACCGGCAACCTTCAGCAGTTCGTACTCGTCCGGATTGCTCCTCAACTTCCGATCGATGTCGATGAGGGTCTGGACGAACAACTGCTCCACGTGCATGTCGGGTGCGCTCCTCGGTGATGCGTCAATGTTTCGACGGCGCGTTTCCCCCGCGCAGTTCCTCGGCTTCCAGGGTGGCAGACCCCTACGACAGAAGCGGTGCGACACGCCGAGCGGTCAATCCTGGCTCAATCCGGCTGCATACGGTATAAGCCAGCGTGCTGGCATATAGGTCCCGCGCCTCCTTAGGTCAGCCGCTCGATGATGGTGGCGTTGGCCATCCCGCCGCCCTCACACATCGTCTGCAACCCATACCGCCCGCCGCGCTGCTCTAGCGCATTGACCAGCGTGGTCATGATGCGGGCGCCGCTTGGGCGATCAATCCGACTGAACGTTCGATTCCAAGCGCAGGGGAGTTAGCTCAGCAAACATGCCTATCTCGCATATCTTCATAAAATAGCTGTTCACGGGGACTAGGCGTAAAGTCCCGGCCATGACTTGGCAAAAAATCTCTATAACGCAGTTCGGCGGTCCTGAAGTCCTTGATCTGATCGAGGAATCCACCACCCCGGAACCCGGTCCCGGCGAGGTTCGCATCAAAGTGCTCGCTGCAGGGACCGGTTTCACCGACATCTTCATCCGTCGTGGGCGCTACCCGGACTACAAGGGACCGTTGCCCTTCATTCCCGGTTACGACATCGTGGGCCTCGTCGAAAAGGTCGGTCCCGGTGTGGCATCACCACGCGAGGGTCAGACGGTGGCCGATCTGTGCGTCGTCGGCGGCTACACCCAATACGCGATACGCCCCGCAGAGTTCCTGGTGCCGGTGCCCGATGGTGTTGATCCCGCCGAGGCGGTCTGTATCCCTTTGGCTTATCTCACCGCATTTCAAATGCTCACCCGTCACCGGCGACTTGCACCCGGTGCAACGATCCTCGCGATTGGAGCCTCCGGAACTGTGGGCACGGCATTGCTCGACCTGGCGCGCCACTTCGGTCTGAACGCAATCGGCACGTGCTCGGCAGCCAACATGCCGGTAGTGGAGAACTTCGGCGCAAAGGCTATTGACTACCGCGACGGCGACTTCGTCGACGCACTGCACAAGCTCACCGCCGGGGTCGATGCCGTCTTCGACGCCATCGGCGGAGCGCATTTCGCACGGTCCTACGCCTGCCTCGCATCCGGGGGCCTACTCGTGGGGTATGGATCACAAACCATGGCCGACGGACGCGAAGGCTTACTTTCGGCAGGGCTGGGCATCGCCCGACTCAAATTCTGGGACACCTTCAATGTCGTATTCCGCAGACGGCGCGCGAAGTGGTACAGCATCACCTCCCGGCGAAAGACCCACCCCGACGAGTTCAAGGCAGATATGGCTGCACTGTTCGCACTGTTGCGCGACGGTGCCATCCATCCAGTGGTTATCGACCGCCTACCCCTCGCCGCCGCGCCAGAGGTCCACACCCGCATCGACGCTGGCGGCCTCGGCGGAAAGATCGTTCTGACTCCGTGGCCGCCGAAGCCGGACAACACTGCTGCCGTGTTGTCCGCCGATGCACCCTCTCCGATTTGAGACAGTTAGATGTCCCACAGCTCGCCAACCTGCCATCGCTCACCAAGCGTTAGTAGAAGCGGCGAAGCTGCCTAGCCCAAACGCTCGATGATGGTGGCGTTGGCCATGCCGCCGCCCTCGCACATCGTCTGCAGACCGTACCGACCGCCGCGCTGTTCGAGCGCATTGACGAGTGTGGTCACCGCTGGCGCAGCGGACCAGACCACCGACCGCACCGCCGCGCCTAACTACGACGAGGCACGGGGTCTGTTTGTTGGCGGGTACGCAGCGGGTACGCAACTGCGGCGTAACTGCCCCAATCGCTCCAACGCTCACCAACGCATGTTTGAGCAGGTCAAGCCGCAAATTGCGGGTGGATCTGGCCCTGACCTGCGTTGCTGTCCGCCCAGGAACACGTTCCGGTTCAACGTGTTAGACGTTGTTAGTGACGGGTCCGCGGCGCGTTGCGCGGCTGAACGTCTGTCGCTTATCCA